>DASPXX010000065.1:0-28750 GCA_035637095.1 Thermoanaerobaculia bacterium
GGATCTGCTTGCCGGGGACGACCGGCCGGTAGGTGCCGTCTGCTTCGGGGTTGTTCCCGATCCAGAAGTTGACTCCCCCCTGGAAGGTGGTGGGGAGGAAGTCGCCGCCGACGAGCCCGTTGCGCAGGGCGACCGGCGCCAGGGCGAGGACGAGACCCGCCACCAGCGCCCCGCCGTCCTTGAGCAGGCCGGCCGGGCTTTTTCCGGGGCGTTCGCGGCTCCAGGCGAGCGGCAGCAGGAAGGGGACGAGCAGCAGGGCGTTCTCGCGCAGGAGGGCGAGCACCCCCAGCAGGATCCCGGCGGCGAGCCAGCGTCTCCCGGCGAGCGCCCAGAGGAGGAAGCTCGTGACGGCGACCGCGAGCGACTCCTTGAGGAGCTGCACGTCATAGAAGAGGAAGGGGCCGTAGACCGCGGCGAGCCCCGCCGCCACCAGGCCGACCCGCTCGGCCGCCATTCTCCGCGCCGCCCGGTACAGCGCCCAGATCCCGGCGACCGCGGCGGCGATCTGGAGCAGATAGACCGCGTCGAGGCTGCGTCCGGCCAGCTTGTAGACGACGGCGAGCAGGTACGGATAGAGGGGAGCCTGGAAGAAGACCTGGGAGCCGAGCCAGTCGCCGCCGGCGATCTCCTGGGCCCAGCGATCGTACTCCTGGCTGTCCATGGCGAGCTGCGCGAAGAACGGCTCGTCCCGCACCGCCCACCAATGGGCGAGGCGGAGGGCCAGGGCGACCGCCAGGATCGTCAGGAGGATGGCGCGCGACCGGGCTCGGGTGCTCACGGAGCCGCTACTCTGGCACAGATCCGAACGGGAGATGCTACGATTCCCCCGCAATCTCATACGAAGGAAGAAGGAGCCATGTCGAACGTCGAGTTCACCGGGAATTACGAAGACCTGTCCACCGACCGCGGGTATCAATTCAAGTTCTACTGCGAGAAGTGCGGCAACGGCTACATGTCGAGCTTCAAGTCCTCGAAGATCGGCCTCGCCGCCTCGGCCGCGCAGGTGGCCGGCAGCCTCTTTGGCGGCGTCTTCGGACGGGTGTCGGACACCGCCTACCAGATCCAGCGGGCGGTGGGCGGGCCGGCGCACGACGCGGCCCTGCGCGAGGCGGTGGAGGAGATCCGGCCTCTGTTCAAGCAGTGCACCCGCTGCGGGAACTGGATCTGCGAGCCGGTCTGCTTCAACAAGAAGGCCCAGCTCTGCGAGAGCTGCGCGCCCGATCTCGACGAGGAGCTCGCAGCAGCCCAGGCCGAGGCGGCGAAGTCCCAGGCCTTCGAGAAGGCGCAGCAGGTCGACTGGCTGAAGACCCATGGCAGGGACGTCGCGAAGCCCGCGGCCGCCGTCTGCAGCTCCTGCGGCGCCAAGACCGGCAACGCCAAGTTCTGCCCCGAGTGCGGTACGCCCACCCAGCAGAAGCGCGCCTGCGACTCCTGCGGCGCGCAGGTCGAGGGGAGCCCCAAGTTCTGCCCGGAGTGCGGGACCAAATTCGCGTAGCCACTACTCGAAACCGATCGGCCGGTCCGGCGGCTCCGGCGCCGCCATGAGTTGCCGCAGGGCGTCGAAGACGATGCGGAACTGGCCGTCGTACCGCTCCTCGAGAGCCTCGATCTTGCGGGCCAGGTCCTCCCGGGAGGCCGCCATCCGGCGGAGCCGGACGAAGGTCCGCATGATCTCGACGTTGACCTGCACCGCCCGCTCGCTCCGCAGCACGCCCGAGAGCATCGCCACCCCCTGCTCCGTGAAGGCATAGGGACGGTAGCGGCTACCGCCCCAACTTGAGGTACCAATTTGGCACCTCAAGTTCTGGGTCTCCTCCTCCGTCAGCTGGAACATGAAGTCCTCGGGGAAGCGCCCCAGGTTCCGTTTGACGGCACGGACGAGCATTTTCGTCTCGACTTCATAGAGGCGGGCTATGTTCCGATCCAGGATGACCTTCTCTCCCCGTAGGACGATGATGATGCTCTCGACGACCTCCGTGGGGACCAATGCCTGTACCTGCTCCATGGCAGAGCTCTCCGGACCAACTTGAGGTCACAGTTTGTGACCTCAAGTTGCCGCGTCTTCCCGCCGGCCCGGCATGGGCCAGGGGTGCCCGGGGACGGCAGATGTCGCCCTGGCTCCTATATAAGTGGGAAAACGGAGGTCGATTCTTGCACTCGACTTCAAACTTGAGGTCACAAACTGTGACCTCAAGTCCGCCGCCCAGCCAGCCAGCGGACCACAAACGGCAGGGCGAGGAGCCCCAGGCCGACGGCAAACCAGAGGGTGGCCCCGCGGACGACCAGGGTGACCAGGTTGGCGTCCGCGGTGTCCAGGCCCTGGGCGTGGAGGAGCGCGGCCATCGAGCCTTCGGCGGCTCCGAGGCCGCCGGGGAGCATGGAGAGCGAGCCCACCACGGTCGCTCCCGTGTAGTTGAAGAGCGCGGCGAGGAGTCCCGCGCCCGGCGCGTACTCACGGACGACCAGCCAGAAGCCCATCCCCTCCGCACCCCAGGCGACCACCGCGATCGCCAGCGCTCCCAGGAGCAGGCCCGGCGAGAGGAGGCCGCGCAGCCGGTCGTACATCTCGAGCAGGGACGGCAGCCGCTTCCCGACCAGCGGCAGGCGCCCGGCGATCCGGAAGGCGAGGTCGGCCAGCGGCCGCCAGGTGAGGGCCAGGACCACCCCGGCCACCGCCGCGAGCAGCAGCCCGGCGATCCACGGTCCGCCGCGGAAGGGGAGCGCGCCCAGGCCGATCAGCACCAAGACGCCGAGGAGATCCGTCACCCGCTCGGCCAGGACCGCCGGCACCACGCGGAGCGCAGGACCGCCGCCGAGCTCCCGCACCAGCCAGGCCTTGCCCAGCTCTCCTGCCTTCCCCGGCGTCACCGAGAGGAGGAACCCCACCACGAAGACGCCCAGGCTTCGCGTCCGCGCGAGCCGCACCCCGAGCCGGCCGAGATAGATCTCCCAGCGGACGAAGCGCAGCAGGTAGTTGACGAGGGAGAGCCCCAGGACCCAGGGGAGGAGCCCCGGATCGAGCCGCCGCAGGCTGGCGATCAACGCTCGCGGGCTCGCCGTCAGCACCAGACCGGCGCCGACCAGGAGACCGAGGAGCAGCGGCACCGCAAGCCGCCGGCCCAGCCGCTCGAGACCGGTGCCGCTCTCGTCCGTAGCGTCGGGGGGCGCCGGCGGAGAGCTCAGGCGGCCTTCTCGACGGACGCCTCGGGGTACTCCTCGAAGAGGCGCATCCACTTGCTGGTCCGCTTGTAGTGCTCGATCCGGCGCTTGCCGATCGTCGGGTACCACGCGTAGTCGTGGTAGAAGAACGACCCGAACACGAAGAAGTAGACCAGCGGAGTCCGGAACAGGAGCTTCTGCATCCAGTGGAGCGGCCCGAACCAGACGAGGTCGCCGAAGCGGGACACGGCGTTGTCCCCCACCGTGAACCGGAAGTTCCAGTTGGAGACGTCCTCGCCCACCACCTCGATGTCCCGCGGATCGCCGACGCCCAGCCCCGCGTCGTGGGCCAGGCGGATGTACTTGATGCTCATCGGGTCGAACCCCATGATCTTCGCCGCCATCGCGTCGATCGCCACCTGGTCGCCGGAGGCCATCAGGATGTCCTTCTCCACGGGGATCATCGTCCGCGGCCCGGGGCCGTTGCCGCAGGTCGTGCCGTCCTTCACCGCGAAGATCCCGGTGTGGATTTCCTTCTGGATCGTCAGGAGGTCCACCAGCGTCTCGTGGATCCACGAGTGCGTGTAGTGCCGCCGGGTGTTCAGGAGGCCGCCGAAGGCGTTCTTCATCGCCCCGGTCGTGGTGGTGTAGATGTGGCACTTGACCGTGGGCAGGTGGACGATGTTCTTGCCCAGGAAGAACTCGGGGATGGTGATCCCCTCGGGGTAGATCTTGGGGAGCGCCAGCATCTTCCCCTTCGGCTGGTAGTGGACCCACTTGAGGTCGTCGGGGAAACAGTTGTAGCGCACCGGCACATCGTACTTGTCGAGCACCGGCAGGTAGCGGTTCAGCCGCTCGCCCTTCTTCGGGTCAGTGACGACCGTGTTGTTCTGCACGCAGACCTGGTCTCTGTAGCCGTCGGCGCGCAGCTTGAGGATCGTCCCTTCGAGCTGCCACGGAGTCGTGTTGGCGCCCGGGAACGGGAAGTGCCAGGAGATGTTGTCCTTGAGGATGGTGGTCGCGCCGGGGTCCAGGTGACGGCGGACCTCGGCGAGCTCCATCGTCCGACCCACGTCCGCGAGGACGGTCTCGGGCTTGGTTTTGATGACGGATACGCGGGCCTTGGCCATGGAAAAACCTCTTCGTTCGTTGCTTCGGGGTGGACTGCGGCAGGGGCGGTCCGCGCCTATTATAGCGTTGGATGGACGATCCGCTCCGGGGTGCGGGCGATCTGGACCGCGGAGCGGGAGGCTCGGACCGCGGGGCGGGGCTCCATTCCGCGGTCTGGACGGCCTGGACCTCGGAACAGGTGGCTCGTTCCGTGGAACAGACGGCTCGCTCCGCGAAACAGGTGATCCGCTCCGCGGTGCAGATCGTCCGCTTCCTGGAGCGACGGCCCGCTCCGAGGTGCAGACGGCCCGCACCGCGGAGCGGATCGCCCGTTTCTGCCTCCTGCTACCATCTCCTCCGGTGCGCGCCCTCAAGATCCTCGACTGGCTGGCCCTGGCCGCGCTCGTGGCCCTGGCGATCGCCCGGGCGAGCCTGCCGCTGACCCACGACGACCTGTTCGGCCATCTCCGGACGGGGGAATGGATCGTGGCGCACGGCCGCGTGCCGCTCACCGATCCGTTCTCGTTCACCCGGCCCGGCGCGCGCTGGATCACCCACGAGTGGGGGTTCTCGCTCCTGGCCTGGGGGATCTGGCGGCTCGGGGGATACCCGGCGCTCCTCGCGACGCGGGTCCTTCTCATCCTGGCGATCGGGTGGCTCGTCGGGCGGCGGGCGGTCGCCGAGGCGGACCGGGACGTGCCGCGCTCGGTCCCGTGGCTCGCCCTCCTCCTCGGCCTCGGCGTCTGGATGCTCGCGGCGGAGCTCATCCTGCGCGCCGCCCTCCTGAGCGAGCTGTTCCTCGCCCTGATGCTCCTCGTCCTCACCCGCTTCCGCCAAACCGGCCGGCGGAGGTGGCTCGCCGCGGTCGTCGTCCTCTTCTTCTTCTGGGCGAACCTGCACTCGGGGGTGATCTTCGGGCTCTTCGTCCTCGGGCTCTGGACGCTGGAGGCGGTCCGGGCCGGCCCCCCGCGTCCTTATTTAATAGCGCTGGGCGCGGCCATCCCGGTCACGCTGCTCAATCCGAACGGCTGGGAGGTCTGGCTCTACCCGTTCAAGCTCAGCCGCATCCTCTTCGCCAGCGGCATCGCCTGGGACCTCGGACACTTCGCGGCGGCGGACCCGCGGGGGAACCCGGCCTTCCTGCTGCTCCTGGTCCTGCTGCTCGCCGGGATTCTGCCGTTGCGGCGCCTGCTCGCGCTCTCGCTCGCCGAGATCCTGGGGATCGCCACCTTCCTCGCACTCTCCTTCCGCTCCCCGCGCTTCCTCTTCCATGGCGCGATCCTGGCGCTGCCGGCGCTCTACCGGTTGTGGGGAGGACGGGAGCTGACGCCCCTGCTGCGCCGGGTGCTGCAGGCCGGGGTGGCCGCCGTCCTCGCCCTGGTCGCCGCGACCGCCTGGCTGGAGCACCCGCGGCGGCTGCTCGCGCCCCAGCTCCCGGAGGGGGCGGTCCGCTTCCTGGAGGCCCAGGGCTTCCGCGAGCGGGTCTTCAACTACCAGAACTACGGCGGCTTCCTCCTCTGGCGGCGGCGCGAGCCGGTCTTCTGGGACGGCCGCAACGACGTCTTCGCGTCCCTGGTTCAGGAGGTGACGACCACGCCGTTTCCGCGGGTCGTCGAGAAGTACGGCGTGGAGGCCCTGCTGATCTCCGAGCACGACTTCGAGGGGATCGCGCCCGAAATCCCGGAGCGCTGGGGCCTCGTCTACTGGGACGATTTCAGCGCGGTCTATCTAAGAAGGACGCCCGCGCACGCGGCGTTGCTGAATCGCCTGGAGCTGCGCCTCTTCCCCGGCTTCGGAGGGCGCCCGGGGCTGGAGCAGCTCGCGCGCGATCCCCACCTCGCCCCGGCCGCCCGAGGAGAGCTCGACCGGATGCTCGCCGCCTGGCCCGAAAACCAGCGCGCCCTCTACTTTCGCGGCGCCCTCTCGCTCTACCAGGGGAACCTCGAAGCCGCCCGGCGCGACTTCCGGGCGGCACTGGCGATCCGGGACAGCGAGCAGGTGCGGAAGGTGCTGGAGGCGATCGAGAAGCTCAAGGTCCTCGCCAACGGCGCAGACGCCGGTCGACCTCCTCGGCCGGGAGGCGCCGGTGCCCCTCCCTCATGAGCTGGAGAGCATCCGCCGCATCCCTGGGAGTGATCACAGAGCGCTCCACCAACTCGTCGAGCAGCCAGAGCGTTCCGTGGACCTTGACCCCTTCTTGCTCTGCCGCCTGCCGGAGGTGGCGGTCTCCGGTCAGCAGGAGGGCCCGTTGCGCGCGGGCGAGCACGAGCGCGAAGAGGTCGGATCGCGAAGGGTGCGGGTAGACGGCCGCCAGAGCGACGACCTCGGCAACCTGGCCCCCGTCGAGCTCACGGACGCGGAGCCCTCGCCGGACCAACTCGGCTCCTGCCGGCCTTTTCAGCTCCTCGGCGATCACATCGGGGACCTGCCACTCGAAAGGCAGCTGGAAGATCGGGCCGATGAGCCCCCCGGTGTCGAGGTCAATCCAGAAGTTCGTGTCCGTGACGCAGATCGACCGGAAGGCCATCGTGCTCCCTGGAGACCTCGGACAGGAACTGCTGGAGAGGTTTGCCGAGGAGCTCCGCCGCTCGCGTTTCGGAGATGAGATCCTCGGTCAGCGCCTGCATGACCAGTCTCTCGAAACGGGAGGGGTGCTCGGCGGGGTAGGCGTCGCCGGGCTCGGTGCGGTGCCAGCCTTCGCTCCGGAAGCGACGGAAGAGAGCGGCTGCGCGAGAGTCCGGAAGGAGCGCGAGATCGCGGGCGCGATAGACCCAGCCCTGCATGCTGAGGCCGTACTTGTGCTTGAGCAGGTGGAGCTCGTAGAGGTCGAGGCTCCGCCGCCGGCCGCCCAGCTCGAACCGGGCCGCGGGAGCGGGGACCAGGAATGCACCCGCGAACCGGTTCGCCGCCGCTTCGGCGGCGAGATCTCCCACCGGATCGAGCAGCAGATGGCCCAGCTCGTGAGCCAGGTTGAACCGCTGGCGGTCGCCGGGCAACCCCCGGCGGCTCACCACGACCGGCCGCGACCGGCCGTCCACCTCCGCCCGGAAGGTGCAGGCGTCGAACCGCGATTCGGCGTCGACGAGCCCGACCCAGATGTTGCGGTCTTCGAGCAACTCGGTCAGGTTCTCGATCGGGTCCCAGCCCAGGCGCCAGACCTCCCGGAGATCGAGCGCCGCCTGCTCAACGTCCTCCAGGGTGCCGGCAGGACGCGGGAAACCGGCCGGAAACGTGAAGTCGGCCCCCTCGGGAGTCCGGATCTCCTCGATCTCCAGATAGCGATCCACCCATTCCAGGATACGGGCCAGCAGGGCCTCTTCCTGCCTGGAGGGGAGGGAGCTGCGCTTCCGGTAGTCCGGCCGGATCTCGAGGATCCGCCGCGGCCGCACGAAGAACTCGACCGGCAGGCTGAGAGCACCGGCGAGACGAAGCAGAGAGCCGGAGCTCGGAACGTCGAGCCCGCGCTCGTACTTGGAGAGCGCCTGCGCGCTCAGTCGGGCGAGATCGCCCAGGTCGCGCAGGCTGAGCTCCCGCATCCGGCGCGCCTGCTGAATCCGGAGTCCGATCGTCATCTCGGTTGACAGGCTACGGCCGAGGGAAGACGTTTGTCAACCGGAGGCTCACCCGTAGAACGACCGCACCCCCTCGCACACCTCGTCGACCTCCCGGTCGGCCAGCTCCGGGTACATGGGGAGGCAGAGCACCTCGCGCGCCGCGGCGGTGGCCACGGGGAGGTCTCCCTCGGGGACGGAGACCAGGCCTTCCATCGCCGGCTGGCGGTCCAGGGTCGAGGGGTAGTGCACGGCGGAGGCGATCCCCCGGGACTTCAGGTGCTCCATGAGGGCGTCCCGCTTCTCCGTGCGGAGGGTGAGCTGGTGGTAGACGGAGGTCACTCCTTCCCGGTCCGGGGGGAAACGGATGTCGCCGGTCCTGGAGAGGCCGCTCTGGTAGCGGCCGGCCAGATCGCGGCGGCGGGCGTTGTCTTGGTCCAGCTTCTTGATCCGGCAGTTCAGCACCGCGGCCTGCAGACTGTCGAGCCGGCTGTTCACCCCGACCAGGACGTGGTGGTAGCGGCTCGTCTGGCCGTGGTTGGCGAGCAGGCGGACCTTGTCGACCAGATCGGCGTCGCCGCCGGTCACCGCGCCGCCGTCTCCGAAGCAGCCGAGGTTCTTGGTGGGGTAGAAGCTCCAGGCGGCGAGCCGGCCGAAGCCGCCGACCCGCTTTCCCTTCCAGCGCGCGCCGTGCGCCTGCGCCGCGTCCTCGATCAGCCAGAGACCGCGCTTTGCGCAGAGGGCGAGGATCGCATCCACGTCGAACGGCCGGCCGTAGAGGTGGACGCCGATGATCCCCACGGTGCGCCCGGTGACCCGCGCCTCCGCGTCGGCCGGGTCGAGGTTGAGCGTCTCCGGGTCGACGTCGGCGAAGACGGGGGTGCCGCCGAGCCAGAGCACGGCTTCGGCGGTGGCGAAGAAGCTGAAGGCGGGGACGATCACCTCGTCCCCCGGCTTCAGATCGAGAGCGCGCAGAGCGAGGATCAGGCCGTCCGTGCCGTTGCCCACGGCCACCGAGGCCGGCAGCTCCAGAAACTCCGCGAAGGCTTTTTCGAACTCCCGGACCTCGGGGCCCAGGACATAGGAATTCTCGTCGAGGATGCGCGCCCAGCGCTCCTCCAGCTCGGAGGCGATCCGCTGCCGCGCACGCTTCAGGTCGAGGATGGGGATGCTCATGATGCGGCGGATTCTATCCGGTGTGGAATAGACTCCGCCCGTGCTTTCCCGTTTCCGCTTCTACTGGGTGGTCGGCGTCTGCGGAGCGGTGCTGATGGCGCTGGAGATCCTCTCCAGCCGGGTGCTCGCGCCGCATTTCGGCAACAGCGTCTACGTCTGGGGCTCGATCATCAGCGTCTTCCTGGCCGCCCTGTCCGTGGGCTATCTGTGGGGCGGCCGGCTCGCCGACCGGCATCCTTCGATGACCGCGCTCGGGCGGCTCATCGCGCTCGCGGGCTCCTTCCAGGCCCTCCTCCTGTGGGTCGGCCGGCCCATGGCGGCCTGGCTCGGCGGCGCGACGGGCGCGACGCCGGCCGGCACGCTCCTCGCCACCGCGGTCCTCTTCGGGCCGGCGAGCATCCTTCTCGCCACGGTCTCGCCCTACGCGGTACGCCTGGCAATCCACGACCTGGGCACGGTGGGGAACACGGCCGGGCGCCTCTACGCCCTGTCCACCCTGGGGAGCCTGGCCGGCACGCTCGGCTGCACCTTCGGGCTGATCCCGTTCCTGGAGCTGCACCAGATCATCGGCCTGCTCGCCCTGCTGACCGCGGTCACCGCCCTCCTCGCGCTGTCCGGCGCGCTCGGGACCGAGAAAGCCGCGAGCGCTCTCGCCGCCCTGCTGCTGATCGCCAGCGTGCCGGCCGTCTTCTCGAAGCTCCGGCTGGAGGGGGACATCATTTATGAACGGGTCACCCCCTACCAGACGCTCGTGGTGCACCAGCGCAACGGGGTGCGGACCCTGGAGAGCGACCGCATCCGGCAGGCCGCGGTGAGCCTGGCCGACGGCGAGCCGGCCCTCCCCTATCCGCGGTGGAGCGCCCTGGCGCTCGTGCTCAACCCGCGGCTCGATCGGATGCTGGTGCTCGGCCTCGGCGGCGGCAGTGCCCCGGGGTATCTGCAGCGGCGGCTTCCTCATCTGCGGGTCGATTCGGTGGACGTCGATCCCGCGGTCCCCGAGGTGGCGCGACGCTTTCTCCGCTTCGCGCCGCGGCCGGGCGACCGCGTCCTCATCTCAGATGCCCGCAGCTTCCTGCACGGCTCGAACGAGCGCTGGGACCTCATCTTCTGCGACACCTACATCGGTCTGTCGGTGCCGTTCCACCTGACCACGGTCCAGTTCCTCGACGAGGTCGAGCGCCACCTGACGCCGGACGGCGTCTTCATGCTGAACCTGGCCGCCGGGCTCTCCGACCCTTTTTCGCAGGCCATGTACAACACGGTGCGCGACCGCTTCCAGACGGTCTACCTGTTCCGGGTGCGCGGCGCGGCCAACGTCGAGGTGCTGGCGACCGGGCAGCCGGCGTTGCCCCCGTCGCAGCTCGCGGCCCGCGCCCGCGATCTCGACGCCCGCTTCCATTTCGATCCCCCGCTCCGCGAGCTCGTCGCCACCCGCCTCCACGGCGAATTCGTGTCGCGGGACACCCCGCTGCTGAGCGACGAGTACGCCCCGGTCGACCGGCTGATCCGGCTCGGGCAGCGGTAGGGGATCAGGGAATCGCTCTCAGCGGGTACCGCGTCCATGGCGTGGCATAGACCACGATCTCGTCCCCGCCCATGGTGATGTTGTCGCGGATGGGGAGGCGGAGGAGGGGGCGGAAGCGGGGGTCGAGCGAGAGGGTGGGGAACCACTTCGGGAAGATCACCAGGTAGTCGGGCCGGCGCTTGGCGATCTCCTCCGCCATCACCGGCTCCCAGGGGCGGTTCTCCCGCACGGCGCGGTTGACCGCCTGCCGGATCTCCGGGTTGGCGATCCCCGCGAGGTCGATCACCCGGTTCGGCAGCAGGAACTTGAGGGCGCCGATGTCGTTGACCGCGAGGACGGCGTCCGGATCGAGGCGCGGCGCCAGCCAGCGGGCCACGGCCACGTCGCTGTCCTCTACGTTCGCCACGTTCTGGGCGTAGCGGCCCGCTCCTTCGACCAAGGTCGAGAGCGTCGGCCAGAGGATCACGATGGCCAGGAGGATCTTGAGCCGCGGTCCCAGGGTCGCCGCGGCGCGCTCCAGCCCGAGGACGCCGAGCACGATCAGGACCGGGAAGAAGGGGAAGTAGTAGCGCCCGAAGTTCCCGACCAGCAGGCCCTTGCCGGCCGGGCTGATCGTCGAGTAGGCGACCGGCAGGGCGAGGAGCCAGAGGGCCGGCAGGAGACCGCGGTCGCGCGGCGTGCCCAGCCTCTCGGCAAGCGCCAGAACGCCGGCGCCGGCGAGCAGCACCATATAAGGTTGCGGCCGGAAGAGGATGCCGAGGACCGAGTAGATGTACTGGAGGTCCGGCAGGAAGTGGCGGAGCTCGCCCCCCTTGGCGGCGAACGTGGTCGGCAGGAACGACCCGCCGGCCCACCGATAGAAGAGGAAGGGTCCCACCAGGGCGCAGGCGGCCAGAGCGGCCCCGAGGAGAACGTTCCGCAGCGGCGGCCGTCTCCAGACGAGAGCGCCGTCCTCCTCCCGCGCGACGACCAGGCAGCGGTCCGCGAGGGCCAGGACCAGGAGCAGCAGCCCCTCGGGCCGGGCCAGGGCGGCCACGGCGAAGACCCCGGCCGCGAGGGGTGGGGCGGCCGGCCCGGCGGCGCGCTCCCGCAGATGGAGGATCATGCCGGACAGGGAGAGGAAAACGAAGAGCGGGACCTCCATCCCGGACAGGGCCGACCAGACGAGCCACGAGGTGGACAGGGTGAGGACGGCGGCCAGGCTCGCCAGGCCGCGGCCGAGGCCCAGCTCGCGCGCCAGCTTCCAGGTCGCGGCCACCCCCGCCAGGTGGAGCGCCACGCCCACCAGCTTGGTCCAGACGATGACGCTGCCGGGCAGGAGGAAGAGCAGCGCCAGGATCGCCGTCCACAGCGGCGCGGTCGATCCGGTCACCAGCTCGCCGGGGTTGTAGGCGAGCCCGCGTCCCGCCGCCAGGTTGCGCGCGAACTGCAGGTGGATCCAGCTGTCGTCGAGCGGAAAGCCGAGGTCGCCGGAGAGCAGCCAGGCCTCGGCGGCGAGATAGACGAGGCAGGCGAGGAGGGCGAGCGGCAACAGCCAGACCAGCGGGCGGACCCCGGAGGGGCTCTCGTTCGGAAGCGGCATTGGCCTATTATCCTGCGTTACTGATCATGCGTCGAACCTCGGAATCTCCGCTCGTCCGCCGGCAGCGGCTCGCCGCCCGCATCGCCCTCTACACCAGCTGCGTGCTGGCCGGTCTCGCCGCCTGGGGCCTCGTCCGCGCCCTCGACCGGCCGCTCAAGAGCCTGGCCTCCGACCGCTGGATCCAGATGGACTACCCGAACCGCCCCGAGGTCAAGCTCCTCCGGGACTACGTGCGGATCGACACCACCGACACCACCGGGAGCGAGGTCGACGGCGCCAGATTCCTGGCGCGGCAGCTCGCGGCGGCCGGCATTCCGGCGCAGCTCGAGATCCTCGACGACAAGCACGCCAACGTCTACGCCGAGCTCGAGGGGGCCGATCCGCACCCGCTCGTCCTCCACAACCACATCGACGTCTCGGCGGTCGACCCCAAGGAGTGGTTCTTTCCTCCCTTCGAGGGGCACATCGAGATCCCCTGGATCTACGGCCGGGGCGTCTTCGACATGAAGAGCGTGGCGATCGCCCAGCTGCTGTCGATGATCGACTTGAAGCAGAGCGGCAAGCCGCTCGAGCGCTCCGTCCTCTTCCTCGCCACCAGCAGCGAGGAGCGCGGCAGCCGCCTCGGCGTGCGACGGATCATCGAGCTGCACCCCGACATGGTCCGCAACTTCTGGGCGGTGCTCACCGAGGGGGGCGCCGTCGAGGCCCGCTCGCGCGAGGACATCAAGTACTGGGGGACCGAGTTCGGCCAGAAGCGGTTCGTCGACGTGACCCTCTGCGGCAGCGACCGCCAACAGCTGGAGGACCTGCACCAGCTCCTCGTCGACCGCATCGACCGCGGATATCCGGATCCGGAGGTCCCCGTCCGCGTCACTCCCGAGGTGCGCGCCTATCTCGCGAGCTACGGGCCGAGCCGCGACCGCAAGGACTTCCGCGAGATGCTCGCCAACCCGGACGCGACCATCCTCGATCCCGAGTCCTTCCGCAAGCTGCCCGACTACGTCCGCTCGCTGTTCCGGCCCGAGGCCGTCCCCTTCCCGGTCGCCGCGGCGCCCGGCGGCGGCTTCGAGATGGTCGTCAAGCTCCACCTCCTCCCCGGCCAGGAGCTCCCCGAGGTGATGGGCGGCCTCCTCCCGCGCTGGCTCACCTGGGGGTTGACGACGGCCGTCGACGAGTCGCCGTCCGCCCGCCACGGCAGCCCGCTCGACCATCCGGTCTTCGTCGAGATCCAGAAGGCGCTCGAAGAGCGCTATCCCAGCGTCCCGAAAGGCCCCTGGTTCCTCCCGTGGACGGCCACCGACTCCCGCTTCTTCCGGGCGATGGGCGTGCCGTCCTACGGCTTCTCGCCCTTCCTCATCATGAACACCGACACCTTGCAGGTCGACCGGGCGAACGAGCGCTTCGCCCTCCCCGGTTTCGTCGAGGGCGTGGGCCTCTACAAGGACGTCGTCCGCCGGCTGGTGCTCTAGCCTCCCCCCTGACACGGAGTGGCAGCCGGCGCGGCCAGAAGTTGCCACAAATTGTCAGGCTCCGAGAAGAAGGCTCAGAAAACAAACGATTTACGGGCGCGGCAGGGCTGGCACCAGCCCTGCTTTAGGGAAGGGAAGACAACAACAATCCGAGCCCCAGGGATTTCCCCGGGAAGGGATTTTCGGACCAGGGAGGAGACAATCCAATGTTGAGCAGAATCCGCAACCGGCAGAAGGGCTTCACGTTGATCGAGCTGCTGATCGTGGTCGCGATCATCGGAATCATCGCGGCGCTTTTGATCCCCAACTTCCTCGACGCCCTGCAGAAGGCGAAGCAGAAGAGGACCGTGGCTGACATGCGCAATACCGGAACCGCGATGTTCTCCTGGCTGACCGACCAGGTCGGCGCCGCCGCTGCCGGAGCTGCCGGCACCGTCACGATGGGCTCTTATGCGACGATCACCGAGAGCTACCTCGACTCGACCGCCGGCCTCGTGCCGCAGTACATGCAGGACGTTCCTTCGGTCGACGGCTGGAAGAACCCCTATCAGTACTACCTGAACACCGCGAACCCGCTGGCACAGCAGGTCATGGCGATCCGCTCGCTCGGCCGCAACAAGACGGAGGAGAGCGCTGCGTACTCCGTCACCTCGTTCGAGCCGACCGACTACAACCAGGACATCGTCTGGGCCGACGGCTTCTTCGTCCGCTGGCCGCAGAAGCCCTGAGCACACGAACGAACAGCAAGAATCCCAGCAGTACCAACTCCTCTTCGTGGGGCGTCGCGGTTGGGCGGCGCCCCCTTTTTGTTTCTCCCCGCTTCTGACACTTTGTGGCGCACCGCCCTGCCACTCCGTGTCAACGAACGGTCCCTCCCCCTCCGCATCCCCTCGACACAAGCCCGCGCGGCCGGTTGGCACTAACGATGCTTAAGCATGGATACGACCAACAAACAAACGGAGCCCCTGGGAGGGGGGCAGGGCTTTCCGGAAACCAGGGAGGACATAGTCAAATGTTGAGCAGAATCCGCAACCGACAGAAGGGCTTTACGCTGATCGAGCTGCTGATCGTGGTCGCGATCATCGGCATCATCGCGGCGCTCCTGATCCCCAACTTCCTCGACGCTCTGCAGAAGGCGAAGCAGAAGAGGACCGTGGCTGACATGCGCAATACCGGAACCGCGATGTTCTCCTGGCTGACCGACCAGGTCGGCGCAGCCGCCGCCGGAGCCGCCGGCACCGTCACGATGGGGTCCTATGCGACGATCACCGAGAGCTACCTCGACTCGACCGCCGGCCTCGTGCCGCAGTACATGCAGGACGTCCCTTCGGTCGACGGCTGGAAGAACCCCTATGAGTACTACCTGAACACCTCGAACCCGCTGGCACAGCAGGTCATGGCGATCCGCTCTCTCGGCCGCAACAAGACGGAGGAGAGCGCCGCGTACTCCGTCACCTCGTTCGAGCCGACCGATTACAACCAGGACATCGTCTGGGCCGACGGCTTCTTCGTCCGTTGGCCGCAGAAGCCCTGAGCTTCCCAGCAGTACCAACTCTTCTTTCTCGGGGTGCCGTGGTTGGACGGCGCCCCCTTCTTTCCTGATCGATCGTTCCTGGTAGAGTGCGGCCTCGCATGGTTCCCCGGCGCCTCTTCGCACCGCTCCTCGCCCTGGCTCTGCTGGGACCGCCCGCGGCGCCCGCGGAAACTCCCAGCCGGTTGTCCGAGCCGGCGCTCTGGCTGCAGAGCTATCTGCGCATCGACACCACGAACCCGCCCGGCCGCGAGCACCTGGCGGCGGCGTTTCTCGCCGGCATCCTGCAGCGCGAAGGGATCGCGACACAGCTCCTCGTCTCGCCGCAGGGGCGGACGAGCCTCTGGGCCCGCCTGTCCTCCCCGGCGTCGCAAAGAAGCGGCGGCCGCGCCATCGTCCTCCTGCACCACATGGACGTGGTCCCCGCCGGTCCGGGCTGGACCGCCCGGCCGTTCGCCGGCGAGATCCGCGACGGCCGCCTGTGGGGGCGCGGCGCCGTGGACGACAAGAGCCTGGGGATCGCCCAGCTCGCCGCTTTCGTCGACCTGAAGCGGCGCGGCGTGCCCCTGGACAAAGACGTCATCTATCTCGCGGTGGCCGACGAGGAGAACGGCGGCGGCCAGGGGGTCGGCTGGATCATGGGCAGCCATCCCGGGCTCTTCCGCGGCGTGGAAGGGGTGGTCGGCGAGGGTGGGCGCTCCCAGGTCTCGGGGGACGGCCGGCTCCTCTGGTGGGGGATCGAGGTGTCCCAGAAGCGTCCGCTGTGGCTCCAGGTCACCACCTCCGGCCGCGCCGGGCACGCTTCGGGGCTGAACCCGGAGAGCGCGAACCACCAGCTCGTCCTCGCCCTCGCCCGCCTGCTCCAGAAGCCGATCCGCTGGCGGGTCACTCCGCCGGCCCGCGCCTACCTGCACGCCATCGCGCCGCTCCACCAGGGACAGCTGCGGCACGCGCTCTCCGACATCGACCGCGTGATCACCCCGACCGGCCCCAAGGAGTTCCTGCTGCCGGGGATGGCCAACCTGTTCGTCAACTCGGTCCAGGTGACGGTGCTCGACGGCGGCGAGAAGATCAACGTGATCCCGGGGACGGCCAGGGCGCTCATCGACGTCCGGCTCCTCCCGGACACGGACGCGAAGATCTTCCTCGGCGAGATCCGCCAGGCGCTGGGCGACGACTGCACGGTCGAGGTCCTGGTGACCTCGCCCCCGGCGGCGCCGTCGCCCTCCTCCGGACCGGTCTGGACCGCTCTCGCCCAGGCGCTCGGCGCGAGCGGGCCGGTGGTGCCGACGTTCGTGCCGGGCTTCACCGACTCGCGCTTCTTCCGCGAGCGCGGCATACCGGCCTACGGGATCACCCCCTTCGCCCTCTCCGGGGAGGACCTGCGGGGCATCCACAGCTCGGACGAGCGGATCCCCGTCGACGAATTCGACAAGGGCGTCGAGAGGATGCGCCGCGCCGTGGCGCTCTACTCCAGCCGGAAATAGCGGACCGACGGGAAGAGCTCGACCTCCAACCCGCCCGGCAGCGCCGCCTTCACCGGTCCGGCCGCCGCGCTCCAGCCCACGGCCGTCTCCGTGCCGTCCGGCCGCCGGAAGAGCCAGAGGCGCGCGGGCTCGGGTGCCGGAAGGACCCGCTCCAGACGGCAGCCGTCGAGCTCGCGAAGGAGGGTCTTCAAGGCGAAGAACGCCGGCCGCCGCCGCGGATGCGCGGGGTCGGCGGGATCGACCAATCCGTAGCCGCGCGCGATCAGCTGCCACCAGAAGACCCGCTCCACGAGACCGGTCCCCAGGGTGAGCAGGTAGTAGCGGACCAGGTAGTCGGCCTGGGACTCCTCGTCGACCGAGACGCTCTTCCCCGCCGGCGAGTGGGGTCCCTCCCAGAGCGGCCAGTTCACCTCGGTGATCCAGACGCGGGCGGCGGCGTTGCGCGCCGTGTCCGCCAGGGCCTTGAGCAGGACCACCTTGCCGGCGGTGTCGAAGCCCGCCTGCCGGTTCTCCGGCGCGCCGCGGCGGTCGACGTAGAGGAGCGCCGAGACCGCGTCGAAACGGAAGCCGGCATCCTTCTGATTGAGGATCGCCGCAGTGATGTGATATTCGAAGTCGATCACCGCCGGGCCCAGGATCTCCATCCCGGGCGTCCGCCGCAGGATTGCCGCGGCGGAGCGGACGAGCGCCGCGTATTCGTCGAGCTTCCAGATCCCCCACTTGCTGCGGTTGACCGCCTGCCCCACCTGGAAGCGCGGGCCGTAGGGGGCGAAAGCGCCGGCGAGCCGCTCGACCGCCCGCTCCCAGCGTGCCGGATCGCGGACGAGATCCCGGTTCTGGGGCAGCGCGAAGGTGAGCTCGACGCCTCTCGCGTGGAGGGCGCGCGCCAGCTCCTCCTCGGCCGCGTGCTCCTCCTCCCAGGGATGGAGCCGCAGGAGGACGTGGCGCACCCCGAGCTCGTCGACCAGCGCCAGGGGGGCCTCCGGGTTCTCAGGAAAAGGACGCAGGCAGAGGCCGGCACCCTTCCAGTCCACCGGCGACTGCCACAGCTCGCGCTTCAGCTGGAGATAGCGGCGGCGGATGCGAGGCAGGGCGACGGCGACGGCCGCCGCCTCTCCGGCATGGGCGCGGGCGTCGGCCAGACGGACGCGGAGCTTGGCGAAGCGGCCGGCATGCTGGTGCGGCTGGTCCGAGAGGCGGTCCCAGACGATGCGGTCGCGGGCCGCGGCGTCGGCCGGAGCCGGCGGGATGTGGGCGTGCGCGGTGCGCGGCCGGAGCAGCTCTCGTAGCTTGCGCGTCCCGCCGCGCAGGCGCTGCTTGGTCCGGTTCTTCCAGAGGAAGGCGTGGTGGTAGGCGAGATAGAGGCTCCTGCCCTTTGGCTTCCCTCCCCAGTAAGCCTCCAGGAAGCGGTCCCGGTCCTCGGGCCGCAGGAGCGGCATGCGCGACAGGTCGCGGAGCCGCTCGTTCGTCGAGAGCCGCCGCCCCATGCGCGTGCGGTTGAGGTCGATCAGATAGAGGGCGTCGGGCGCGCTTATCAGGATATTGCCGCTCGACAGGTCGCGGTGCCAGAACCCGGCGTCGTGAAGCCGGCGGGCCATCCGGCCCAGCTCTTCGAGGAAGCGGGGGTAGTCGACGTCCGGGAGCTCCTCGCGCTCCCGGCCGGCGTTGGCGGCGCGGATCAGATAGCGCGCCTCCAGCACGCCGGTGAGATGGCGGCAGACGTAGAAGGCCGGCCCGCTCCCGCTCTCCGATTCGACGAGCAGCAGGGGCTCGGGCGTCAGCAGGCCGGCGGCGAGGAGGGCCTGGGCCACGCGCCAGCTCTTCGCGGCCTTGCTCCCCTGGAGGCGGCGCTTCAGCCGGTCGCGGGCGCCGGCGTGGCGGAACTGCTTGACCACCGCCTCGACCGGACCGGCCACCGTCTCCAGCCGCACGACGTAGAGGTAGTTCCGCCCCCAGTGGAGCGTCTTCAGGGCGGCCGCCGGATCGACCACCCGGGCCACCTCGCGGGCCAGGTCGGCGGGGCGGAGCTCCTCGCTCAGCTCGCCGGTCCAGCCGGGGAGCGCGAAGGACCGGCTCCCCACCCGCTCACACCTCCACGACGTCGAAGCGCTCGTGATGGAGCTCGGGATCGCTCTGCAGCAGGATGCGCACCCCGAGCGACCGTTCGAGCTCGTCGAGGATCGCCCGCTCCTCCTGCTGCAGGGCGCGCGCGACCTCGGGGTGAACGCGCAGCAAGAGCTCCGGCTGCTGGCCGAAACGGCCGCGCAGGTGGAGGAGCTCCTTGCGCAGGTTGAGGCAGATCGTGGCCACCGATTTGACCCGCCCGCGGCCGGCGCAGTACGGGCAGGGCTGGGTGAGCAGGCGCTCGAGGTTGGCGCGGCTCCTCTTGCGCGTGATCTCGACCAGGCCGAACTCCGAGATGTTGAGCATCTTGGTCTTCGCCCGGTCCTTGCGCAGCTCGCCCTCCAGGGCGGCGAAGACCTGGCTCCGGTGCTCCTGCTCGATCATGTCGATGAGGTCGATGACGATGATCCCGCCCAGGTCGCGCAGCCGGATCTGCCGCACGATCTCCTGCACCGCTTCGAGATTGGTCTGGAGCACCGTGTCCTCGAGGTTGCTCTGCCCGACGAAGCGGCCGGTATTGACGTCGATGGCGACCAGGGCCTCGGTCGGGTTGATCACGATGTAGCCGCCCGACTTGAGCCAGACCTTGCTCTTGAGCGCCGCCTCGATCTGCTCCTCGATGCCGAACTGCTCGAAGAGCGTGGCCCCCTGGCGGAACAGCTTCACCTTGGCGACCAGCGACGGCTGCACCTGGTCGAGGAACTCGACGATCCGCTCGTAGGTCTCCTCGCCGTCGACCCAGAGGACGCTGAAGTCCGGCCGCAGGAGGTCGCGCACCACCCGCAGCGCCAGGTCGAGGTCCTGGTGGAGGAGCGTCGGCGCCGCCACCCGGGCCGCGCGGTGGCGGATCTTCTCCCACAGCCGCGAGAGGTAGGCGAGATCGCTCTCGAACTCGTCCGTCCCCTTGCTCTCTCCCACCGTGCGCACGATCAGGCCGCCGTTCCCCCCGGAGAGCTGGCTGATCAGGGCGAGGAGCCGCTCGCGCTCGGCTTCGTCCTCGATGCGGCGGGAGACGCCGAAATGGCGCACCGTGGGCAGCAGGACCAGGTAGCGCCCCGGCAGGGTGACGTGCGTGCTGATCCGCGCCCCCTTGTTCGGCAGCGGGTCCTTGACCACCTGGACGATGATCTCCTGCCCCGGTTTGAGCAGCTCGTCGATCGACGGCGCCGGCCCGTGGTGGACCGGCGGCGGCTCCTCGGCTTGGCGCGGCTCCTCGATCTCCAGCTCCTCCATGGCCTCGATGTCGCTCGCCACGTCGCTCACGTAGAGGAAGGCGTCGCGTTCCAGGCCGACGTCCACGAAGGCCGCCTGCATGCCCGGGAGCACCCGCGTGACCCGCCCCTTGTAGACGTTGCCGACCAGGCCGCGATGGCGGTGCCGCTCGACGAAGATCTCGGTGAGCCGGTCGTCTTCCAGAATCGCGATCCGCGTCTGGTGCGGATCGCTCTCGATGAGCATCTTGGCGGTCATCAGGTCGATCTACCGGTTGACGTACCGCCGCATGTCGACCCCGAGGATGATGCCGGTCGCGATGAAGTTCACCATGGTGAACGAGCCGCCGTAGGAGAGGAACGGCAGGGGGATGCCGGTGTTCGGCAGGTACCCCACCACCATGGCCGCGTTGTAGAGGACGTGGAAGCAGGTGACCGAAACCAGCCCGGTGACCAGCAGGATGCCCGCCCGGTCGCGCGCCCGCATGGCGATGCGCGCCGCGCTGCGGATGTAGATGGCGTACAGGCTGAGCACCGTGATGACGCCGACGAAGCCCCACTCCTCCGCGAGCACCGCCAGAATGAAGTCGGTGTGGCGCGCCGGCAGGAAGCGGAGCTGGCTCTGCGTCCCCTGCATGTACCCCTTGCCCACCAGCTTGCCGGAGCCGACGGCGATCTTGCTCTGCCGCACCTGATACCCGGCTCCCAGCGGATCGCTCTCGGGGTGGAGGAAGGTGAGCACGCGCTGGCGCTGGTACGGCTTCATGCCGACCGCCCAGACTCCGGCTCCCAGGACGAGCCCGATCAGCGCCGCAATCACCAGCAGACGCATGCGGACCCCCGCGACCAGCAGCATGCCGGCGAGGATCGGCGTGTACATCAAGGCACCGCCCATGTCGGGCTCGATGGCGACCAGGACGATCGGCAGGCCCCCGATGAGGATCAACGTGAAGATCTGGCGCAGGTCGAGGATCCGCGTGTTGAGCCCCGCCAGATAGCGGGCGATAAAGAGCGCCGTGGCGAGCTTGGCGAACTCCGAGGGCTGGAACTGCCACGGGCCGACCTGGATCCAGTTGGCGGCGCCGCCGCGCACCACCCCGATGAACAGGACGGCCACCAGGGAGATCAGCCCCAGGACGTAGAGCACCAGGGAGAAGTCGAGCAGCACGTGGTAGTCGATGCTCACCGCCACCAGGAGCAGCACCAGGCCGATCCCGACCCAGACGGCCTGGCGCGGGAAGTAGTCGACCGTCATCTCGGAGCTGGCGCTGTGCACCGTCGCGAGGCCGATCACCGCCAGGAGGAGGGCGGAGACGGCCAGCCCCAGGTCGAGAGACGAGAGGAACCGCAGCCGTTGCGGCTTCTCTTCAGCGAGCGGCTGGATTGAGATCGATCTTGAAATATTTTGCATAGATGGCCTGCGCGATCGGTGCCGCCGAATGCGACCCCGAGCCGCCGTGCTCCGCGAACACCGCGACGACGATCTCCGGATTGTTGAGCGGCGCGAACGAGGTGAACCAGGCGTGGTCGCGGTACTTGAAGGGGAGGGCATGGGCATCGAGGCGCTGCGCCTGCGCGATCACCTGCACGGTGCCGGTCTTGCCCGCGATCTCGGCCCCGGGGACCCGGGCCGACACGTAGGCCGTGCCCCCCGGCTCGTTGACCACGGCCCACATCCCTTCGCGGACGATGCGCAGGGCGTGGGGGTCGAACGGGACGTGGACCGGCGGCGGCACGTCCGCGTCCTCGACCAGATGGGGCGTCACCCGGTAGCCGCCGTTGGCGATCATGGCGGCCATCGAGGCCATCTGGAGCGGGGTCATCAGCACCGGGCCCTGGCCGATCGAGACCGAGATCGTCTCGCCCGGGTACCACTTGAAGCCGCGGGCCTTCAAGCTCCAGTCGGGATCGGGCACCAGCCCCTTCTTCTCGCCGCCGATGTCGATGCCGGTCGGCTGCCCGAGGCCGAACATCCGCGCGTAGCGGGCGATGCGCTCGATCCCCAGCTTCTGGCCGAGGGTGTAGAAGAAGACGTCGCACGAGCCCTTGATCGCGCTCCGCGCATCGACCGAGCCGTGGCCCCCCTTCTTCCAGCAGCGGAAGACGCGGCCGTAGAAGACGCCGGAGCCGCCGCAGAAGACCCGGGTGTGCTCGTTGAAGACCCCCTCGGTCAGCCCGGCCGTGGCCATGATCACCTTGAAGGTGGAGCCCGGCGAATAGGTGTTCTGGATGGCGCGGTTCTGCAGCGGTTTATTGGGGTCGTCGAGGAGCGCCCTCCAGTCGTCCACCTGCAGCCGGCGGGCGAAGATGTTCGGGTTGTAGCCCGGCGAGGAGACCAGGGCGAGGATCTCGCCGTTCCTGGGGTCCATGGCGACGATCGCGCCGACCCGCTCCGGCCCCTCCAGCCAGCGCGCCGCCTCCTGCTGCAGCTCGAGGTCGATGGTCAGCTTCAGGGTCTTGCCCGGGACCGCCGGCTTCTCGCCGAACACCTCCAGGGGCTCGCCGCGGCTGTCGACGACCACGGCGCGCTCGCCCTCCTCGCCGCGCAGCTCGGCGTCGTAGGCCTGCTCGAGCCCCTTCTTGCCCACCAGGTCGCCGGGCTTGTAGCGGCCGTCCGAGCGGTCGATCTCGTCCTGGGTCACCTCGCCGAGGTAGCCGAGGAAGGCGGCGGTCTGGGCGCCGTGGCGGTAGAGGCGCAGGTGCTGGATCTCGACCTCGAACTCGGGGTGCTCGAGGCTGTTCACGTGGAAGCGCGCCACCTGGGCGAGGGACAGGTTCTCGGCGAGGAGGACCGGCGTGAAGTCGGGGATCCCGCGGTAGCGGTCGAGGATCGCCCTGAGCTCGGCGACCGGCCGGCCGACCACGCCGGCGGCGAAGGCGAGCGCTCCGGGCAGGTCCGTGCTGCGGCTCCGGTCGAGCATCAGGTTGTAGCTCGGGATGTTCTCCACCAGCAGGCGGCCGTGGCGGTCGTAGATGAGGCCGCGCGGCGCCTGGATCGGCAGCTTGCGCAGCCGGTTCTCCTCGGCCATCTGGCGGTACTCGTCGCCGCGGACGAGCTGGATGTACCAGTACCCCGAAGCGATCGCCACGATCAGGCCGCTGACCAGGGCGACCAGGACACGGATCCGCGCGACCAGATCGTCCCGATGCTCGCGAACGACTCGCATTCTCGGCTCTCCTCGGCGCGCCTTTTCAGTCCAGGCGCAGCCGGCTCATGCGGCCGCGCCGACGCGTCTCGGCCGTGCGCCGCCAGTGTGCCGACGCGATGTGGATCGACATCCCCAGCACGCCGCAGGCGCCGGCCCGGATGGCCACCCAGAGCGGGTTCGGCACCTCGGGTGCAGGGAGCAAGAGATACGCCAGCCCGACGACGATCGCCTGCTGGGCGACCGAGGCGAAGCTCACCAGGGCCAGCACGCCGGTCGCCCGCTGGATGACCAGCCGCTGCGCCAGGCGGGCCGCGCCATACCCGACGATGGTATCAGCGAAGCCGAAGAGGCCGAAGGGGACGCCGGTGAGCGAGTCGTGGATCAGGCCGACGAGCATGCCGGCAAAGAGAGCGGCCAGCGAGCTCGCCTCCAGCCCATAGAGGACCACCACCACCAGGAACACGTCGACCGCGAGGGCGAAGTCGGGGATCAGCCGCACCCCCAGGAGGTGGACCAGCACGGCCGCGGCAACGGCAGCGAAAAATTTAAGGGCGTTCAAGCGGGGCGGTCTCCCGGAGCTCCTGGGGAACCGGCTCGAACTCGAGCAGGTAGACCTGGTCGAGCGCGCCGAAGTCGACGGCGGGGGCGAGCTGGATGCGGTGGAAGAGCTGCCCCCCCTCTGCGACCGAGGTGACGGTGCCGATCGGGATGCCGCGCGGATAGACCCCGTCGATCCCGGCGGTCTGCACCGCGTCGCCCGGACGCACGTCGGCCTGGAGCGGCACGAACTCCAGCTCCAGGCTCTCCGCGGCCCGGCCGCCGCCGCGCACGATCCCCTGGCGGCGGGTGCGCAGGATCATCGCGCCGACGCCCGCGGCGCGGTCGGTGATCAGCTGCACCTTGGCGTAGTGCCCGGCCACGGTGAACACCCGTCCCACCAGCCCGTTGGCCGAGAGGACCGGCTGGTCGACCCGCGCCCGGGCGTCCCCGGTATAGATCACCAGGGTCCGCAGCCACGAGGCGTGGTCGACGTAGACGATGTCGACGGCACGGATGCGGCCGATCGGCGGCGAGGCGTGGCGCACCGCGTCTCCCAGGCGGCGGGCCTCGACCTCGACGTCATTGAGCTGGAGAAGGCGCAGCTTCAGATCCTCCACTTCCCGGCGCAGCCGGCGGTTCTCATCCTGCAGGCTGCCCCGCGTGCGCAGCCCTTCGCCCAGACCGACCACGCCCCTGGGCAGGCTCGCCACGGCGCGCGCCGCCGGACCGAGCAGGCGCAGCGCCAGCGATTCGAGCAGCGTATCGCCGGCGCGCGCCCCCTGCATCGCGAGGTAGACGAGCTGCCCCGCCAGCACGATGATCAGCACCCAGCCGGTGCGGCGCTCGTCCACTAACGGATCGAGACCTTGCGCAGCAGGTCGATGTCGGAAAGCACCTTGCCGGTGCCGAGCACGACCGAGGCCAGGGGGTCCTCCGCCAGCACGACCGGCAGGCCCGTCTCGTCCCGCAGGCGCTGATCGAGGTTGCGCAGCAGTGCGCCGCCGCCCGACAGCACGATGCCTTTGTCCATAATGTCGGCCGACAGCTCCGGGGGGGTCCGTTCGAGGGCCATGCGGACCGCTTCGACGATGGTGGCGACCGGCTCGGCGAGGGCCTCGCGGATCTCCTCGTCGGTGATGGTCAGGGTCTTGGGGACGCCCTCGACGAGGTCGCGCCCCTTGATCTCCATCTTGAGCTCTTCCTTGAGCGGATAGGCCGAGCCGAGCTCGATCTTGATCTGCTCGGCGGTGCGCTCGCCGATCAGCAGGTTGTACTTGCGCTTCAGGTACTGGATGATCGCCACGTCCATCTCGTTGCCGGCGATGCGCACCGAGCGGCTGTAGACCGTGCCGGCGAGCGAGATGACCGCGACGTCCGTGGTGCCGCCGCCGATGTCGACGATCATGTTGCCCGACGGCTCGGTGATCGGCAGCCCGGCGCCGATGGCGGCCATCATCGCCTGCTCGACCAGGAAGACCTCCGAGGCGCCGGCGCGCATCGCCGAGTCGCGGACAGCCCGCTTCTCGACCTGGGTGATCTCCGAGGGGACGCCGATGACGATCCGCGGGTGCACGTACATCTTGCGCCCGTGCGCCTTGCGGATGAAGTACTCGAGCATCCGCTCGGTCACCTCGAAGTCGGCGATCACGCCGTCCTTCATCGGCCGGATCGACTCGATGTTGCCGGGCGTGCGGCCGAGCATCTCCTTGGCTTCGCTGCCGACGGCTTCGATCCGGTTGGTGAGCTTGTTGATGACGACGACCGAGGGCTCGCGGACGACGATGCCCTGGTTGATGGCGAACACCAGGGTATTGGCGGTGCCGAGGTCGATGGCGAGGTCTTTGGAAAAGTAGCGAAGCAGCGAGGCGAGGGGCATCAGCCTTCCTGGTCCTTGTCGGTCTTGCCCCGGACGGTCCGCGACAGCGGGCGCCGGGCGGCCGGAGCAGAGTTCATGGTTTCGGACGTCTACGGGTTTTCGACGAAGACGCGGTGGCGGCGCAGCGTTTCGTTGCCGCTGGCATCGCGGGCACGGATCTCGATGAAGCTCCAGCCGTCTTTCGAGAGCTGGACGGTCTTGGTGAAGGATCCATCCGCTTCGGTTTTGACCTGCTCCCCGTTGATCTCGATCCGCGCGCCGGGCTCGCTACGCCCACCGACGATGAAGATACTACCGTAGGATTTGACGTCTGCGAGGTCAAGCTCCGGCGGAGTCGTATCTTTTTCTCCGCCACCGCTGCGGAACGAGGCCACCCGGAACTTCCGCGGCTTGCTCCAGGGCCCCTCGACGCCGTTCTTGAAGGCCGCGACCCGCCACTGGAACGTCCCTTCGCCGCGCAGGCCGACGGTGGCCCGCGTCTTCGTCCGGTTGGCGACGTCGATCACGTTGTCGACGAAGAGGTGGTTGCGCGAGATCTGGAGCGCATAGCGCCCGGCCCCGGCCACCGGGTTCCAGGCGAGGACGACCTGGCGCACCTGCTCCAGGTCGAGGTCCACGTTGTCGGTCGGCTCCAGGAGGTCCGGCCGCTCGGGCAGAGCCGACGGCTCGGACAAGAGGTCGCCCGTCTGGACCACCTGCTGCATCGGCTGGATCTGCCGCGTCAGCCCGCCCTGGGCGGCCACCTCGAGGGTGCCGCTCAGCGCGCCGAAGCGGCCGTCGGCGGTGCCCTTGTTGACCTGCACGAACGCCTCCGAGTCCTGGAGCACCCGCGCCACGGCGTTCGGCGTCTTGACGTTGCTCGTGCTCTGGGCGGTGTTCATGTCGACCCAGCCGTACTCCATCTCGATCGTCTGCTCCCCGCCGCCCGCCTTGCGGCTGGCCGAGACGATGAACTGGGTGTTCGGGCGCACGGTGTAGAGCGTGCCGTCCAAAAACATGATCTCGGCCGAGCCGTTCTCGGAGGTGCGCACGTAATCGCCGGAGTGGAGCGCGGCCCGGCTGCGCGCCTCCTTCCAGTCGCCGCCGTCGCCGCGCCGGTAGAGCACCTCGCCCTGGATCGAGAGGAACTGCGCCTGGCCCGCCGATTCGGGGAGCTGCAGCGCGTCGAGGATCGAGAGGAGGACGTTCCTGCTCCGCCGGCCGCTCTCCAGTGCCTTGCGGAAGTCTTTCCGGCCGTAGGCGTTGCGGGCCTCCTGGAAGCTCTGCCAGGCGGCGTCGAGCTCGGTCTTGAAGCTGGAGCCGGGCACCTCCTCCTTCTGCAAGCGCTGGGAGAGCCCCTGGACCTCGGTGAGAACGTGCGCGGCCTCGCGCTCCAGCGCCCGGCGCTCCCAGGCCTCGTAGCCGAGAAATCCCAGCCCGAGGATCGCCACGACCAGGACGAGCAGACCCATCCCGCGCAGCGTGTCGACCGAGACGCTGTACCAATCCTTTCTCGGGCTGTTGGCCTTCTGGGGCGGCACCTTCAGGTCCCTCTCATTCGGGAAAGCGAATATACCACACGGGGATGCGTGTTGACCCGGGGGTGTGGTAGATTTCCCTGCCCTTTCTCCAGGGAGAGCGTTTTGCCAGAAGGTAAAGGAGCCGCGCCATCATGCTCAAGGTCTTCCGTGACAACCTCAAATATCTGAGCTGGATTCTCTGGGTCGTCATCGGCCTGTTCGTCCTCTTCGTCTTCGTCGACTTCGGCGGCGGCCTGCGCAATCGCCAGCAGGGGGGCGCGAGCACGCTGGCCGCCCGCGTCGGCGACCGCGAGGTGACGCGGGAGGACTTCCAGCGCCAGTACCGCCAGCTCGAGAACATGTACCGCCAGCTCTACGGCGACCAGTTCACGCCCGAGCTGGCCGACCAGATGCGCCTGCCTCTCCAGGCGCTGGAGAAGGCGGTCACGGAGCAGATCCTCCTCGCCGAGGCGGAGCGGATGGGCTTGCGCGTCACCGACGCCGAGGTGCGCCAGCAGATCCTCGATCTGCCGAGCTTCCAGAACCAGCAGGGGAAGTTCATCGGGGAGCAGGACTACAAGGCCCTCCTGAGCCAGAACGGCTACACCCCCGCGAGCTTCGAGACGGCGATGCGCCAGGACCTCCTGCGCCAGAAGCTGCAGGACGTGCTGCGGGCCGGCATCTACGTCAGCGACACCGAGGTCGAGCGCGCCTACCGCGAGCAGGTGGAGAAGGCGAAGATCCGCTACATCCAGCTCCCGCGGACCAACTTCGCCGCGACGGCCCAGGCCACGCCGGCCGAGCTCCAGTCCTACTTCAACGCCCACCGCGAGGACTACAAGCTGCCGGAGCAGCGCGAGGGGGCCTACCTCCTCGTCGAGGCCGACCAGCTGCGCTCCCAGGTGCAGGTCACCGACCAGCAGCTGCGCCAGGAGTACGACGCGAAGAAGGAGCAGCTCAGCCATCCGGAGCAGATGCAGGCCCGCCACATCCTGGTGCGGATCGACGGCAAGACGACCGAGGAGCAGGCGCGCGCCAAGCTGGAGGCGGCCCGCAAGCGGGTCGAGGCCGGCGCCGATTTCGGCACCGTGGCCGGCGAGGTCTCCGAGGAGCCCGGCGCCAAGGAGCGCGGAGGCGATCTCGGCTGGTTCGGCCACGGCCAGATGGTCAAGCCGTTCGACGAGGCGGTCTTCGCCGCCCAGCCCGGGCAGATCGTCGGCCCGGTCAAGACCGAGTTCGGCCTCCATCTGATCCAGGTCACCGGCAAGCGCCCGGCGGGGGTGACGCCGTTCGAAGAGATCAAGGAGCAGCTGCGCGCCCGTCTCGCTTTCACCACGGCGCAGGATCTGGCGCAGAAGAAGGCGAACGAGCTCGCCGCGCAGCTCGAGAAGAACCCGCCGAAGAGCCCCGAGGACCTGGCGAAGGTCGCGCAGGCGAACCCGGGCGTCACCTCCTCGCCGACCGGCAAGTTCGGCCCGCAGGACCCGATCACCGGCCTCGGCCCCGCGCCCGCCCTCTCCGCGGCGGCGTTCACCCTCGACAAGCCGGGGAAGGTCACGCAACCGGTCCAGGTGCAGCGCGGCTGGGCGGTGCTCTGGCTGTCGGCGGTCCACCAGCCGCGCCTCCCCGAGCTCGCCGACGTCGAGCCGCGGGTGCGCGCGACCCTCGCCGGCCAGCGGATGCAGGAGCAGGCCGTGCAGCGCCTGCAGCAGGCCAAGGCCGCCGGCGGGACCATCGACCAGATCGCCGCCGGTCTGGGCC
>DASPXX010000066.1:0-28270 GCA_035637095.1 Thermoanaerobaculia bacterium
CACCTGCACGGCGTCGGGCTCGGGCAACATCAATGACACGGCCAACCTGCCGTCCGGCGGCAGCGTGACCTACACCGCGAGCTGCACCATCTCGGCCTCCGCCACGGGCACTCTGAGCAACACGTCCACCGTGGCGGCTCCGGGCGGCGTGACCGATCCGACTCCGGGCAACAACTCGGCGACCGACAGCGACACGTTGAGCGCCCAGGCGGATCTCGGGGTCACCAAGACAGACGGTGTGACCACCGCGACGCCGGGCGGCTCGGCGACCTACACGATCACCGCCAGCAATGCGGGCCCGAGCAACGCGTCGGGCTCGACGGTGGCGGACACCTTCCCGGCGTCTCTCACCTGCACGTGGACCTGCGTGGGCGCGGGCGGCGGCACCTGCACGGCGTCGGGCTCGGGCAACATCAACGACACCGCCAACCTGCCGTCCGGCGGCAGCGTGACCTACACCGCGAGCTGCACCATCTCGGCCTCCGCCACGGGCACTCTGAGCAACACAGCGACCGTGACGGCCCCCGGCAGCGTGACCGATCCGACTCCTGGCAACAACTCGGCGACCGACAGCGACGCGCTGGGTGCCCAGGCGGATCTCTCGATCACCAAGACGGACGGGGTGACCGCCGCGACGCCGGGCGGCTCGGTGACCTACACGATCACCGCGAGCAACGCGGGTCCGAGCGACGCCTCGGGCTCCACGGTTGCCGACACCTTCCCGGCATCTCTCACCTGCACGTGGACCTGTGCCGGAGCGGGGGGCGGCACCTGTACGGCGTCGGGCTCGGGCAACATCAATGACACCGCCAACCTGCCGTCCGGCGCCAGCGTGACCTACACCGCGAGCTGCACCATCTCGGCGGCTGCCACGGGCACTCTGAGCAACACGGCGACCGTGACGGCCCCCGGCAGCGTGACCGATCCGACCCCGGGCAACAACTCGGCCACCGACAGTGACGCGCTGGGCGCTCAGGCGGATCTCTCGATCACCAAGACGGACGGGGTGACCACCGCGACGCCGGGCGGCTCGGTGACCTATACGATCACCGCGAGCAACGCGGGTCCGAGCGACGCCTCGGGCTCCACGGTTGCCGACACCTTCCCGGCATCTCTCACCTGCACGTGGACCTGTGCCGGAGCGGGGGGCGGCACCTGCACGGCGTCGGGCTCGGGCAACATCAATGACACGGCCAACCTGCCGTCCGGCACCAGCGTGACCTACACCGCGAGCTGCACCCTCTCGGCGGCTGCCACGGGCACTCTGAGCAACACAGCGACCGTGACGGTCCCCGGCAGCGTGACCGATCCGACTCCGGGCAACAACTCGGCCACCGACAGCGACGCGGTCGCGGACGTTGCCGGTGCGACGGTCTCCGGCACCAAGTCCGCCTCCGGCTCCTTCGTCGTCGGCACCAACATCACCTACACGATCGTTCTGAGCAACAGCGGCCCCGGAGCCCAGGCGGACAATCCGGGCAACGAGCTCATCGACGTCCTGCCGCCGGAGCTCGCGCTCGTCTCCGCCACGGCGACCAGCGGCACCGCGGTGGCGACGACTGCCACCAATACGGTCACCTGGAACGGCGCGATTCCGGCAGGCGGCTCGGTTACGATCACCATCACCGCCACCATCCTGCCCGCGGCCGGAGGCCATACGGTCTCGAACCAGGCAACCCTGGCCTTCGACTCCGACGGCAACGGCACCAACGAATCCACGGCGCAGACGGATGATCCCGGAGTCGCGGGCGCCGCGAACCCCACAACCTTCCAGGCGGCCTTTGTCAGCGCCATTCCGACTCTGTCGCAACTGGGGTTGCTGTTCCTGATGGCAGCTCTGGCGGGCCTGGCCCTGCTCCTCCTGCGCCGCCGTCTGAGCGCCTGACGATCTCGACCCCGCCGTGGATGGCCTTCCGGGGCCACCCACGGCGGGCTGCTACCTTTCATGGAAGTCGAAACCGTTACCTACCGGGATGTGCGCATCCTCCGGTGCGCGTCGCAAATCTTTAAGCCGGCCGATGCCGTGGATCTGGTGACTGCATGCATCGAGCACCGCTCGCGTTTGCTGCTCCTCGAGCCGCAGGCCTTTGCGGATTCATTCTTCGACCTGCGCACCGGGATCGCGGGCGAGGTCGTCCAGAAGCTCCAGAGCTATGGAACTCGCACGGCGGCCGTTTTTCCAGCCGATCGTGAATATCCGGAGCGGTTCAAGGAATTTCTCGTCGAGGCGAAGCGCGGGTGGGCATTCCGCGCGTTCACTTCGCGCTCTGATGCGCTGGATTGGCTCTGCGCCGGCTGATCACTCTGGAGAGACAATGAGGAACGCACAAGTCTTCGATCGGGCGGCGCTTCTCCTGCTTCTGGCGTTCGCCGTGCCCGCCTCTGCTGCTGAATTCTCGGCCAAGGTGGTCGACCGGCTCGGGCGGCCGGTCGCCGGTGCGGTCGTGGAGCTCTACTGGCTGAAGTCCGTGTCGGACGACGACGTTCGTGAAATCAGTGTGCTCAAGCTGGTTTCCGATCGGAATGGAGTCATCAAGGGGACGTACGACGACAACGCCCTTCCAGCTGGTGAAGAGATCTGGGCCGAGGTTTCGAAGGACGGCTACAGCGGTTACAGCACGACAGCCCTGCTACCCGAGTATGTCCTGGAGCGCAAGTTTGGGCCCGCCGATCTCAGCCGCATCGCGGCGCTCGATGGGAAGGCGCAGGTCGACGAGCTTCGGGAGCTGCTGGCCGGTGACTTCGGCGACTCCGGGGTGGGGCTTTTCGAACAGGTGTTTGTTCAGGAGCACAGATTCCGCCCTGCGTTGCGGGAATTGGCTCAGGATGCAAAGGTTGGAGAGGTGGCGAGCGAGCTCCTTGCCTTCATCGGCGTCCCCGAGGACGTGCGGCTCGTCGTCGAGCACGCGCCTCGGCCGAGTCGAGGAGATTCTTTTGAAAACCGATGGGCGTATGGGGCCGTGCGCTCCTTGTTGGAACCTACGACGGAGAAGGAATGGGCCTTCCTGCGGGGCTGCGCGCTGAATGAGTACGACGACCTGTGGGTCGATTCCGGCGCCATCGAGACGCTCAAGTTGATCGCCTCACCGAAAAGCCTGGAGATTCTGAAAGAAGTGGAGAAGGCCAACAGCGACCGTGCGAGCGAGGTCGAGACGGCGATCCGGTACATTCAATCCAAGCCGCCTTCACTTTCGGACGAGGACATCGTTGCCGCTGGAAAAAGGGTGGCACAGGCGATCAGGATCGGAAGCTGGAAGGAAAACAAGCAGCCTCAGTACAGCGAGAAGGGGGACAAGGCACTGGTGGACTGCGAATTCATCGATGGAAGAGACCTGCTCGTCTACACTGCGACCTTCCACAAGGTGGATGGCAGATGGAAGCTCCGGGGTGTGCGCGAGACGATGCAGGCTCTCCTGGCGCAAGAGCCGGAGAGCGGTGGTGTGCCGGATGCTACGCCACCGCCCACCAGATGACTTGCCGCCGCTACATCCCCGCCCGCACCTGCCCCCGGATCGCGTCGAGGTCGAGCTCGACGATAGGCTCCTCGGTGAGCGCTCTTGCCAGCTTCGCGTCGTGTCCGTAGACGTCGCGGCGGAATTCGGTGGTGCCGTCCTTGTCGACCCAGGCGGTGAAGTAGACGAGGTGGACCGGCAGCGGATGGGGGAGCGTAATCGTCTTCTGCTCGCCGGTGTCGATGGCTTCCTGCAGCTTCTCGGGCGTCCATTCCGAGCCCTGCAGCAGGACGTGGGCGAGATCCATCGGTCTCTCCAGCCGGATGCAGCCGTGGCTGAAGTCCCGCTCGGTCTCGCTGAACAGTTGGTCTGCCGGTGTATCGTGGAGGTAGATGTCGAAGTCGTTCGGGAACATGAACTTGATCTGGCCGAGCGCATTGTCTGGGCCGGGGAGCTGGCGCAACCGGGTCTGCCCGCCTTCCTGGACGACCTCGATGTGCTGGCTGGCCAGGTAGCCTGGATTGCTGGCTTCCTTCGGCAGGAGCTCTTCCTCCGCGATCTTGGGCGGGATGTTCCAGAACGGGTTGAGCTCGATGTAGGTCATCTTGTCGCTGAACGCCGGTGTGCGGTTCTGCTGCGCCTTGCCGACCACGACCTTCATCTCGAGGGCCGGCTTGTCGTGATCGATCAGGGCCATCTTGAATTCGGGGATATTGACCCAGATATAGCGCTGCCCGAGATCGCTGGGCATCCAGCGCCAGCGTTCCAGGTTGACCTCGATCTGGCGGACGCGCGCGGGGGCCGGCACGTTGAGCTCCGCGAGGGTGTCGTCATCGACCTTTCCCGTGACTTCCAGACCGTGCCTCTGCTGGAAACGTGATACGGCGGCGGTCACTGACGGATCGAAGAGGACGTCCTGCGCGGGCGCGGCGGGGGCCAAATCCCCCTCTACGCCCAGCCGCGCCTTCAGCGCGCGCACCCGCTCGCCGCGGGCTCCCTGCTTCAGCTCGCCTCCCGGCGGCACCATGGGCCAGCCTCCCTGCGCCGCGATCTGCCGGTAGCGGGCCAGCGCGCCGATCAGCGGCCTGTAGCCCTCTTCGGGAGGCCGCAGGGTGCGCAGCGCGTCGTCGAGGTTTCCCTTCTCCTCCAGCGATTTCTGCAGCCGGGCATCCAGGTCGACGTCGCGCGGCTTGGTGTACCAGTCGATGTGCAGCGTCTCGGGCTGCTGCCGGCCGGTGGCCAGGTGCGCCGCCAGGGTCAGGAAGGTGTAGGTGAGATGGATGTCGGTATAGGCGAGCAGTCGCTGCGCGGCGGGATCGTCGTACGACTTGGTCTTCTTGACCTCCTGGAGCAGGCTCGCGATGCGCTCTCTCTGGTAGCGCCGCGGGTCGAGCCCTTCGGCGGCGACGGCGTCGATGGCCTCGAGGAGCTCCTCGGCCTGGGGGCGCGGCCCCTTGTCGGTCAGCCAGGCGGGCCGGAACTGCCGGTGCTCGTAGAAGCGGCGCATGGCGCCCCAGGCGCGTACCCGCTCTTTTTCGGCCCGGATCGCCACCGGCAAGGTTTGCGCCTGGACCGTCGACTGGATGATCTGATTCACCTCGGGAGGGATTTCCCGCCGGTGGCAGCCGGTGAAAATCAGTACGGCAAGGGAGGCGGTCGCCAGGACCCGCCGCAGCGTGTCGGTACGTCTCGATCTCATAATCAGAATCCTTGTTACTTCATGCCCACGGCCTTCCGCATCGCGGCCGTGATCGATTGGCGGATTTTGGAAAACTCTTCCCAGGGGTCGGACTTCAGGCTCTCCAGACGTTCCGGCAGGTTCCGGACGTTCCAGTGGGCACCGCGGACCTCCTGGCCGGACTCGATCTCTTCCCAGAACAGGGGAGTGGACACCGGAGCGCCCGCCCGGGCGCGGGTGGAATAGGCGCAGATGGAGGTGGCGCCGCGGCCGTTTCTCAGGTAGTCGATGAAGATCTTCCCCTTGCGGCTCGCTTTCGGCAGCTTGGAGGTGTAGTGCTCGGGGTCTTCGGCGACCACGCTTTCGGACACGGCCTTGGTGAACGCCTTGACCTCGTCCCAGCCGGCGCGCCGGGTGAGCGGCGCGCAGACGTGCAGCCCCTTGCCCCCGGTGGTCTTCAAAAACGAGCGCAGCCCCAGATCGCCGAGCCGGTCGCGCAGGAGGAGCGCTCCCTCGACCACCCGCTCCCAGGCGAGCCCTTCGTCCGGATCGAGGTCGAAGACCACGTAGTCGGGTTTTTCGATGTCTTTGCGCGTGGAGCCCCAGATGTGCATCTCGAGGACCCCCGCCTGGACGAGGGAGAGGAGCCCCTCGGCGGAATCGATGGTGCCGTAAGGCTCACTGCCCGCCTCTTCCTCCACCTGGATGCGCTTGACGGCCTTGGGGAAGTGCTCGTTGACGTGCTTCTGGTAGAAGCACTGCCGGGCCCGGCCCTCGGGGCAGCGGACCAGGGTGAGGGGACGGTCGGCGATGCGCGGCAGGATCCAGTCGGCGATCTGCTCGTAATACTCTGCCAACTCGCCCTTGGTCACCCCCTGCTCGGGGAAGAGAACCTTGTCGGGATGGCTGAGCTTGACCCCGGCGAATTCGGACTTCACTTCCTTGCCCACGCCCGCGCCTCTTTTCTTGGATGAATTCTTGGGAGAGGGGGTCAGGGGGTGAGGGTCTTCGCGGACCACCTCACCCGCCTCCTTGTCCTCGCGCAGTCCCTGGAACGTGGGATGGCGGAGGATGTCCTCGCGGGTCCATTCGGTGAAGGCGACCTCGCCCACCAGCTCGGGCTTGACCCAGTGGCTGCGGCGTGCCTCGGCGCCACGGGGCGGGTTTTCGAAGGCGGGAGTCTTGCGCTCGATTTTTTCGAGGCGCTTGCACAGGTCGCGCAGGAGCTGATCGTTGAAGCCGGTCCCCACCTTGCCGGCGAAGACGAGCTCCCCCTGGTCGTCGTGGACGCCGAGGAGGAGGGCGCCGAAGCCGGTACGCGAGCCTTCCGGATCGGTGAAGCCGACGATGACGAATTCCTGCCGCTTCAGACATTTGACCTTGAGCCACTCCTTGGTGCGGCCGGAGCGGTAGGGGAGATCGCCGCGCTTGCAGACGATCCCCTCCAGGGAATGGCTGCAAGCCTGGCGGAAGAAGGCCTCGCCAGAGCCCTCGACGTGGTCGCTGAAGCGGATCGTGGGCGAGGCGTTGCCGCTCAGCACGCCGGCCAGCGCCGCTTTGCGGTCGAGGAGCGTGGCGCCGCGCAGGTCGTAGCCGTCCAGATAGAGCAGGTCGAAAGCGAAGTAGACCAGGTCGTGCTCGCGGTCCCCGGTGAGGGCGTTCTGGAGCGCCTGGAAGCTGGTGGTGCCGTCGGGCTCGAGGACGGCGACCTCGCCGTCCAGCAGAGCCGAGCGGACCGGCAGCTGGGCGACCGCTTCGGCCACCGGGGAAAAGCGAGCGGTCCAGTCCTTGCCGTGGCGGGTCCGGATGTGCACCTTGCCGTCGCGCATCTCGCAGAGCACGCGATAGCCGTCGAACTTCATCTCGTGGACCCACTCGGCCCCTTGCGGCGGCTCGTCCACCAGGGTGGCGAGCTGCGGCTCGATGGCTCCGGGTAACCGCCCCTTGCGCGCGCCGTGGATCTTCGCGGGGCTCACCGCCTCGGCATTCGCCGGCTTCGCCTTGGCTTTCGCCTTGACCGGCGCCTTGGCAGCCCTCTTGTCGACCTTCTCCTCGCGGTTCGACCGCCAGACGCGGTCGGGGTCGGCGGCGATCTCTTCCAGGGTGCGGCCGGTCGCCGCGCTCGCGGGATACTCCCGCACCACGGCATCGGCGCTGCCCGGCACGGCGTATTCGTCGTTCTCCTTGATGAGGAGCCAGTTCTCCTTGTTCTCGCCGGCTTGCGGGCCGTGCATGCGCACCAGGTTCCAGCCGCCGTGGAGCTTCTCCCCTTCCAGCTGGAACTTCAAATGCCCCTTGCGGTAGGCCTTGACCGCGTCCGCGTCACCTTCCGGGCTCCATGTGCCCTGGTCCCAGACGAGGACCGTGCCGCCGCCGTACTGCCCCTTGGGGATGATCCCCTCGAAGTCGCCGTATTCGAGCGGGTGGTCTTCGACATGGACGGCGAGGCGCTTTTCGCCCGGGTCGAGGCTCGGTCCCTTCGGTACGGCCCAGCTCTTGAGCACGCCGTCCAGCTCGAGGCGGAAGTCGTAGTGGAGCCGGGTGGCTGCGTGCTTCTGGATGACAAAGGAGCTGCCCGGCTGCGGGTGGACCTTGCCCGCGGGCTCGGGGGTGACCGAGAAGTTCCGCTTGCGTTTGTACTCCTGGAGGCCCATCAGGCGGTCTTCCGCTTCCGGCTGCCGGAGGAGGCGGCGCGCTTCGCGGGAGCCTTCTTCTTGGCCGCGGGCTTCTTGACTGCATGCTTCGCGGAGGTTTTGGCGGCGGTGCGCTTGGCGCCTCCGGCGCCTCCCTTCGCCTCGACGCTCTGCTTGAGCATGGCCATGAGATCCACGACCTTGCCGCGCGGCGGCTCCTCGACCGGAGCCTCTTCGACCTCCTCGGTCTTGCCCGAGGCGGCGCGGCGCTTGATGAGGGCCATGAGATCGCTCACGTAGGTGTCCTTGTAGCGGTCGGGGTCCCATTCCGAGACCATCCCCTCGACCAGGCGCTCCGCCATGTCGAGCTCCCGCTCGGAGACCCCCTCCTTGCCCTTGGGGATGTCGAGCTCCTTCCAGGCGCGCAACTCGTGACTGTAGCGCAGGAGGTCGAGGACGATCACGTCCTCGTGCACCACGACCGCCGCCAGGTACTGCTTGGTGCGGATGACCACCGTGGCGATTCCGGCCTTCCCGGTGCGGCGCAGGGTCTCGCGCAGCAGGGCGTAGCTCTTGGCGCCGCGCTTGTCGGGGGCGAGATAGTACGGTTTGTCGAAGTACCGCGGATCGATCTCATCGAGGTCGACGAAATCGACGATGTCCACGGTCTGGGTCTTCTCGGGGCTGGCGCGGCGGAGGTCCTCGTCGGTCAGCACGACGTACTTGCCCTCCTTGTATTCAAAGCCGCGCACGGTTTCGTCCCAGGGAACCTCCTTGCCGGTCTTGTCGTTGACCCGCTGGTAGCGGACGCGGTTCATGTTGCGGCGGTCGAGCAGGTGGAAGGCGACCTCCTCCCGCTTTTCCGCCGAGTACAGCCCGACCGGGATGTTGACCAGACCGAAGGAGATGCTCCCTTTCCAGATCGCTCGCGCCATGCGGACAGGTGAGGCAAAATGCGTGCCGCCCCCGGTAGTAGGATGGTACCCATGTCGATCCGCGCCAAGCCCAACCAGGTCAGCACCCGCCTGTGGACGTACCGGGAGGGCGCAATGTCCGAGCGGGAGGACCATCTCGCCACCGAGGAGCCGCTGGAGATCCGCCTGCGGATGGGCGAGCGGACGTGGACCGTGGCGGTCACCATGCGGACGCCGGGCGACGACGCGGAGCTGGCTGCCGGCTTCCTCTACAACGAGGAGGTGGTCGCCGACCGGGAGCGGATCCGGCGGATCGTCCCCGTGGCGGCTCCCGAGGAGAACATTGTGGAGGTCGAGCTCGGCGACGGTCCCGAGCCCGAGCTGCGGTCGCTGGAGCGCCACTTCTTCGCGACCAGCGCCTGCGGCGTGTGCGGCAAAGCCGGACTGGAGACGCTCCGGTTGCGCGTCCCGGCTACGGCGTCGGAGGGTCCGGTGGTGGAGCCCTCGGTCCTCTCCGAGCTGCCGGACCGTCTGCGCGCCGCCCAGGGAGTGTTCGCTGTCACCGGCGGCCTGCACGCGGCAGCCCTGTTCGATGCCGCCGGCAACCTGATCCATGTGCGCGAGGACGTCGGCCGGCACAATGCCCTCGACAAGCTGATCGGCCGCGCCTTCCTCGACGGCCGGCTGCCGCTGCGCGACCATCTGGTGCTGGTCAGCGGCCGGGCGAGCTACGAGCTGCTGCAGAAATGCCTGGTGGCCGGCGTGCCGTTCGTCTGCGCGGTGTCCGCGCCGAGCAGTCTGGCGGTGGAGGTGGCGGAGCGCTTCGGCCTCACCCTGGTCGGTTTCCTGCGCGGCGACCGGTTCAACATCTACGCCGGCCCCGAGCGGATCGTGGGTGCTCCGGAGGAAGCCGCGACCTCCAGGCGCCGCGGGGACCGGCTGTTCCCCACCATCCTGTAAGAATTGCCCGGCCGCCTACGGCAGGAACGCCTCCTTGTCGACCCGGCCAGGGAGCTCGCTGCTCTCCCGCGGCACCTCTTCGAGCACGTAGACGTTGCGCTTGTGGGTGGCGAGTCGTTCGACCTCGAGCTCGACGCGCGAGGTGGTGAAGCGAACCAGGTTGACCCACAGGAAGCCGTTGGGCCGCGGGCCGATGATCCGCACGAAGAGCTCCGAGCGGCCGGGCACCGCTCCGCTCACGCACACCGTCTCGCCGAGGCAGTCGGTCTCCAGGCGGGCTGGCTGCTCCTGCCCGCCGGAGACGAGGCGGACCGTGAAGCGGTAGCCCGGGAAGGCAGGAGAAGTGAAGGTGGTGGCGCCGGGGTGGGGGAGGACGGGCGCCGTAGTGGCCCAGAAGGCGGCGTCGGCGAGGCCGGTCCCTCCGGCGGGCGTGAAGGCCTCCTTGTCCACCAGCCCGGTGAGCTCGGTGCCGTCGAGCGGCAGGGCGGTGAGGTCGTAGTAGTGGATCACGCCGGTGCCGGTCTGCTCGGCCCACAGCTCGACACGGGAGGTGGTGAAGCGCACCAGGTTGAGCCAGAGGAAGCCGTTGGGCCGTGGGCCGATGATCCGCACGAAAAGCTCGGAACGGCCTGGGAGGGCTCCGCTCACGCAGAGCGTCTCGCCGATGCAGCCGGCTTCCATCTGGCCGGGGAGGACCTGGGAGCCGGCGGTGATGCGTACCTTGAAACGGAAGCCCGGCACCTCGCTGGTGGCCAGGTAGGGGCCGGCGGGAAGCTGAGCGGCGCAGGTCCCATGGGCGTCGACGCCTTCCTCGCCGGGGCAGGCGTCGCACGCATCGCCGTAGCCGTCCTCGTCGGTGTCGACCTGGTTCCCGTTCTGGATGCCGGGGCAGTTGTCGCAGGCGTCGGCCACGCCGTCGGCGTCCGTATCCGCCGCGGCTTCGCCCACCAGCTCCACCATGCCATCGAGCCGCCGCGCCTCACCGTCCTCGCCGGTCCCGAGAGCCTCCACGAAGGCGAGGGGGCCGGTCGCGGCGGCGGCCGGCAGGGCGAAGGTGGCGCTCAAGATTCCCCCGGGATCGGCCGTCCCGGTTCCCAGGGGGAACGGGTCGGCCTGGCCCGATTGCAGGCGGAGCGCTACGGGCGAGCCGGGCAGGAACCCTTCCCCGCGGACGCGGATTTCCTGGCCGAGCGCGAACACGCCGTCCTCGCCCGCGCAGAGCGGAACGTCTTGCGCCGCGATCTCGAGCCGGCCGGCCGTGGGGACCGCTCCGGTGGCCGGCTCCGCAAGGGCCGCCGACGGAGCCGGATTGCTGGGAAGCCCACTGGGCTCGAGCGGTGCTCCGGACGCCTGCTTGGCGAGGATGAAGTCACGCAGCGCCGCGGCAAAGGCCTGTTGACCCGCCGCGGTCGGATGGAACGACTCCGCCAAGGCCAGGCGCAGCGCCCAGATCCACCGGCCGGCGGAGCCGCAGATCTCGTGGTTCTCGAACCAGCCCTGGACCGGTACGAAATGGGCGCCGGCCTGCCGCGCCGCGGCCGCCAGGCTCTGATTCATGAGGTCGGTCATCTGGTTGAGGAAGACCTGCTCCTCGACGGCCAGCTTCTTCCAGCAGAAAGGGAAGGTCAGGCACTGGAGCTCCGGGCATTGCTGCTCGCCCGGGCTGTCGGGAAAGAGGTGCGGGTAGCCGAGCAGGAAGAGCGGTGCATTGCCGGTCTTCGCGCGCGCTTCCTGGAGCACGCTGCGGACCCGGGCCGCCGCTCGGGGGATCGCGCCCTCCAGGTACTGCCGGACCGTGACCGGGGAGGCCGCGAAGGGGGAGGAGGACCAGGGCTTGTAGCTCGCGCAGTCGTCCTCCTGGCCACACCAGCCCAGGACCTGCGAGAACCCCGCATCGTTGCCGCCCAGGGTGAGCGTCAGGAGGTCGGTGGCGGTTCCGACACTGCTGTCGGCGAGCTGCGGCCTTTCGCCATTTTGCCCGGTCCCTCCCTGGCGCACCGTGTCCGCCGTCGCCCCGCTGCAGGCCAGGAAGGATCGCGTGACGCTCGTCTCCAGGATCGACTCCGGGACGCCGTGTTCCTGCGTCGAATACGCGTGCGAGGACCGGTGGCATGATCCACCGCTGTAACTGCCGGCGCCCTCGCCCGACGAAAACGAGTCGCCCAGAGCCGCGAAGCTCAAGACGCGCCGCGGGCCATCCAAAGCCAACGAGTCGACGAGCATGCGGACGGTGCCGCCCGGTCGGAAGAGGCAGAACATGAGCCGTATTTCGGCGCTCTTTGCGCCGGCCGGTGCGGTGATCCGGTCTCCGACGCCGAGCCATTGATCAAAAGGAGGTCTGGTGAAGGTGAATGAGCTGTATCCTCCCGGGAGGTTGAAAAGGCAGGCCGCATCCGAGCGCCACAAGACGTTTAACCACTCTTGCACGTCGGCCGGCTGCCCCGAGGGGATGCGCAGCCGTTCGCCAACCACGTACTCAGAGCCGCCGACGACGTCTGGTACGCATTGGTACACCGCCGCACACGCCCCGTCATACTCGGTGGGCACAAGGTAGGTGAAGACCATCTCTCCCGACCCGGACGTCGGTGAGCGGTCCGCGTCCAAGGGATTCCACACAAAGCGCAGGGAATCCGGTGCACCCGATGTCCCGAGGGGCTCCCAGCCGGATACGTTCTGATCGAAGTTGGGATTCGTGACGAGATTGACGCCCTGCGCCGGCAAGGCCATCGTGGCGAGGATCAGGAGACCGGCGAGATTCTGCCAGCAAGGACGGGCCATCCTATACCTCCCATCAGCAGGGTACCATGGGATATCGGCACAGCACCTCTTCGCCGCCAGCGCCTGCAGCGTGTGCGGCAAGGCCGGGCTGGAGACGCTCCGGCCCATCCTGTAAGAATTACGCGGCCCATCCCTCCGTCCTGGAGGGACGGCCCTGTTGACAGCCCCGGGTCTCAAACCCGGGGTCCTCATGGCACAGAAGCTGCACAAATCTCTATGCGACGCCCAGAAGCTCGTTCCAGCCGGAACGGCAGACGGGCACGACGAGGTGAACAAAGGCCTTTCGCGGCCCTCCCTGAACGGGGAGGCGGTTTGGAGAATCCGACCCCTCCCCTCCCTTTTTTAATGGAGGCCCGTTTTCCGGAGATGGCCATGAGAACGACAAAGACGAAAGCTCTCTCCTGGGGGGTAGGAGTTTCTCTGGCTCTGTCGGGTCTGCTCGCCGTGGCTTGTCAGCGCACCGGCGACGAGGCCGTGGAAGTCACCCGCGACGCTGAAGGCGCCCCCCAGGTCGAGATCCACGGCGACAAGGTCGAGAAGAACCTGGACAAGGCCGGTCAGGACGTCCAGGCGGCGGCCGACCAGGCCGGCAAAGCCATCGAGCAGGGTGCCCAGCGCGTCGAGTCCCGCGTCGGACCGGTCGTCCGCGGAGTCCTGGACGATGCCGCGGTCACCACCCGCGTCAAGGCCCGGCTGGTGGCCGATCCCGACGTCAACGCCTTCCATGTCGACGTGGATACGGTCGACGGCCGGGTGACGCTGAACGGCAAGGTGGCCAGCGAGCACCAGCGCCAGGAGGCCGAGGAGCTCGCCTCCCGCACGCAAGGGGTGGTCTCGGTCGTCAACCTGATCCAGGTCGCGGGCAAGGAGGCCCTGCCGCCTCCGCCGCCGGCTCCGGGAAAATAGATCCTCACGACCAAAACCGTTCGAGGTGCCTGGGCGGAGACGCCCCGACGGTCATGGAGCCGGCAGGGTCCGTAGTCCGGGACTGGGGACGTCTCTACGGGCTGGGATATGCTCGCCCGGCCCATGAAAGCCTACATCGAGAGCTTCCTGCCACTCTTTGTGGCGATCAACGTCCTCGGCATCATTCCGGTCTACCTGGCGCTGACCGAGCAGATGAGCGCGGCCGACCGCCGGCGGCTGACGTTTCAGGCGGTGGCGACCTCGTCGTTCCTCGCCACGCTGATCCTCTTCGCCGGCCAGCTCATCTTCTCCCTGCTGGGCATCACGGTGAACGACCTGCGGGTCGGCGGCGGGCTGATCCTCCTGGTGCTCAGCATCTCCAACCTGATCTTCGGCGACTACCGCCGGCGCGATCCGCGGACCGAGGGCGAGGACGCCGCCTCCGTGGGAGTGGTGCCGCTGGGCATCCCGATGATCATGGGGCCGGCGGCGATCACCTCGGTCCTGGTCTCGCGCGAGGCCTTCGGCTATCTGCCGACCCTGACCTCGCTGGTGATCAACATGTTCCTGGTGTTCCTGACCCTGGCCTTCGCGCCGTACATCGGCCGGGTGATGGGGGCGGCCGTGAGCCGGGCCGTCGCGAAAGTGGCGAGCCTGTTCCTCGCCGCGATCTCGGTCGCGCTGGTGCGCGCCGGAATCGTGGGGATGATCCGGGCTCTCTAGCGCCCGGCCTGCTGGAAGTCGAAGGCGGTGCCGCTTCGTAGGAAAGGATAGGGGTTCACCGCTTGGCCGCCCGGTGTGTAGATCCCGTAGTGAAGGTGGGTTGCGCTGACCGCGGCGTTGCCGGAGTTGCCGACGGTGCCGATGATCTCGCCGGCGTGGACCCATTCGCCGACGGCCTGCGCCCCCACGTCTTCCAGATGCGCGTAGTAATGGCGGTAGCCGCCCGGCCCGAGGACGGTCACCACCAGGCCGCCCAGGCCGCGCATCCCCTTGGTCTCGATGATCCCTTCGGTGGTGCTGCGCACCGGCGTCCCCCGCGGCGCCAGGATGTCGATCCCCTGATGCCGGCGCCCGCCCTCGCGGACAGCTCCCCAGGTGTTCGCCAGCTGGGAGGGGGAGACGCCATCGACCGGAATCGGGAGGGCGCGGGGCGGGTCGCGGCGCAGCAGGGCGGAGTAGGCGCTCCCCTGCCGCGGGGAAGAGCAGCCGGCGAGAGCGAGCAGCACGCCGAGCACAAGCACGGCGAGTGCCGCGCGGAGGGTACGCGCTGGGGACGTCAGCACCGGACGAGATATTAATACAGGCCGGGGCTGGGATGTGTGAAATTTTTCACACGGACAGAGGACATCAGGGATGGCAGCGGCATCGCGGGGGTCTAAGATGCCCCCATGGTGCGCGCGCTTTCTGCTCTCTGCCTTCTCCTCGCCTTTGCCCTTCCGGCCTGCGCTCAGCTCCTGGTTGTGGAGGCGCCGGCTTCGCTGGAGCCGGTGGCGGTGCGGCTGCGCTCGCTCGATCCGGTGCAGATCGAGGGGGCGGCGCGCCTCGTGGGGCTGGCGGACCCGGGGCCGCCGGTCCGGGTGATCCTGGCCGAGGAAGGGTCCCTTCCGGCTCGCTCCGCGCCGCCCTGGGTGGCGGGTTATGCCCTGCCCGAGCAGGGGGTGGTGGTCGTCCTGCCTGCGCGCTCGCCGCACTATCCCGATTCCTCCCTGGAGGACCTGCTGCGCCACGAGGTGGCGCACGTGCTGATCGGCCGCGCGTCGCATCACCGGCCCGTGCCGCGCTGGTTCCATGAAGGGGTGGCGATGATCGCCGGCCTCTCCTGGGGGCTGGAGGAGCAATCGCGCCTCGCCGCGACCCTGCTGCGGAGCGGCGAGGTCCCGATGGACGAGGTCGATCGCAGGTTCGGCGGCGGAGAAGGGGAGGTGCGGAGCGCCTATACCCTGGCGGGAGCGTTCGTCCGCGACCTCCTGCGCCGCCATGGCCAAGGGGTGGTCGGCGCGATCCTCTCCGGCGTGGCCGCCGGGCTTCCGTTCGAGGAGGCGTTCGCACGGGCGACGGGAACCACGCTCACCGGCGCCGAGCGCGTGTTCTGGGAGAGCCAGACCTTCTGGTACCGCTGGGTGCCCTTCCTGACGAGCTCCGCGGTGATCTGGATCCTCGTCACCCTCCTGGCCGTCTGGGCGATGCGGCGGCGGCGGAAGCGGGATGCGGCGCTCAAGGCGGGCTGGGCCGCGGAGGAGGCGGCGGCGCAGGCGGCCGAGCCTCCTGGACCAAACTGAGGGGCGGGGGGCCTGGCATTTTCTTTGCCTCCATTTCGGGTGCATGGAAGTCCTCTCGACGCCCCACCTGAGCCATCCGGGCCTGCTGATCGCGATCGGCGGCGCCGAGGACAAGACGCGCGAGCGCGTGATCCTGCGCTACTTCCTGGAGGCGGCCGGCGGATCGGACGCCGCCATCGTGGTCCTGGCGACCGCCTCGGAGGTGCCGGAGACGGGGGAGCGCTACGCCGACCTCTTCTACCGGATGCACGCCGACTCGGTCGAGATGCTCCGCATCGACACCCGCGAGCACGCGCTGGAAGCGAAGGACGAGGCGCTCGACCTGCTCGAATATGCCACCGGTCTCTTCCTGACCGGCGGCAGCCAGCTCAAGTTCTCCTCCGCCCTCGGCGGAACCCAGATCGCCGATTGCATCCGGCAGCGGCACCAGGCCGGCATGGTCGTCGCCGGCACCAGCGCCGGTGCCGCGGTGCTCTCCGAGCACATGATCGCCCTGGGCGACAGCGGTGGCACGCCGCGCCGCCGCCTCGTCCACATGGCCAAGGGGCTCGGCCTCGCCCCGCGGATGGTGATCGACCAGCACTTCCGGCGGCGCGACCGGCTCGGTCGCCTGCTCACCGCCCTCTCCTACAACCCCGGTCTGCTCGGGGTGGGCATCGACGAAGACACCGCCGCCGTGTTCGACGGCAGCGGCATCCTCTCCGTCCTCGGCGCGGGAGCGGTCACCATCGTCGATGCGGCCGGCCTGCGCTACACCGACAGCCACGCCGTCCACCGCGGGCAGCCCATCGCCATGATGGGTCTCAAGGTGGACGTCCTGACCCCCGGCTGCCACTACGACCTGGGCCGGCGCGTGGGCGTCCCTCCGGCCGCGCAGGTGCGGATCGATCCCCTCACCGAGGAGGAGCTCGCCGAAGAAGAAGAGGCCGAGGAAGTCCCTGTCGGCCTCGACGACGGCGGCGAGTGACCTGTCCGGCGATCTTCTTCCCGCAGTTCTCCAGGAGCCGGTATGAAAATCCTCGAAACCCGGGTCTATCGCGGACCCAACCTTTACGCTCTCTGGCCGATGGTCCGCCTGCTGGTCGATCTCGAGGAGCTGGAGCTCTATCCCACCACCAGGCTCCCCGGCTTCGCGGACCGGCTCCTCGAGCTGATCCCGACGCTCGCGGAGCACACCTGCGGTCTCGGGGTGCCGGGCGGCTTCGTGCAGCGGATGCAGGAAGAGGAGGGAACCTGGCTCGGCCATGTGCTCGAGCACATCGCGATCGAGCTGCAGTGCCTGGCCGGCACGCCGGTCAGCTTCGGGAAGACGCGGGGCGAAGGGCTTCCCACGGGGCGGTACCACGTGGTCTACAGCTATGTGGAGGAGCCGGTCGGGCTCGCCGCGGGACGTCTCGCCCTGGGGCTCATCCGCCACCTCCTGCCGCCGGAGCGGGAGGCGCACGATCCCTCTCCCTTCGACTGGCCGGCCGAGCTGGAGAGCTTCATCCGCCTGGCCCAGCGCCGCTCTCTGGGGCCGTCGACGCGCGCCCTCGTGCAGGCCGCCGAGGAGCGGAGAATCCCCTGGATGCGCCTCGACGAGAGCTCGCTCGTGCAGCTCGGCCACGGCAGGTACCAGCGTCGCATCCGCGCCACGGTGACCAGCGAGACCCGCAGCATCGCGGCCGAGATCGCGTCCGACAAGCGGCTGACCCGGCAGATCCTGGACGACCTCGGGCTTCCGGTGCCCCGGCAGGCTCTGGTCTGGGACGCTGGCGAGGCGGTGGAGGAGGCGGAGCGGCTCGGCTATCCGGTGGTGGTCAAGCCGCTCGACGCCAACCACGGCAACGCGGTGTTCATCAACCTGAAGACGGCGGAGCAGGTGCGGACCGCCTACGCAAAGGCGCGGGAGGAGGGCTCGGGCGTCATCGTGGAGGTCTTCCTCCCGGGGAACGACTACCGGATCCTGGTGGTGAACGGGACCGTGGTGGCCGCAGCCCAGCGGGTCCCCGGTCACGTGGTGGGGGATGGGCGGCACACGATCGGCGAGCTGATCGAGATCGTCAACCGCGATCCGCGGCGTGGCGTCGGGCACGAGAAGGTCCTCACCCGCCTCGCGGTCGACGACCAGGCGCTGCGCCTCCTCGCGGAGGCGGGCTTCACCCTGGAGACGGTCCTGCCGGAGGGCGAGGTCTTCTCCCTCCGCTTCACGGGCAACCTGTCGACCGGAGGCACGGCGATCGACAAGACCGATTCGATCCACTACGACGTGCGGGTGATGGCGGAGCGCGCGGTGCGCGCCGTCGGCCTCGACGTCGCGGGCGTCGACTACCTGTCGCCGGACATCTCGCGCAGCTACAAGGACGTGGGCGGCGGGATCGTCGAGATCAACGCGGGGCCGGGCCTCCGGATGCACATCGCTCCGACCGAAGGGCAGCCGCGCGACGTGGCCGGCCCGGTGATCGAGATGCTGTTTCCCCGGGGGACCCCGGCGCGCATCCCGATCGCCGCGATCACCGGCACCAACGGCAAGACCACCACCACGCGCATGGTGGGGCACATGCTGAAGCTCGCCGGCTACAGCGTGGGCATGGCGACGACGGACGGCGTCTACATCGACGGCGTGCTGACCCTGCGCGGAGACATGACGGGACCGTTTTCGAGCCAGCTCGTGCTGCGCGATCCCACGGTGGACGCCGCGGTGCTGGAGACGGCGCGGGGCGGCATCGTGCGCTCCGGGCTCGGCTTCCGGCGGTGCAACGTCGGCGCCGTGCTCAACGTGGCGTCCGACCATCTCGGATTGGGAGGGATCGACAGCCTGGAGGACCTCGCCGCGGTCAAGCGCATCGTCGCCGAGGTGGCCCAGGACTTCTGTGTGCTGAACGCCGACGACGAGCGGGTGGCCTGCATGGCGGAGCACAGCCCGGGCGAGCCGATCTACGTGACGATGGACTGCAACAACGAGAGGGTGCGCCGGCACGTGGCCCGGCGCGGGCGGGCGGTGGCGCTTGAGGAGGGGCTGAACGGTCCGCACCTCGTGCTCTATCACGGCGACGACCAGATCCCGCTGCTCTGCGCCCGCCACATCCCCTGCACGCTGGAGGGCCGGGCCCTGCACAACGTGCAGAACGCCATGTTCGCCGCGGCGGTCGCGAGCGGCCTGGGGATCGGGGTCGAGGACATCCGCCAGGGGCTGCGCACCTTCAGCAACGACTTCTTCCAGGCTCCGGGGCGTCTCAACTTCTACTACGAGCACCCTTTCCGGGTGCTGCTCGACTACGCCCACAACGCGCACGGCATGGAAGCGGTGGCCCGCACCGTCCGCGAGCTCGCGGTCCACGGCCGGAGGATCGGCGTGATCGCCGCGCCGGGCGACCGCCGGGACGAGGACATTCTGGCCCTCGCTGCGGCCGCGGCTCCGGCCTTCGATCTGATCCTGATCAAGGAAGACGACGATCTGCGCGGCCGGCCGGCCGGAGAGGTCGGAGAGCTTCTCCGGCGGGGTCTGGTCAGAGCCGGGTTCCCGGCCGAGCGGATCGTCTCCGGCGTCTACACGGAGATGGAGGGGGTCACGAAGGCGCTCCGCATGGCCCGGTCGGGAGACCTGGTCGCGATCTTCGGGGACAAGCTGACCCGCGTCTGGGACCTCATCGTGAGCTTCAAGCCCGCGCCCGACGCGTCGGTCGAGAACCTGGAGGAGAGGCGCCGGCCGGTGCTGGTGCGGATGGCTTCGTAGGGGGGCTCACGTGGTAACCTGAGGCGCGGCTTAGCTGACAGCGGCTTTGGGTTTCTTTTCCCAAGCTCTAGAAAGGAGCTCGATATGGCGGAGGAACAGCAGAAAATCGAGGAGCAGGACCTCGGTAGCGAGGAGCTGGAGAAGGTATCAGGTGGGGGTAGCACGGACCACTGATAAAGCTCGGAGAAGGGGGCCCAGTGTGGGAGTCAGGACTATGAGGCCCCATTCTTCTTTGCTGGGAGCGCCGCCATCCTGGCGGCACCAAGGCCGGCTGGAAGCCGGCGCTCCCAGCAAAAAACTGCATCCTGCGGACCCTTCTGCTGTCGTGGGCGACCGCGCCGCGGTGTGCATCCAGCGGTCCGGCGAGCCGGTGGTGACGGAGCTCTGGCTGAGCGACGGCACCGCCGCCGGGACGCCTGCTCTTCGGCGCCGACGATGGGCTGCATGGCCGCGAGCTCTGGGTGAGCACGGGCAAGGGAGACCCGCATGCGATGCGGTTGATGAAGTGGACCTATCCGGTGACGGAGCGCCCGTAACATTTTCTGGCCAAGAGACTCTGTATCATCGATGCGCCCGCTCTGCCTGCTCCTGGCTCTCGCTGCCGTCCTGCCGTCCTCCCCGTCCTTCGCTGCGCTCCCTCCCGGCGAGGGGCACGCCCTCATCCGGACTCTGATGTCCGGCGAGCCCGGTGCGAAGAAGGAGGCGGCGAGAAAGCTGGCCGCCGCGAGGGACCTCTTCCTGGTGCCCGCGATGGTCGACGCCCTCTTCTTCACTCCCACGGCGCAGCGCGGACCGCTGCTGGAGGTCCTCCGCACGCTCACCGCGGAAGATCCGGGGCCGCGCTATTACGACTGGGTCGAGCTCGTGGGCCGGCGGAGCGATCTGCGGAGCGGGCCGGGATATCTGGAATGGAAGGCCTCGCTCCTGGAGCGCATCGATCCGGGGTATCGAAAGGTTTTCTTCCCCGGCGCCACCGCGCGCATCGCCCTCGAGGAGATCGTCTGGGGCGGCGTTCCCATCGATGGAATACCCTCCCTGGAAGATCCGCCGCGGGTACCGGTGGACCAGGCCGCTTCCTGACCGACCGCGAAACGGTTTTCGGTGTGACCGCCGGGGGCGCCCACCATGCCTGGCCGGCGCGCTATCTGGGCTGGCACGAGATGGTGAACGACACGATCGGCGGAGAGCCGGTCTCCCTGGCCTACTGCACTCTCTGCGGCACCGCGATCGCCTACTCCGGCCGCTCTCCAGCCGGCGGACGCTGGACCTTCGGGACCTCCGGGCTGCTCTACCGCAGCAACAAGCTGATGGTCGACCGGCAGACCTGGACCCTGTGGAGCCAGCTGACCGGCGAGCCGGTCCTCGGCAACATGGCGGACACTGGTGTCCGGCTCGACCTGGTGCCGGTGACCGTCACGACCTGGAAGGACTGGCGTCTCGCCCATCCCGACACGACCGTGACGAAGCTCCCTCCAACCTATGGAGAGCGATGGGGCTACGACTACCTTCCGGGTGCTGCCGAACGCAAGCGGGAGGGGGTCTCGTTTCCGGTCTGGCTGAAGAGCAGCGCCCTGCCGGCCAAGGAGGAGATCTACGGGCTGCACCTGGGAGCCAACGCCAAGGCCTGGCCCATCGCGCGCCTCGTCCAGGCGAGGATCGTCCACGACCGGCTCGGAGACGTCGACCTGGTCCTCCTGGGAAATCCCGAAAGCGGAGCGGTCCGCGCCTACCGCCGCGAAGGGAGAACCTTCCAGGCAGGCGCTACGCCCGGCGAGCTCCGCGACGAGACCGGCCGCCTCTGGAAAATCACCGAAGAGAGCCTCGTCCCGAGCGGCGAGGGAGCAGCCCCGCTGCCGCGGCTGCCCGGAGCAGTGGCCTTCTGGTTCGGTTGGTACGGGTTCTACCCGAAGACCGAGCTGTGGAACGGCTGAGAAGTACTTCGGCGACGCCGGAACAGTCCGGCCCAACGGGCCGGGAGAGCGGAGCCCAGGGCCGAGGCCGCAGGCCGACGCCCTGGGTTTGAAGGCGAGCAATCACCCGCGGCCTGGAAGGTCGCGAGAGTCTCTGCCGCGGGTACCCCACGGAGGCCGACTGGTACACCAGGGATCAGATCCGGTACAGCGGGGAAGGTGCGCGGTACGCCGGTCCTGCCGACCGGTACACCTGTACTGAAGTCCGGTACACGGGGGATGAGGAGCGGTACACGGGGGAAGGAGCCCGGTACGCCAGTACTGGCGAGCAGTACACCTGTACTGCCGAGCGGTACAGCGGGGAACGGTTCCGGTACACCGGGGAAGAGGAGCGGTACGCTTGTACTGGAGCCCGGTACGCCTGTACTGGAATTCGGTACACCGGGGAAGACGAGCAGTACACCGGGGATCGAGCCCGGTACAATGGGGAAGGCGAGGGGTACGCCGGTACTGGAGCTCAGTACACCTGTACTGGAGCCCGGTACGCCGGGGAAGGCGAGCAGTACGCCGGTACTGCTGACCGGTACGCCGGTCCTGGAGCCAAGTACACTTGTACTGGCGCACGGTACACCGGGGAAGAGGAGTGGTACGCCGGGGATCGAGCCCGGTACATTGGGGAAGGCGAGCGGTACGCCGGTACTGCTGACCGGTACGCCCGTACTGGAGCCAAGTACACCTGTACTGGAGCCAGGTACACCGGGGAAGAGGAGTCGTACACCAGTACTGGCGACCGGTACGCCGGTACTGAAGCCTGGTACACCGGGGATGAAGAGCGGTACACGGGGGAAAGAGCCCGGTACGCCGGTATTGGCGGCCGGTTCGCCGGTCCTCGAGCCCGGCGCGCCGGTGAAGACGAGCGGTCCACCGGTCAGCGAGTCCGGTCCACCCGGGAAGGCGAGCGGTTCGGCGGTCAACGAGCGGCGTACGCGGGGGAAGGCGAGCGGTATGCCGGTGACCGAGCCCAGTACGCTGGTGATGGCGAGCGGTCCACCGGTCGCTTACCGACAACGAGCCGGTCTGGCGGCTTGTCCCCAAGCACGCCAGCGGAAATGGCGCTTATACGCCCGCCGCTACGTCATTGACGCGCCTCAGCAACTCGGCTAAGCTCCAAGCAACCGGTTGACAGGAAAGGACATCGAGGGATCCGGCTCCGCACCCGAAACGCTTACACGACAGGACCTCGACGGCCAAGCAGCCGGACCGGATCCGGGCTAGGGTGCGATATCCGACGAAGTCAGGGGCCGTAAGTCGGGACAAGGATGCCGCATAAGCCCAATACGACGACGGTCAGATAAGCTGTTCGGCGTCAAGGTGACATTGAGATGAGAATAGTTGAGACCGTCTTGATGCTCGCAGTGCTAGGCGCTTTAGGGTGCACCTGGTCGCCGACAACATCCGGTGATGGTTCGGCTCCAGCTTGGCTGACGTACGCATCGGCTGTCACTGCCACGGTGTCCATCATTCTGACCATCTGGAATCACCGCCTATCAGCTCTCCGAAGCATGCGGCCAGTACTTGTGATCGTCTACCGGGAGGACGGGTGGTATATACAGAATGTTGGATACGGTCCTGCGCTTGACGTCATCTTTGCCCGGAAGCGGCGCGACGGTAAGTGGTTTGATCCGGTCCGCCTGCCCCCTTTAACCAAAGATGGTGAGGTCCATCTCGATTGGACCGACCATGATAACGAAAACAGCTTTGGTGCATCCTATTGCGACGTCGAGGGACGCCGGTACACATCAACGTGTGGCAACGATCTTAATCGTATCAGATCGGGGAGAGAGTTGCCAGAGTGGAGGGAGGAACAGATCCGCCGGCATTGGAAACCGACGGCCGACGTTGAACCCGATCCGACTTTCTAAGATGGTGGTGTCGCCCGATGAGTCGTTGAGGCTAATGAAGCGCGCGGTGGCTGAAACGCCGCCGAACCCAGCGGTTCCAGCGGACGCAACGGCGCGCCGCTGAACCGCAAGAGCGTTGGGCGACATGTTGACATAGTATTGCTGAAAACACCGAGGCCGAGAAATGACATCAACAGAATGGGCAGCCTGGGGCGCCGTGCTGGCAGCGCTCCTTAGTATTGTTGCTTCGCTGGTCGTTGTCTACTGGCAAAACAAGAAGCAGTGGCTCCTCCATTCGGCGTCGATGGTGACTACGCTGTTGGAGGAGTTTGAGTCTGAGGACTTTGAGTTGAAACGTCGCCGGTGCGCGGAACTGGCGGAGCGCCACCTTAGCGGCAAACAAGCTACCCTGCTGAAGCACTATGGCTTTGGAGTGCTAGGCTTCTTCGAGCATGTGGGGCATCTTGTAAGGAGGCACGCGCTCGACGAGGAAATGGTATGGAACCGACTGGGGTGGGAAATCGCTGGCTATTACGAAGCACTTTCGTCACCTCCGAGCTTAATCGCCGAGCTGCGCGAGAATCATCCGAGCATTTTCACTGAGTTTGAATGGCTCCATAGAAAAATGCTCGTGTACTTCAGCAAGCACGGGGACAGGGTCTATGATAGTAATCATAAACTTGTGTGGATGCAGAAGTTTCTGGAACAGGAACTCCTCGGTGGCCCAGGAGCCCATGCCAGAGCTGAGGGGCAAGGTGATTCACAGCGTGAGCCCAACCCGGCTGCTCCAGCGGACCAGAAAGCTTCGCTTCCTGGCCGCTGAGCAGTAGAGGCGTTAGGCGGCAGCGGGGAAGGTTGCTTTTAGCGCTAGTCAAGAAAGGAGAATTTGAGTATGCCTAGAGTAATTCGTCACGACGCGATAACACTTCAAAGTGGAGTGAGGGAAGAGGACTTTGAGAGGTTCATGAAAGAAAAGCTGATTCCATACTTCAGCGACCGGTATAGGGGGCCGACAAGAACCTCGATTGCCGACCTCCAAAGCCAATCTCTCCTCAAGGATACTAAAGGTCGGCGTAAGTGGCTGTGGGTAACGGCGTGGGACGGGAACCCCGAATCCGTTCGAGGTTCATCGTTTGAACATACCCGGATGAATAGAATTGAAAAGACGGAGGCTATGCTCAAGAAGTTGGAATCTTTCGGTAAGCGCACTACCGAAAAAGTATTCAGTGAGCTAGACAGCACTGAAGTAGCCACCAATACATAGCCTGCTATCCCAACACCCCCGACCGCGCGAAGGGGGGACAGCGATTTCAGCCAACATCGGAGGTCAGAATGCGAAGAGTCACAGGGATTGGCGGCATCTTCATGAGCGCCAAGGATCCGAAGGCGCTCTGCGATTGGTACAAGAAGCACCTCGGGATCGACGTTCAGGACTGGGGTGGAGCAGCCTTCGACTGGACTGACTCCGAAGGCAACCCGACCAAGGGAACTACGGCCTGGTCGATCGGTCCAGCGGACGGCAAACACTTCGCTCCGAGCAAGTCGACCTTCATGGTCAACTATCGAGTCGAAGATCTGGCAGAACTTCTCAAGGCACTGCGCGAGGAAGGTTGCAATGTGCTCGAGAAGACCGACGACTCGGAGTACGGGAAATTCGGATGGGTCATGGATCCAGAAGGCAACAAAGTTGAGCTCTGGCAACCGCCAGAAGGACAATGAAGCTCGGTTACTCGCGACGGGGACCGACGCTCGGGACCTAGTGTGGTGCGTCAGAAGCGTGCAGCCACAGGGGAGCGCCGTTTTTCTGGGAGCGCCGGCTTCCAGCCGGCCTTGGGCCGCCAAGATGGCGGCGCTCCCAGCGAAGAGGAATACGCCCCGTTGGGCTCGTCAAGGAATCGGACTTCAGGTCCACTACACTACACTAGCGTCGACATCCGACCTGCCTGCCTGGTTCGTCCCGATCTTCCTGCTCGGGTTCCCGCTTGCGTTTGACGGTGCCTGGCCCCCGGCCCTACGCCGTGCCTCTCGATCAACGTGCATAATAGGCTGAGGAGTCAAATCCTCAGCATCTTCCCCAGGAACGTGAGGTCCGAGATGAGCGCAGGGTTTGGGACGCGGAGATGGGCCCGGCAGGTTGGTCTCTCGATGGTGGTGGCTCTTGGGTTGTCATTCGCAACGGAGGCCGCGCCACCCTCGTCGGCTGCCGGCGGAAAGCCGGCCGTCGAAGCACTGTTCACGGACTGGCGTGCCTTCGAGACGCCGCCTTCTCACCAGGGCGCGCCGGACTACCGGGCCTCGACGTTCGAGCGGCGGCGGGTGGAGCTGGCGCGGTTTCGCGACCGGCTGGCGACGCTCGCGGCGAGCGCCGCATCGACCACTGAGCGCGTCGACCTTGCGCTCGTGCGTGCCGAGATGAACGGGTTCGACTTCAATCTGCGCATCCTCCAGCCCTGGGCCCGCGATCCCGCCTTCTACTCCACGGTCCGTACGGAGCAGAGCGACACGCCGGCGCACGAGGGACCCAACGCGCATGGATTGGTCGATCTCTGGACGTACTCCTTCCCGCTGTCGCCGCAGGATGAAGCGTGGCTGGCGGGCGAGCTGCGCCCGATTCCGGCTTTCCTCGCCCAGGCGCGCGAGAATCTGACCGGCAACGCGCGCGATCTCTGGATGACCGGCATCGGAACCATGCGCGGGCAGATCGCCGACCTGACCGATCTCGAGCAGAAGGTCGCCTCCGGCGGCAAGGAGCTTCGCGAAGCGGTCACGGAGGCCCGCAAAGCGACCGCGTCCTTCGTCACCTGGCTGGAAGAAAAGGCGCCGTCGAAAACCGGCCCCTCGGGTCTCGGCAAGGAGAGCTACACCTGGTCGCAGCAGCATGTGCACCTGCTGCCCATGACCTGGGACGACGAGGTGGCGGTCCTCCGGCGCGAGCTGGCGCGAGCGCACGCATCGCTCAAGCTCGAAGAGGAGCGCAATCGCGGCTTGCCCGAGTTGACCGCGGCCCAGGACGACGCCGAGTACCAGCGCCGCGCCGACCGGGCGATCCGCAAATTCGTCGCCTTCCTCGGCGAGCGCAATCTCTACCCGATGCGGCCTACGATGGACGCCGAGCAGCGCGAGCACCGGGGCTCGTTCGTGCCGATCGAAAAGCGAAACTTCTTCGCCATCGCCACGCACTACGAGCCGCTCACCCTCTACACCCACTCCTCGCACTGGTGGGACCTGGCGCGACTGCGCGACGAGCCGCCTCCGAGCGCCGTCCGGCGCGGCCCGCTCCTCTACAACATCTGGGACGCCCGCTCCGAGGGCATGGCCACGGCCATGGAAGAGCTCATGCTCCACGCCGGCCTCTTCGACGACGAGCCGCGGGCGCGAGAGATCGTCTGGATCATGCTCGCCCAGCGCGCCGCCCGCGGGCTCGCCTCGCTCTACCTCCAGGCCAACGAATTCGACCTCGCAAAGGCCAAGGCCTTCCAGGTCGAATGGACCCCACGCGGCTGGATGCGCCCCGACCTCGACCTCCTCGGCTTCGAGCAACAGCTTTACCTGCGCCAGCCGGGCTACGGCACGAGCTACATCACCGGCAAGGTTCAGCTCGAGGACCTGATGCGCGAGCGCGCCCACCAGCTCGGCGACGCCTTCACCCTGAAGCGCTGGTTCGAGGAGGTCTACTCCGCCGGCATCATCCCGGTTTCGCTGATTCGCTGGCAGCTCACCGGGAAAGACGAGGAGATTCGCGCGATCGTCGCCAAGGAGTGAAGATGGAGGGGCGGCCTGGAATGGCTCGATCGGTGCTCGTGCCGCCGGGGCGAGTTTTGCCGTTCGTGCCGCGCGGGCCGGTGTTTTAGTGTGGTGAGGGGGGCGGTCCGGTGCGAGAATCCGACGTGCCGGCGGTCTGCCGGTTGGCGCAGGTGTCCTATCTGTCAGCGCTCATCGTATTGACGTGGCTTAGGAAAGAGCATAGCCTAACCTAACGAGCTGAGCGGAGAGAGAGGGTTAGGATAGTCAACCCCTTCGTGACCTAACCTGTCGGAGGAGACGCACTTGAGACATCCCGAGAAGGCTGAGCGGACTCGCAGGTTGTCGTTCATACAGACTGTTCTGCGTTTGGTGCATGTCCGACCATGCAGAGCTCTTGCAATGAGGTAGCTATATGGATGAAGGCTTCCAAGCTGCTTGGCGTCGCGCCGTCGCAAAGATTGAGGGACGTAAGTTCTCCGAAGATGAAATTACGAAAGCGATCGACAATGCGCTGTTCCGTAGCGCTGAGAGTGAGGAAGAGGAGGAGCGTGAGGATGCTCTAGCAGAGCTGTGCGTGCTCTGTGGCCCTACCGGGTTTGACGCTTACGAACCAATAGTGCCTGGAGATCAAGTTGGAATAGCCTTTCGTTCTCCCAAGACTGCGGCCCTATCCTTCGACAAAATATGGGCCCCGTTCAGGCACATGGAAGTAACTGAGTTCGGAAAAGCTCCAGAGCCAGATCGAATGCAGATCGTGATGCATACGACCGAGAACTATATACCTCCGTCGATTCGGTGCTATCATGGTTCAATAGATGAATCATTCGTTCTTGGTCATCTGCACGCCACAATCATAAGGGGTCTCGCGGAAGCTATTGGCAACCACGGTCAATCGACCTCGATTAATGACGTTCGCCTGAACTTAGAGAGCTACCTCTCGGAAATACTTTCAGAAGGCTTGAGCGCCAATGCGGTTCCTATGTTCCTCGACCGTAAAGAACGGAAGGCGCAGTATCGGGAGGGAGATAGGTCCGACATAGTGCAGGTACTCTCGACCCTTCCGATTCCACTCGAGGAGAGCTTGGAGTGGGAGCAAGTTCTAGAGTTCCGAGCAGACGCTGGCGCGCGAACGAAGTATAGAGCTTTTGTTCACTGGCTAGACGAGAAGATGGCGGGAAGATCGATCTCCTTTATTCAGGATGCTATCCATATTCGGCACTACGAGTACAAGAGAGCGCTTCGCAAGCATGGTATCCGGACTAATTCTACTTTGTCAGATTGTCGGGCAGCCCTCCTGTCGACCTGTAAATGACCACAGCATCCCGGCCAAGATCTGCTTCATAGGAGTTCGTTGTTGTCTTTTTGAGCTCCAGGGGTTTCTGGGCAAGCTCCCTGAG
>DASPXX010000067.1:0-7356 GCA_035637095.1 Thermoanaerobaculia bacterium
GCGGCGTCCGCTGTCCAGGTCTTCCCTGGCGCGCGCGAGCACCGGCTGGTTGGCTTGCCGGACCTGGGCCCACAGACCGCTGTCGGCGGGCTTGCCCTGCAGGAACGCCGACGAGCGCACGACCTCGGCGGCGAGCGGATCCTGGCGCGGGCCCGCTCCGCCGCAGCCGAGGACGGCCAGCCCGAGCGCCGCGGCCATTGCGGAAAAGACGATGCGAGCACCGCGTGCCATGCGGCATAGCATGCCACAGAGCCGGCGCCGCGCTCACTCGTACCGCAGAGCCTGCACGGGCTGGATGCGGGTGGCGCGGGAGCCCGGGACGAGCCCGGCGAAGAGGGCGACCACGAGAAGGACCGCGACTGCGGCCGAGAGCGTCGCCGGGTCCGCGGCCGAGAGCCCGAAGAGCCGGCTCGACACCGCCCGCGCCGAGCCGAGAGCCACCGGCACGCCGAGCACGATCCCGGCGAGGGCCAGCAGCAGGGTCTCCCGGAGGACCATCCAGAGGACGCGCGAGCGCCGCGCTCCGAGCGCCATGCGGATGCCGATCTCGTTGATGCGGCGCGAGATGGTGTAGGAGATCACGCCGTAGAGCCCGATGGCGGCGAGCAGCAGGGCGACCGATCCGAAGACCGTCGAGAGCCTGGCGATGATCCGCTCGTTGGCGATCGAGTCGTCGATCATCGAGGAGAGCGGATCGAGGTTGGTCATCGGCAGGTTCGGATCGAGATCGTGGATCGCCTGGCGCACCGGCCCGACCAGCGCCGCCGGATCGGCGGTGCGGATCTCCACGTTGAACCCGATGTCGATGTCGTCGCTCTGGAGAAGAGGAATGTAGAAGCGGGGAGGCACGGGTCCGCGCAGGTCGTGGTCCCGCACGTTGCGGCTCACCCCGACGATCTCGTATTCGAGGTCCGGCGGCCCTTCGACCACGACGTGCTTGCCGAGGGGGTCTCTGCCCGCGAAGAGCTGCGCCGCCATCGCCTCGTTGACCACCGCCACCCGCGGCGCGCTCGGACCGTCCTCGCGCGCGAAGTCGCGGCCGCGCAGGATGGTGGCACCGATCGTCTGGAAATAGCCGGGGCCCACGCGATCGTAGTTGAACGACGAATCGCCGTCCGCGGGGGCCTTGAAGCCCTCGGCGCGGATCGTCGTGGCGGACTCCGTGCCGCTGAAGATGCCGTTCTCGGAGTAGGTGACGGAGGTGACCCCGGGGAGGGCCTGCAGCCGCTCGGTCAGCTCCCGCGGAAAGGTCGTGAAGCGAGCGCCCTGGTACCCGGCGGCGACCGGATCGACGTTCACCAGAAGGAGGTTGTCGCGGGCGCAACCGAGGTCGAGGCGCTCCAGGTTGCGCAGCGTGCGCACGAACAGGCCGGCGCCCATCACCAAGAGGAGAGAGACGGAGAACTGGGCGATCACCAGCAGCTTGCCGAGCGGCCAGCGGCCGCCCGCCTGGCCTGCCACGCTGCGCGCGCTCTCCTTGAGCGTCGGAGCGAGCTCGACGCGGGTGGCGCGGAGCGCCGGAGCGAGCCCGAAGAGGACGCCGGTCAGGATCGAGACCGCCGCGGTGAAGAAGAGGATCGGCAGATCGGGACGGAGGTCGACCGCCGCAACGGAGCCGGCGCCGCCGACCAGACGCAGGAGCGCCGTGCCGGCCCAGAACGCAAGGAGCAGCCCCAGCGCGCCGCCCAGGAGGGAGAGAAGGACGCTCTCGGTCAGCAGCTGGCGGATCAGGCGCGCCTTCCCGGCGCCGAGGGCGAGGCGGACCGCGATCTCCTTCTGCCGCGCCATCGCCCGTTCGAGCAGCAGGTTGGCGACGTTCGCGCACGCCACGAGGAGGACGAGCGCGACCATCGCCATCAGGGTATAGAGAGGTTGCGAGAGCTGCTGCCGCAGTGAGGAGAACCCCGCTCCGCCGGGAGTGACCTCGACCCGCATCCGGTCGGGGTCCGGCAGCATGTCCTGGGAAATGCCGGAGCCGGCCCGGTCCTTGAGAACCCGCGCAAAGAGCACGTTCACCTCGGCGCGCGCCCGCTCGATCGGCACTCCCGGCCGGAGACGCCCCATCAGGAGGAGCCAGCTGGTGCCCCAACGGTCGAGGAAGTTGCGGCCGGGGTTCACCTGCGGCTGCATCGACAGCGGGATCCAGATCTCGCTGGCGGTGCCGACGATGTCGCCGAAAAAGCCCGGCGGAGTGACGCCGATGATCGTGAAGGGATGACCGTTGAGCGTGATCGTCCGGCCGACGACCCCGGGATCGAGGTCGAACCGCCGCTTCCACCAGGCGTGGCTGATCACGACGACCGGCGCCCCTCCGAGACGGTCATCCTCGGCCGTGAAGGTGCGCCCGCGGATGGCGTTGACCCCGAGCACCGAGAAGTAGTTGCCGCTGACCAGCCGGCCGCGCGCGGTCTCGCCCTCGCCTTCGGCTCCGGCGGCGGCCGGCGCGATGCCGACGCTCAGCTTGCCGGTGCGGCCCGAGGCGAGCACGTCGGTGAACACCCGGTTCTGGTCGCGGATCTCCCGGTACATCGGAAAGGACATGATGTCGTTGCGCACGCTCCCCGTCGAGAGAGACCCGACCCGCGTGGGATTGCCGACGGCGACCAGCCGGGAGGGGTCTCGAACCGGGAGCTCGCGCAGGAGAAGGGCGTTGATCAGGCTGAAGATCGCGGTGTTGGCGCCGATGCCGAGCGCCAGCGAGAGCACCGCGACCAGCGTGAAGGCCGGGCTCCTGCGGAACGTCCGCACGGCATAGCCCAGGTCCTGCGAGAGCTCCTCGATCCAGCGGAGGCCCCGCGCCTCGCGGCACTTCTCCTGGATCTGCGCGACGCCGCCGAAGGCGCGGAGGGCGGCTTGGCGGGCCTCGACCGGGCTCATCCCGGCGGCGATGTTCTCGTCGATCTGCTGGTCGAGGTGGAAGCGCAGCTCGGCCGCGAGCTCCGCCTCGACCGCGGACCGCCGGAAGAGCGAACGCAGGCGCAACCGCACGATGTCCGCAGAACGCATCTCGCAGTCCTCCTTCACGCCATCCGCGCGATCAGATTGATGGCGTGGGACAGCCGGTCCCAGTTGGCGAGCTCCTTCTCCATCTGCTCCCGGCCGGCTCGCGTCAGCGAATACACCTTGGCCTTGCGGCCGGTCTCCGTCTCACCCCACCGCGCCTCGATCCACGCCTGCTGCTCCAGGCGGTGGAGCGCCGGATAGAGCGACCCCTGCTGGACGCGCAGCACGTCCTGGGAGATCTGCTCGATGCGCTTGGCGATCGCCCAGCCGTGCATCGGCTCGAGCGAGATCGTCTTCAGAATCAGGAGGTCGAGGGTTCCTTGGACAAGATCGTTGGGCTTTCCCATGCTTGATACCTCGACGGTCTACAATAGGCGAGGAATTGTAGACCGTCAAGGGGTCGCGACGGAGCCCGGCGCAAGCCGCGGATCCCCATCCCGCTTCACGCGAAAGCCTTCTCGTTGAACGGGAAGGGTCTCTCGTCGAAGAGGAACACCTTTCCGATGAACCAGGCTGCTCTCCCGTTGAGGGATAATGCAGTACTTGCTCACGGGAGAGCCTTTTTGTTCAGCAAGAAGGGTCTCCCGTTGAACGGGAAAGCTTTCCCGTTGAACAAGAGAGGCTTTCCGTTGAACGGGAGAGGCTTTCCGTTGAGCCGTCGTGCAGTACTTGCTCACGGAAGAGCCTTTTTGTCGAACAAGAAGGGTCTCCCGTCGAGCAAGAAAGCCTTTCCGTTGAACAGGAGAGGCTTTCCGTTGAACGGACAAGGCTTTTCGTTGAACCGTCGTACAGTACTTGCTCACGCGAGAGCCTTTTTGTTGAGCAAGAAGGGTCTCTCGGCGAACGGGAAAGCCTTCTCGTTCAACAAGAAGGGTCTTCTGTTGAACAAAAAGGGTCTCCCGTTGAACGGGAAGGCTCTCTCGTTGAACGAGAAGGGTCTCCCGTTGAGCGAGAAAGGTCTCTCGTTGAACAAGAAGGCTCTCCGGTTGAACAGCGGACGAGGCTTCCCCCTGTCTGCGGACTGTCTCGAGTTCGCCTCAGGGCGCCACGAAGTCGCCGCCTATGGTACGATTGTGGCCATGCGATTTATCGAAGCCCGCTACGAAGGAGGTTTGCTCAAGCCGGAGACGCCCTTGGCGCTCACGTAGGGAGAGCGTGTGGCGCTGATTGTGGTCCGCCAGCCAGATCCGAGGCGCTGGGACCTCGAACGGTTAGCCAAGAGCGGAGCAGGGGAAGACCGGGTGCTTGCCGAACAGGGACTCGCTGAGTGGGCCGACGCGCTTGACCGAGAGGACCATAGTTGAGACGGGGCGAAGTGTGGTGGGCAGACCTGGGCCCTTTCCGACCACGTGAACAGACTGGTCGTCGCCCTGTAGTCATCTGGCAAAGCAACGCGCTGACAAGCATCCTCCAGTCAGTTCTGGCGGCGGCGTCAGGCTGCCCTCTATTTTGGAGGAAACGCCTCCCCCACTCGGAATTCCCAACCGGGAACCACGTCCGGTATGGTGAGCGTGTCGGCCGCGGTGAGGATGACTGGTTCGGAGTGTGGCCTGTGGACAACGAAAAGCTGCCGTTCAGGGTCCGCAATCACAACGCAGCGGGCGCCTGAGCGCAGCCACAGGAGCACCTTCTCCTGGACCTGCGTGTAGGAGTCAGACGGGGAGACGACCTCGACGACAAGGTCCGGCGCGCCCGGAAAGTAGCTCTCCGGGTCGAAGGATGTGGCATCCAGATGCTCCTTGGTTACGAAGGCGGCGTCTGCGGCGCGAACTTCATCGGGATCGGTGCTCAGCAGGAAGCCGGTCTCGGCCGCAAGCACCACGCCGAGGTCGAGCTTCTCGGCGTGGCTGGAAAGGCTCGAGCCGATCCGGCTGGCTGTCCGACCGTGGCGATATCCAGGCGGCGGTAGGCGATGAAGCTCCCCTTGCACGAGCTCGTATCTCCAGCCGTCCCCGGGCATCCGGAGGAGGTCGTTGGCAGTGAGCAGGTTCGGTGTCGCGGCCATGAGCCACGAGCGTAGCACGGCGGCTTACGCGGGCATCTGAAGCGCACCAGTCACCCGCAGCACTCCGCGCATGCAGGTGTGGGGGAAGTCCTCCCCCAGGAACTGCATGGGGCAGCTCCCCGGGATCACCGCGATGCCGTTCTCGCGGCAGAGCCGCACCGCCTCGGGGGAGACGCTGCCGAGGGACGCCGCCATCTTCTTCATAAAGCGGGGATGCGTGCCGAGCATGTTGTGCATCCAGACGCGGGGTACCCCGGCCTCGATGCACTGCCGCACGAGGTCCTCGGCGACGGCGGGCCGGGTGACGATCACCAGCCCATCCGGCGTCTCGGGGAGCGAGGCGACGTCCGGATAGCAGGGATCCCCGTCGAACGTGTCGAGGTGCGGATTGAGGCCGAAGACGGTGACCCCTCTCTCGCGCAGGGTGCGGTAGATGAGGTTGGCGGGATTCTCGTGGTCGCGGGAGACGCCTGCGATGGCAATGCGCTGCTGGGCCAGGAAGTCCTTCGCGAGATCGTCGATTCTGATCATGGGATGGTCCTCCTCCTGCCAGCCTAGAGGAAGATCGGATGAAAGGAGCCACCCGCCGAGAGGGGAGCCGGCCCGTCCGGAGGTGCGGGCGTGCGGCTATGGGGCTATGGCATTTCAAAAAAATCTACTATAGTGGGAGCCATCCTTTCATGGAGGGCTTCCCATGCCCCTCAGCAACCGCACGGTGTTTGCGCTCGTCCTGCTCGGCGTCCTCGCGCCGGGCCTGCTGCCCGCCCAGGAGCCGTATCTGGTGGACGACTTCACCTCGCCCCTCGTCCGGGAAAATGGCCTCGCCTCGACCGAGGTGCTCGCGGCCTCCAGCGGCCTCTATTACTCCTTTATTACTCCTTCGACGACGGAGTCCACGTCCCATCCCGTGGGCGAGCCGGAGGCTCTGGGAAACGCCGCCGTTTTCCTGGGATACGTTGATGGTCATGGCTACGAGCTCTGGCGATCGGATGGCACGGACGCCGGCACAACGCTCCTGGCGGACGGGATCCAGGGGGTGCTGGAGGATCTCCTGGTGGTCGCGGCCGGGAAGGTCTACTTCGTCATCGACCAGGGAGCCACGCTCTGGGTGAGCGACGGTACGGCGGCCGGGACCCACGCTCTCGATAACCCCTGGGGCTCGTCTCGGGTGGAGGGCTGCTCGTCCGATGCGCAGCTCCTCGGCTCCTTTGCGGGCCGCCTCCTCTTCACCTCGGGATTCTCTCTATGGACCACGAATCCCGCCGGTCCCGGGCTTTTCCGCATCCGCCAGCTCGGCCACTGCTCGCCCGATCCGGTGACGTTCCAGGGCCGGCTCTTCTTCTTTGCGGAGGACCTGGGCGGCCGCGAGCATCTCTGGAGCTCCAACGGCACGCCGGTGGGCACGGCTCGCCTGCAGGACCCACCCGGTCGGTCCGGCACCCGGCGACTGTCACCGCCACTGCCCCAGATCCCACCGGCTCGTGCACCCCCGGGCCGTCCCAGCTCTGCCTGAACGGCGGCCGGTTCCGCGTCGAAGCCCGCTGGAAGGACCAGCACAACGGCGGCCTGGAAGGGACGGCCACCGCCGTGCCCCGCACCGACGAGAGCGGCTCCTTCTGGTTCTTCAGCCCGGGCAACACCGAGCTGGTGGTGAAGGTGCTCGACGCCACCGCAATCAACGGCAAGTTCTGGATCTTCTACGGCGCCCTGTCGGACGTCGAGTACTGGCTGACGGTGACCGACATGGTGACCGGCGCCGCGAAGACCTACCACAACCCACCTGGAAACTACTGCGGAAAGGGGGATACGGAGGGGCTGTAGCACAGCTCGCGCTCTGGCAACTTCGCCAAGAAACAGCCGTGCTACCATCGTTGCGTCGCCCGGTTGCGCCCCGACGGTCTCTCGTGATTGGATAGGAGAACCTCCGGGAAAGGATGGCACGCGATGGCACGTACGACCGCGATCCCTCTCGTCGAGGACAAGACCTTCTATCCCGAGTCCGACGGCGAGCCCATGGCGGAGAGCAAGCTCCACCTCCAGGAGATGACCTACCTCCTCGAAGCTCTGGAGGAACGCTTCCTCGACGACCCCGGAGTCTTCGTCGGCGGCAACCTGCTGTTCTATTTCGAGAGGGGAGCCCGGAATGCCGTGGTGGCCCCGGACGCCTTCGTCGTCAAGGACCTTCCGGATGGCAAGGCGCTGCGGGCCAAGTACCTCCTCTGGGAGGAGCGCCGGCTCCCCTGCTTCGTGGCTGAAGTGACCTCCGAGAGCACGCGGAAGAACGACGCGAGGGACGGGGCCAAGTGGATGCTCTATGAGCGCCTGGGCATCGCCGAGTACTTCCTCTT
>DASPXX010000068.1:0-20925 GCA_035637095.1 Thermoanaerobaculia bacterium
ATCCCCGCATCCTGGGCCTGGCTGAATCGGTGCTCGGAGCCGGGGCCCGGCCGGTCAAGGGGATCGTGTTCGACAAGACCCCCGCGGCCAATTGGAAGGTGCCCTGGCACCAGGACCTGACAATCTGTGTCCAGCGGCGCATCGACGTGGAGGGGTTCGGGCCCTGGTCTGTGAAGGAAGGAATTCTCCACGTCCAGCCCCCGGTGGAGGTCCTCGAGCACGTCCTGGCCCTCCGGATCCACCTGGACGATGCGTGGCCGGACAACGGGGCGCTGCGGGTCCTGCCCGGCACGCACCGCTCCGGCCGCCTCGGCGAGGCCGAGATCGAGCGGCTCCGCGTCGAGGTGCCTGAGGTGGCCTGCGGCGTGCGCGCGGGCGGCGTGATGCTGATGCGGCCGCTGCTGCTCCACGCCTCCTCCCCTTGCCGCCGGCCGGCCCACCGCCGCGTCCTCCACATCGAATACAGCGCGAGCCCGCTGCCGGGCGGCCTCGCCTGGAGAGAGTAGGACGCGGGGTGCGTATGCCCCCAGCTGATCGCCGAGCTTGAGCGAGCTCAGGGCTTGGCTGGCCAGGAGAGAGCTGGGTCGGCGTTGCGCTGCATCCAGGCGTGGAGGCGGGAGCGCAGGTCGCGTAGCACATCCTGCGCCGAGGGGTCGGCGACGAGGTTGTGCGCCTCGGCCGGATCGGCGACCAGGTCGTAGAGCTCGTCGCCGCGGGCCGGGTCTTTCCAGACGATCAGCTTGTGGGTCGGTGTGCGCACGGCGCGGAAGGCGAGCTTGCCGAACTTCTCACTCTTCTCGTCGGACCACTCGGCGAAGGCCTCCTGGATCGGGAGCTTTCCCGCGAGCGCCGCCAGGAGGTCGCGCCCCGGCCAGGAGCGCGGCGCCGGGACTCCCGCGAGCGAGAGGAGCGTCGGCGGCAGGTCCATGCTGGACACCGGAAGCTCCGAGACGAGCCCGTGCGGCAGTCCCGGTCCCTGCAGGATGAAGGGAACGCGGAGCGAGCTCTCGTACGGCACCTGCTTGCCGTCGGCGCCCGAGCCGGGGCCGCCGATGCCCCGTTCGCCCATCATGTACCCATTGTCGCCGAGCAGGACCACCACCGTCCGTTCGGCGAGCCCGGTCTCGCGTAAGGTGGCGAGCAGGCGCCCGAGCTGCTCGTCGAGATGGCTCACCGCCTCGTCGTAGTGGCGCCAGTCGTTGGCCTGCACGTCGCGCGGGAAGCCGGGCGGCAGGAGCTGCTCGTCGCTCCGCCCGGCGTAGAGCGCTTCGATCCGTTCCGGGTTGGGCTCATACGGAAGGTGAGGCGCCGTGAAGCCGAGCCAGAGAAGGAAGGGTCCGCTCCGGGCGGCCGCGCTGTGCAGGAAGCCCAGGGCATCGTCGGCGAAGATTTCCTGCGTGAAACCGGTGACCTTTTCGTACTCGTGGGAGACCCCGTGGACCAGCTCGGGCTCGCGGTAGTACGAGCCGCCGTCGGGCAGCCAGGTCCGCACCTCGTCGAAGCCGCACTCCCAGGGGGGAGCGGGGACGTGCCACTTGCCGACCACCACGGTGTGGTACCCGGCATCCCGCAACAGGCTCGCCACCGTGGGGCGCCGGCAGAGGGTCTCGGCGACCCCGGGCTCCACGGACTTGGTCGAATAGACGCCGTGCTGGAACGCCGGCAGACCGGTGAGCAGGCTGGCGCGGATCGGATGGCACTGGGAGACCGAGACCGTGGCCTGCCGGAAGTAGACGCCGTCGCGCGCCATCCCGTCCATCACGGGCGTGACGATGGAGGGATTGCCCGCGGCGCCGAGAGCGTCCCAGCGCTGGTCGTCCGACAGCACGACGACGATGTTGGGCCGCGGCGCCGGAGCCGCCGGTGGGGCGAGCGGCTGCGGATCGTGCTGCCCGGCCCCGGCGCAGCCGAGCGTCGACGGAAGCAGCGCCGCCGCCAGGAGGAGAAGTGCCTGTCTTTTCGCTCCGATCCATGCCATGGCCGGGCAGTATAGACCGGGCCGTCTCCTGACCCGAGGGCCGGCGGACCGCCATAGACCCCCGGACGGCGCCGCACATCCGGAGAAGTCGTCCCAGATCCGCGGGCTCTTACCCCAGGTACGAATTCCCGGTAACATAGAATCGATGGGGCTTGGCCCACTCGGCTACAAACCATTGCAGATTTACTCTCCGCGGGAAGTGACGAAAGCTGAGGGAGACTAACGCATGCACGAACTCGAGATTAAGGCGGTTGAGATGGTGCGCGGCATCCGTGACGCTCACTACGAGAAGCTCAAGGATTTATCTCCCCGGGAGAAGATCGCATTCTTCCGGGAAAAGGCCCGCGCACCGTACGCTGAGTTGGGAAGGCCCGAAGAGCTTCTGGACGACTCCGCCCCTGCACCGGCTGTGAAGTCGGGCCTCTGAAGCCCGCGGAGATATCGAGAAGCATCCCGGGAGGCGGCTGCCAGGAGGCGGAGGCCGGTGGCCACCAGGTAATAGAGCCCGAAAAACCACCCCATTCCAGGCCTCAGGATTTGGGCGGGAGCGAGAGCTGCCCGGTTTGGTCGGTAGCGAGCGACAGCTGGCCCGCCTCGGCTTGCGCCAAGGAGAGCTGGCCGGCCTCGGAGGAGGCGAGCGACAGCTGGCCGGGCGAGGCGCCCTGGAGGCGGGATTGGATTTCGGCAATCGCCTGGTGGACGGCGCGGCGGAGCTCGAGGTCGAGCCAGAAGCGCTCGGCCGCTTCCTCGAGCGGCAGCACGGCCGCAGCCGAGCCGACGTGACCCAGCGCGTCCGCCGCGGCGACTCGGAGGTCCGCGTGCTCCTGCTGGAGGGCCAGGATCAGTGGCGGCTCGGCAGCCGCGGCGTCTCCGCTGCGGCCGAGCATCTCCAGACAGGCGCGGGCCGTCTTGGGATGGCTCCCGTCCAAGGCGTGGTCGAGGATCGCTCGCGTGCGCTCGATCGACAGCTCGCGGCCCAGGGCCGACACAGCCTCCGCTCTCGGGGCGTCGTTCGGGTCCAAGCAGGCGGCGTGGAGCGCCTTGACGGTCACCGGATTCCCGGAGTGCTCATGGATCAGCAGGAGGAGGTTCTGAAGCCGCACCCCGGGCTCGGGATCGCTGCGGGTGTTCTCGGTCAAGCGCCACAGGACATCCCTTGGATGATCCAACCGCCGTCCGACTTCCACGAGGGAAGGCAGGACGTGCGAGAGCATCCGGTAAAACACCTCCGTCCGGATCTCACCGTCGGCAATCTCCAGCCGGCCTCGGGCGTTCAGGGAGAGCAGAAGCTGGCGCATCGGCTCATCGAGCAACGCGAGCACCAGCCCTGCCGGTCCTTCGAGAGAGAACGCTCGGTCGAACCGCGCGTCCCCGGTCTCGATCTCAAGGACCCGGTGATGCGGATGGAGAGGCTTCGTCGCGGCGGGATGGAGCCTCACCTTGTCGAAATCCGGCGGGCCGGAAACCGCGATCGTGATCTGAGTCTCCTCGTATCTGCCTTGAACGGAATCGATCCGCACCTCCACCGGCCCCCTTCGGGCCCGGAGTGGTGGGCCCATCTCCACGATATGCAAGCCGCACGACTTCGCGGCACTTTGCCAGGCGCGCAGGCGTGAGCGCTGACGGAATTGGCGGATCTGGCGGTGGCTGATCCAGAGCGTGACGGGGACGCCCACCAAGAAACCAAGAGCTTGCGCCAGAAGAACGGGGTCCACTAAGGGGCTCCTCCTCCATCCGGTTCCAGCCCAGCCTCTCCTGCGAAAAGCGAGAGCTGTCCGGCCGGGTCGGTGGCGAGCGACAGCTGGCCTGCCTCGTCTTGCGCCAGCGAGAGCTGGCCTGCGTCGGACCCGGCGAGCGAGAGCTGGCCGGGTGAGGCACCCTGGAGGCGGGATTGGATCTCGGCGATCGCCTGGTGCGCGGCCCGGCGGAGATCGAGGTCGAGCCAGAAGCTCTCGGCCGCCTCCTTGAGCGGAAGCACGGCTGCGGCCGAGCCGACGCGGCCCAGAGCGTCCGCCGCAGAGATTCGGAGGTCCGCCTGCTCGCGCTGGAGAGCCGGGATCAACGACGGTTCGGCAGCCGGGCTTCCGGTCGCTCCCAGGGCCAGAGCCGCCGCGGCGGCCAGCTCACCTTGTTCGAGCGCCATCACCTTGGCCAGCAGCTCGATGTCCGCGGCGCCGTCGCTCCTGCCGAGCGCCTCCAGGCAGACGTGGGCCGTCTGGATGTGGCGCCTGCGCAAGGCGCCGGTGAGAATGGCCCGCGTACGCTCCAACGGCAGCTCGCGATCCAGGGCCGACACGGCTTTCGCGCTGACGGCATCGTCCACCAGGCTCTCCGCCAAATCCAGAAGGACGCCGCGGCCTTCGGCGCCGAGATTCTTGGCTGCCAGCAGCCGGATCTCGGGACTCGGATCCGAGCAGGCTGTATGGAGCGCCTCCAGGGTCCACGAATTTCCAGGGAGCTCACGGATCAGGAGGAGGAGAATCTGAAGGCGCACCCCGGTTTCGGGATCGTGATGCGCGCTTTCGGCCAGGCACCGCATGACATCCAGGGGTTGGGCGAACCGTTGGCCGGTCTCGACGAGGAGAGGCAGGACGTGCACAACCTTCCTGTCGGCCATGTGCTCCGCCCGCAGCGTACCGTTGGAGATCGCCAGCCGGCTCTCGGCGTTCACGCGGAGAAGCAGCCGGCGCATCTTTGCATCGAGCAGCGCGAGCACCAGCCGCGCCGGTCCCTCGATGAAGAACGTGCTGTCGAAAGCCTGGTCACCGACCTCGATCTCCCGGGAAAACCGAACGAGCGGCTCACGGTGGATGCTCACGCTGTGGAAATCCGGCGGCCCTGGAGCCCAGGCGATGATCCGGGTGTACTTTCCTTTGTCTCCACACGTCTCGATCTTCACCGACACCGGTCCCGCTCGTGCTGAGAGCTGTGACCAGCCAGGAGATCCCACGACCTGCAAGCCACACCCAGCGGCGGCATCCTGCCAGGCGCGCACACGCTGACGGCGTTGCACCAAGCCGAGCCAGACACTCACGCCGCCGAGCGCGACAGGTAGGAGGAGGAAGGGGTCCATAACGGAATCGAGCTCACCTTTTGGAGCACGATACCACTAGCCTGGTCCGGGCCGGCGAGTGGTACTCTAGCCGGCACCCGTGCGCAGGGGCGCCGGCCGGAGATTGCATGAGTCAGGGCATGGACAACATCCAGGCGGCCGAGGTTTCCCTTCCGTCGCAGGACCTCGCGGCGGATCTGGCCTTCTACACCCAGGAGCTGGGGTTCCGGTTGGACATGATCTTTCCCGCCGACGATCCGGGTGTGGCCGTCTTGTCCGGGCATGGCCTGCGCCTCCGGCTGGAGCGGGGATCAGCCGTTGCGCCGGGTGTGCTTCGGCTGTTGTGCCTCGATCCCGATGCCTTTGCCAAGGGCAGGCGGGAGCTGACGGCGCCCAATGGTGTGCGCATTCAGATCGTCGATGCGAATCCGCGGTTGGAGACGCCTCCGACGCAGCATGCGTTCGTCGTGCGGCGCCTGAAGGACAACAGCCCCTGGGTGATCGGCCGCGCGGGCATGCACTACCGGGATCTGATTCCCGGCCGGCTCGGCGGCAGCATCATCGCGTCGCACATCCGCATTCCGGACGCAGGTCCTGTGCCGGACATGGTCCACTATCACACCGTGGGTTTTCAGCTGATCTTCTGTTATCACGGTTGGGTCCGGCTGATGTACGAGGATCAGGGGCCGCCGTTCGTTCTCGATGCCGGCGATTGTGTCATCCAGCCACCGCAGATCCGGCACCGGGTGCTCGAGGCTTCCGAAAACCTCCAGGTGGTCGAGATCGGGGTGCCCGCCGAGCACATCACGACCGTGGATCACGAGATGGAGCTCCCCACGCCGTTCCTCCGCCCCGAGCGGGATTTCGGCGGACAGACATTCTGCCGGAGCGAGGCGAAGGACGCCGTGTGGACGCCCTGGCGATTGCAAGGTTTCGAAGCGCGGGAGACGGGGATCGGTGCGGCGACCGCGGGCGTGGCGTCGGTCCAGGTGGCGCGTCCGGTCGACGGATGCCCCGGCCAGGTGACCAGCCATACATCGGATATTTTGTTTACGTTCGTCCTGTCGGGTTCGATGACGCTGCACGGAGAAGGACAAGGTGCCCACGCGCTCACCGAGGGTGACGCCTATGTGATTCCGCCCGACCTGAAGACGGCGCTGACGGACTGTTCCGCGGATCTGCAGCTGTTGGAGGTTTCGCTGCCGGCGGATTTCACGACTCAGGTGCACCAGGACGAGCAGCTATTCTGATCCTGATCGCCAAACGATAGCCGATCGCGAGCAGCAGGAGCCACGGACCGCCGGCGAGGAGCGTGGATTGCAGGCCGGGGACCCACCACGTGGACACGAGAATCGCGGCGATCAGGACGGCTCCCGCCCAGGAGCCGAGCGGTGCCGTCCCTCCTCCGGCGGCGGACGCGCGATAGGCGATGTGGGTCACGAAGATCATCAGCCAGACGAACAGCGCGCCAAAGAGCGCGACGCCAAAAAACCACACGTAGGCGGAGTCGGGCCAGAGCGCCCGGACCAGCACGGCTCCCCCGAGACCGATGCTCGACACGAGCAAGGCGTTGACCGGCGCGCCACGCCCGGTCACCGCGCCGAGCCCCGGGGACACGAATCCGGAGCGCGCCAGCGAGAACAGCGTCCGGGTGATCAGATAGAGGTTCGCGTTCGAGCTCGACAGCGCGGCGCTCAGCACGACGAAGTTCATCAGGCCCGCGGCGCCGGGAATGCCAAGCCCCGAGAGCACGCTCACGAAGGGGCTTTCGCCGACTCCCAACTGGTCCCACGGTTTGAGGGCGGCCAGGAGAGCGATCGTCACGATGTAGATCGCCGACAGGCCGAGGACCATGCGCCGCATGGCGGCCGGAATCGTGCGGGCCGGGTCGGTCGCTTCGCCCGAGGTGACGCCGACGATCTCGACGCCGATGAACGAATAGATCACGAAACAACAGCCGAGCCAGACCCCTTTGAGGCCGAAGGGCATGAAGCCGCGTTGTCCGGTGAGGTTTCGGAGACCAATCGCGGGCGCGCCGGTCAGGCCGAAGACGATCAGCACGGCGAGCCCGACAAACAGCAGCACTGCGACGACTTTGATCAGGACGAGCCAGGACTCGATCGTGCCCAACCGGCCGACCGACCGCGAGTTGACATACATGAGGACAATGGAGAACGCGAGCACCCAGGCCGCCCCGGGCACCCCCGGAAACCAGTAGCTCATGTAGATCGACGCGGCGACCAGCTGCGCGCCGGTCGCGATGACCTCCATCAACCAGTAGCTCACGCGCACTGCATAGCCGGCGAAGGGCGAGATGTACATCCCGGCGTAGACGCCGAAGGCGCCCGCCGTCGGATGGGCCACCGCCATCTCGGCCAGCGCGCGGCCGAGGAGGAGCGAGATGGCGGCAACGATCACATAAGAAAGGATCACCGCCGGTCCGGCCACGTTGACCGCGAGCCCGCTGGCGAGGAAGAGGCCGGTACCGATCGCGCCGCCGAGCGCCATCGCGGATTGCTGGGCACTCGAGAGCTGGCGTGCGAGGACCTGCTCGTTGCGGACGGCGGCGGGTTGATCGGTCGAGGTCAATTCGATCCCTCCGGCGGCAGCGAGAGCTGTCCGGCCTGATCCGCGGCGAGCGACAACTGGCCTGCCTCGGCTTGTGCGAGCGAGAGCTGTCCTTCTTCGGCTCCGGAGAGCGACAGCTGGCCGGGCGAGGCGCCTGGGAGGCGGGACTGGATCTGGGCGATCGCCTGGCGTGCGGCCCGGCGGAGCTCGTCGTCGGGGGACTTCTGGTCCGCTTCCTTGAGCGGCAGGACGGCCGCTGCCGAGCCGGCGTGGCCGAGGGCGGTCGCCGCGGCCACCTGAACGTCCGCCTTGTCGCGCCGGAGGGCCAGGAGCAGCGCCGGCTCGGCGGCCGGGCTGCCGGTCGCTCCGAGCGCCAGGGCCGCGGCGGCGGCCAACTCACCTTTTTCGACCGCCAGCACCTTCTCCAGGAGGTCGACAGCCGCGGCCTCTCCGCTCGTGCCGATCACCTCCAGGCAGGCGCGCGCCGTTTGGTGGCGGCGCTTGCGCAAGGCGTGGCCGAGGATCGCCCGCGTGCGCTCGAAGCCCAGCTCCCGGTTGAGGTGTGAGACGGCTTGTGCGCTGCAGGAGTCGTCCTCCGCGGTTTCTGCGAGCTCCACGAGGACGTCGCGGGCCTCGGCGCCCAGGGCCATGGCTGCCCGCAGCCGCACCTGGAGGCTCGGGTCCGCGCAGGCGGCGCGGATCGCGGCGACGGTCCCCGGCTGCCCAGGGAGCTCACGGAGCAGGACGAGCAGGTTCCAGAGCCGTACCCCGGCGTTGGGGTCCTGGCGGGCGTTTTCGGCCAAGCGCGGCGCGACATCCACCTCCTCCGAGAACCGCCGGGTGAGGTCGAGGAGGAGAGGTAGAAGGTTCGCGAGATGCACGTCGAACGTCTCGACCTGGAGCTCGCCGCCAGAGATCCGCAGCCGCCCCTCGGCGTTCACGCTGACCAGCAGGCGGCGCGTCTCCGCGTCGAGCAGCACGCTCAAGAGCCGCGTCGGTCCCTCGATATAAAACGTGCCGTCGAACAGATCGTCTCCGATCTCGACCTCGCGCGCCCCCGGCGGCTTGTAGGCTTCGCGGCGAATCCTCACCCCGGTGAAGCCCGGCGGTCCCGGAAACGCAACCGTGACCCGGATGCCAAATTCTCGTTTCCTTTCTCGAATGTCTTCGATCCGCACCTTCACCGGACCCGCGTCTGCCGCAAGCTTCAACGACGCTCCGGGCCTGGAGATGCTCACCATATGGAGGCCGCAGAGCTCCACAGTGTCCCGGAGAGCCTGCCGGCGCACGCGGAGATATCGAGAAGCCTCCCAGGAGGCGGCGGCCAGGAGGCCGCCAGCGATCAGGTAATAGATTCCGAAAAACCAACCCATTCCGGGCCTCAGGATTCCGGCGGGAGCGAAAGCTGTCCTGCTTGGCCAGTGGTGGGGGCGGCGAGCGAGAGCTGTCCCGCTTCGGCTTGCGCCAACGAGAGCTGTCCCTCTTCGGCTCCGGAGAGCGACAGCTGGCCGGGCGAGGCGCCCGGGAGGCGGGATTGGATCTCGGCGATCGCCTGGCGCGCGGGCCCTTGGAAATCGAGGTCGAGCCAGAAGCGCTTGGCCGCTTCCTTGAGCGGAAGCACGGCGGCAACCGAGCCGACGCGGCCCAGTGCGTTCGCCGCAGCCGCCCGGAGCTGTCGGCGCCGAAGAGCCCGGATCAACGGCGGTTCGGCAGCCGGGCTTCCTGTCGCTTTGAGGGCCAGGGCCGCGGCGATGGCCAAGTCGTCTCGTTCTTGCTCCATCACCTCGACCAGAGGGCCGACGGCCGCGGCGTCGTCGCTCTTGCCGAGCGCCTTCAGGCAGGCGCGGGCCGTCTGGATGTGGCGCCTGCGCAAGGCACCGGTGAGAATGGCCCGCGCGCGCTCGACCGGCAGCCCGCGATCCAGGGCCGACACGGCTTCCGCGCTCACGATGTCGCCCACCAGGCTCTCCGCCAGGTCCAGGAGGACGCCGCGGCCTTCGGTGCCGAGATTCCTGGCTGCCAGCAGCCGGATCTCGGGGCTCGGATCCGAGCAGGCCGTACGGAGCGCCTCCAGGGTCCACGCAGCTCCAGGGAGCTCACGGATCAGCAGGCGCAGGATCTGAAAACGCACCTTGGCTACGGGATCGCGGTGGGCGCTTTCGGTCAGGCGCTGCGGGACATCCATCGGCTGAGCGAGCTGCCGGGCGATGTCGATGAGGAGAGGCAGGACGTGTGGGATCTTGCTGTCGGCCAAGTGCTCTGCCTGCAGCGTGCCGTTCAGGATTTCCAGCCGGCTCGCGGTGTTCACGTCGAGCAGCAGGCGGCGCGTCTTTGCATCGAGGAGCGCGAACACCAGCCGCGCCGGTCCCTCGATGAGGAATGTGCTGTCGAAAGCAGGGTCACCGATCTCGGTTTCCCGCCCCGACCCGACGAGCGGCTCGCGGCGGATGCTCACTCTGTGGAAATCCGGCGGCCCCGGAACCGAGACGACGATCCGGGTTCCTTTGTCTCCATACGCGTCGATCTTCACCGACACCGGTCCCGCTTGTGCCGAGAGCTCGCTCCGGCCAGGGGACTCCACATTTTGCAAGCCACAAGCAACGGCGGCATCCTGCCAGGCACGCAGACGCCGGCGCTGATGCACGAAGCCCAGCCAGAGGCTCGCGCCGATGAATGCGAAGGGCAGGAGCGCAGGGAGGAGGATTTCCATACGGAACCGAGCTCACCTCCTGAGGCACGATACCACTAGCCCGGTCCTTCCGGCGGCAGCGAGAGCCGGCCGGCCTTCTCGGGGACGAGCGACAGCTGGCCTTCCTCAATTTGCGCCAGGGAAAGTTGGCCGGCTTCGGTCCCCGCCAGCGAGAGCTGTCCAGGCGAGGCGCCCGGGAGGCGGGACTGGATCTCGGCGATGGCCTGGCGCGCGGCCCGCTGCAACTCGTCGCCCAGCTCCTGGGCGGCGCGCAGCCGGACCTCGGGGCTGGGATCGGAGCAGGCGGCGCGGAGAGCTTCGAGGGTCGCCGGGCTCCCGGGGAGCTCCCGGGCCAGCACGGTGAGGTTCTGGAGCCGCACGCCGGCTTCGGGGTCCCGGTGGGCGTTTTCGGCCAGGCACCGCGCGAGGTCCAGGGGCTGCGCGAGACGCCCGCCGATCTCCAGGAGGTAAGGCAACGTGGAGGAAAGGTCCCGGGGAGGCATCTCCGCCCGGACCTCACCGAGTGACAGCGCCAGCCGGCTCCTGGTGCTCAGCCAGAGCAGAACCGTGCGTGTCCGCGCATCGAGCACCGCGAGGACGAGGGCCGGCGGTCCCTCGATGAAGAAGGCGCTGTCGAACTGCGCATCCCCGGTCGCATTCTCGGGGGCCCACGAATATTGATAGGGATGCACGGTCTCACGGCGGTGGATTCTCATCTCGGAGAGCTCCGGAGCCGCGATCGCGACCTGCACCTCCCTGTCGCTGCTTTCCGATTCGCCGATCCTTACCTCGACGGGTCCCGCGCGGGCCAGAAGAGTCGGCCACGTTTCCACCACCTGGAGGCCGCACGCCGCTGCCGCTTTCGCGGCCTCATTCGGCCAGCCGAACGGCCTCGGTTGCCTCGGCAGGTTCGGTCGCTTCCGGTAGGTCCAGAGACCGATAGCGGCGACTGCCAGCAGCTCCAGCGCAGGGATGATGAGCTGGCCCCACATCTCAACCATCTACTTCCGGAGGGAGCGAGAGCTGTCCGGCCGCCTCGGGGGCGAGCGACAGCTGGCCGGCCTCGGATTGCGCCAGGGACAGCTGGCCCGCTTCGGTCCCGGCCAGCGAGAGCTGACCGGGCGAGGCCGGCCCCGTCTCCACTACTTGGAGGCCGCACGCCGCTGCCGCTTTCGCAGCCTCTTTCTGCCAGCCGAATGGCCTCGGTTGCCGCCGGTAGATCCAGAGACCGGTGGCCCCGACGGCCAGCAGCTCGAGCACGGGGATGACGAGCTGCTCCCACATGTCAGCCTTCCGTCTCCCCAGGGAGCGAAAGCTGGCCGACAGGCTCCGAAGCGAGCGACAGCTGGCCTGCCCCGGTTTGGGCCAGGGACAATTGGCCCGCCTCGGTGCCGGCCAACGAGAGCTGGCCCGGCGAGGCGCCCGGGATGCGCGCCTGGATCGCGGCGATGGCCTGGCGCGCGGCCCGCTGCAGCTCGCCGTAGGGCCCGGCGTTCTCTTCGGCTTCCTGGAGCGGCAGCACGGCCGCCACGGAGCCGATGCGGCCGAGCGCTTCCGCCGCGGCCATCCGGAGGCCGATGAAATCACCCTGGAGGGCCTGGATCAGGGGCGGCTCGGCCTCCGGGCTGCCGGTCGCTTCCAGGGCCTTGGCCACCGTGACGGCGAGATCGCCCCTCGCTTGCGGCATGACCCGGGCCAGCACACCGACGACCTCGGCTTGACCCCGGTGGGTGAGCACGTCCAGGCAGGCGCGGACGGTCTGGATGCGGTATCCGCTCAAGGCGTGATCGAGAATGGCTTGCAGGCGCTCGAACGGAAGCTCCCGGCCCAGGATCGCCACGGCGCCCGCGCTCAGGCCGTCGGTGATCCGGCTTTCTGCGAACTCCAGGAGGAAGGGGAGGCCTTCGGCGCCCAGCTCCTGGACGGCGCGCAGCCGGACCTCGATGCTGGGGTCGGAGCAGGCGGCGCGGAGCGCGTCGCGGGTCGCCGGGCTTCCGGGGAGCTCCCGGGCCAGCACGGTGAGGTTCTGGATCCGCACGACGGCTTCGGGGTCCCGGTGGGCGTTCTCGGCCAGGCACCGCACGAGATCCAGGGGCTGCGTGAGCCGCCGGCCGACTTCCAGGAGGGGTGGCAGGGTGAACGAAAGGCTCCAGGGAGACGCCACCGCCCGGAGCTCGCCGCCCGAGAGATCCACCCAGCTTCTGGTGAGCAGGCCGAGCAGAAGAGCGCGCGTCCGCGCATCGAGCACCGCGAAGACCAGGAATGGCGGTCCCTCGACGCAGAAGGCTCTGTCGAACCGTACGTCCCCGGTTGCGATCTCCGGCTTCCATGAATATTGAAGAGGATGCGTGGCTTCACGGTGGAGGATCCTCACCTCGGAGAAATCCGGAGCCGCGATCGCGACCTGCAGGTAGGAGTCTCCGCTTTCCGCGTCGCCGATCCTCACCTCCATGGGTCCCGCGCGGGCCCGGAGAGGTGGCCCCTCCTCCACCACCTGGAGGCCGCACGCCGCCAGGGCTCGACCGGTCTCGTTTCCTTTGCGTCGCGCGAATCCCCAGAGACCGGCGCAGAGGGCCATCAGCTCGAGCGCGGCAATGGCGAGCTGTTCCCACATCCCGGGGCGCCTCAGACGAGCCGGATGACCGGCTCCTTGCTCATCAGCTCCCGTTGGGTGAGGAGGTCGCGGACGGTGGCGATCAGCCAGCGCTCGGCGCTGACGCCGAACGCGATCTCCAGGCGGGGCCGGCGGTCGCGCGGAGAGTGCGGCGGGTCGAGATAGCCGAGGGTGGGGCTCGCCGCGTTGAGAGGCACCACGACCTGATCGTCGCCGGATGCGCCTCCCACCTTGTGGACGTCGCCGGCGGCGTCCCAGACGAAGCGCCGCTCGTCGTTCTCACCGCCGGGGCGCGAGACCTCGCAGATGACGAGCTTGAAGAGGCTCTCCGGCTCGCCGAGCGCGCAGGTCGGGACCAGCTGCCGCTTCCACAGCTCGGGGGAGGTGGGGAACCGCGTCCCCCGGGGCACGATGACCGTGTGCTGGGCTTCGCCGGTCCGCGGATCGTGAGTGACGAACGCGTAGTCGTGGGCGATGAAGTCCAGGGCGTTCATCCGGTCGCTGGCGAAGCAGGCGGCGCCGTAAGCCACCGCCTCGAAGGGCTGCCAGGCGCGGACCCGGCGGCGGTCGAACCGCTCTTCGAACCACGGGAAGAAGCCGGGCAGGAGCGTCGAGCCGCCGACCAGGAGGACGTCCTCCACGTCGCCCGCGGCGACGCCACCCTGCTCCAGGACCTGGTCGACCGAGGCGGCCAGGCTGACGTAGAACCCGTTCTGGTCGAGAATCTCCCGCAGGCGGTCGCGGCGGAGCGCGACGATCTCGCCGCCGTAGCCCGGCCGCGGGGCTTCCCGGGGAGCCCCCGGGTTCAGCAGGAACGGCGCCTCCTCCTCGAAGAAGACGGCCTCCTTCACCCGGCACGCCTCGGCGAGCATCAGCCGGCGCCAGAGGCGGGTGAGCTCGTCGTCCTCGGTCGCGAGGCCCTGGCCCATCTGGCTGCAGAGGTCGTCCAGCACCCAGCCGTCGACCGCGTTGCCTCCGAGGAGCCGCCCCCGCTTGGCGAGCACGGTCGCCTGACCGCTGACCGCTTCCTGCGGCGAGAGGCGGACGAGGACGACGTGCATCGTGCCGCCCCCGACGTCGACGACGAGGACCGTGCGGTCGTGGCTCAGGCTGATCCCGTAGCCGAGCGCGGCCGCCACCGGCTCGTCGATGAAGCGGACCCGGCGCACCCCCAGCTGCCGCAGCGCCTGCTGCACCTCCGCGCGGTAGGTCTCGAAGGCCATCACCGGCGAGGTGACGACGAGGTCGCGGATGCGGTGCCCGGTCTCCCGCTTGACCTCGCGCAGCAGCTCGCGCAGGAAGGCCTGGGCGGCATCGCGGGCGCTGATGCTCTCGCGCCCCACCCGCGCCAGCGGCCGCAGCGACTCATCGCTCAGAGCGGGCTTGAACGTGGGGACGAACGATGGGTGGGCCACGCCCTCGTTGCGTTCGAGCGCCTGCCGCCCGATGAGCGCCCGCCGGCCGATGAAGAACCGCCGCGCCAGCGGAGGCCAGCTGCCGAGGCGGTCGAGCGTTCCGAGATTTTCGAGGAAGTGGACGGACGACGGGACCAGGCGCGGCGCTTCGAGGGGGTCCTTGGCCTCGGGCTTCCGGCAGACGGCGGGCAGCTCGATCAGGCGGGGCCGGCCGAGAGACTCATCCCAGCACGCAACTCCACAGTTCGTCGTTCCCAGATCGAGAGACCAGCCGGACATTGGGCGCCCATTATAGAAGCACCTTGACGAACATCGCCTTGCCGTCTCCCGGAGCGTAGAAATCCGGCAGCTCGGCGGCGAGGGCGTAGCCGCGGGAGCGGTAGAAGGAGCGCGTGCTCTCGTATTGCGCCCGGGTCGAGGTCTCGACGTAGACCCGCGTCCGCCCGCTCGCGGCGATCCAGGCCTCGGCGTCGTCGAGGAGTGCGGCGCCGATCCCTCGTCCCTGGAAGTCGGGATGGACGGCGATCCAGTAGAGGTCGACGGACTCCCGGGTCCCCTCGATCACACCCCAACAGGCGTACCCCGCCAGGCGGCCGTCCACGTCCCCGGCCAGGAACCGGTAGTGGCTCGCCTCCCCCTGCGCGAGCCGGTCGTCCGCCAGCTCCAGAGCGATGGCGATCTCCTCGGGATGGAAGAAGCCGGTGGCGCGGATCAGCTCCTCCAGCGGCTGCCGGTCGGCCGGATCGAGACCGCGGCGGATCGTCACCGCCGGCCTCTTCCTGGATGGCGGGAAGCGGCGGACCGCGGCGTCGAGGATGCGCTGCACGACTCCCGCCGTGCCGATTCCGGCCTGGGCCGCGGAGGCTGCGAAGCCGGCTCCGGCGGCGATGCAGGGGTTGGCGTTGACTTCCAGGATGCGCGGATCGCCGGCTTCATCGAGGCGGAGGTCGACCCGGGCATAGCCGGCGAGGCCGCAGACGCGCCAGGCTTCGCGCACCAGGTCCCGCACGCGGGCGAGAAGCGGCCCGTCCGCCGGATCGGTCAGGAAGCGGCGGACCGTGTGGTCGCAGGCGAACGAGCCCTCGGCCCACTTCGCCTCCCAGCCGAGGACCTTCGGCATGTCCGCGGGAAAGTCGACGAAGACCATCTCCGCGACCGGCAGGATCTCGGGACCGCCGGGGCCCTCCAGGACGGAGACGTTGATCTCGCGGCCGGGGAGGAAGTGCTCGGCGAGGACCGCCTGCCCGGGGAATCGCTGCGCCAGGAGGCCGGCCCGCGCCAGGGCCTCCTCCCGGGTGGCGCAGAGCGGATTGCCTTCGAGACCGATCGAGGCGTCCTCGCAGGCGGGCTTCAAGATCCACGGCGGCGCCACCCGGTCGAGGATCTCCGGATGGGCGAGGTCCAGCCGTCCGCCGGGTGCCACGGGCAGACCTTCGGCGACGAGCAGGGCGCGGGTCAGCAGCTTGTCGGTGGTGAGCCAGTGGGCCGCGGCGGGCGCGCCGGTGAACGGGACTCCGAGGAGCTCCAGGGTGCCGGCGGCCGCGCACTGCCGCCACCAGGCGCCGGGCGGCGATTCGATCAGGTTGAAGATCACTGTGTCCGGAGCGAGACCGGCGAGCGCCTCCGGTCCGGACACAGCGCGCCGCTCCGACACCAGCCCGAGCTCGGCGAGGCCGGCCTCGACGAACGCGGCTTCGTCGAGCACGTCCGCGGTCGAGGCATCGTCGCCCGGCGCCACCGGATTGTGGGCGATGAGGACTCTCAAGCCCACAAGCCCTGCCGGCGGGCGGCGGCGTCGACGATCCGGCCGAGCAGCTCCGGATAGGAGATCCCGGCCAGGCGCGAGAGGATCGGCAGGTCGGAGCGCACCGGGTGCAGGCCCGGCAGCGGATTGATCTCCAGGAAGCACGGCTCGCCGTGCTCGTCGCAGCGCAGGTCCACCCGCGCGGCGTCCCGGCAGGAGAGGGCGCGGTAGACGGCCAGCGCGACCTCCCGTGCCCGCACGCCGAGCGGCTCGCCGTCGAGCAGGTGATATTCCACGCGCGACAGGTACTCGGCCTTGTTGAGCGCCGTGTAGTCGCCGGCGGAGCCGTCCCGGAAGCGCACCTCCATGAGCCCCACCACCCGCGCCTCGTCGCCGTTGCCCACGATCCCGACGGTCATCTCCCTCCCCGGCAGATAGCGCTCCACCAGCACCGGCTGAGCGAACCGGTGGAGCAGATCGGCGCAGGCGTCCTCCAGCTCGTCGCGGCGCTCGACCCGCGAGCGCTCCGTCACTCCCTTGGAGCTCCCTTCGGCCACCGGCTTGACGAACAGCGGGGGCGCGAGATCGACCTGGTCCGCCTCCCCGGGCCGCTCGACCACCGCAAAGGGGGCCGTGGGCAGGCCGTGATCGCGGACCAGGCGTTTGGCGAGCGGTTTGTCGAGAGTCACCGCGCAGGTCAGCGGATCGGAGAAGGTGTACGGCTGGTCGAACAGCTCGCAGAGGGCGGGCACCTGGGCCTCCCGCGAGCGCCCGCGCAGTCCCTCGGCGATGTTGAACACCAGGTCCCAGCGCTGGCCCGACGCCAGGCGCCGGGCCAGCTCCGCGCCTCGGCCCACCCGTTCGACGGTGTGGCCGAGGCTGCGGAGAGAGGTGGCGATCCCGTCGATCGTCTCCTCGTCGTCGAGCTCCATCACCTCCTCGGCGGTGAGCCCTTCCGCGAGGTAGTCCTCCTTGAGGTCGTAGCAGAGGGCCATCTGCAGACATCGCAGAGGCTTCATCGCTCGCCCGCGGGATCGATGTAGGTGTAGTCGTGCCCCGCCCAGTTGCGCAGCACCCAGGCTCCCTCTTCGTGACCGACGACCGACGAGGCGAGGAGCGGGATCTTGCCGCCGCCTCCCGGAGCGTCGACCACGAACGTCGGCAATGCGTAGCCCGTGATGTGGCCGCGCAGGGCGGACATCAGGCGCATCCCGGTGTCGAGCGGCGTCCGCAGGTGGCCGGTGCCCAGCACGGGATCGCATTGATAGAGGTAGTACGGCCGGATGCGCAGATCGAGGAGACCATGGAAGAGGTCGCGCAGCGTCTCGGCCGAGTCGTTGACGCCGCGCAGGAGCACCGTCTGGCAGCCCATCGGGATGCCGCCGTCGGCGAGCAGGTCGCAGGCTTCGGCCACCTCCGGAGTGAGCTCCCGGTCGTGGCAGAAGTGGACCGAGAGCCAGACGCGGTGCTTGCGCAGCACCGCCACCAGCTCGGGAGTGATGCGCTGCGGCAGGAAGCAGGGGATGCGCGTGCCGATGCGCAGGAAGCGGATGTGCGGAATGGCGCGCAACCGGCCCAGGAGCTGGTCGAGCGTCGTGTCCGCCATGAGGAGCGGATCGCCACCGGAGAGGAGGACGTCCCGGATCTCCGTGTGCTCCCGGAGGTAGGCGAGAGCCGCCTCCACCCGGCGGCCCAGGGGCTCGAGCTCGCCCTGGCTCACCAGACGGCTGCGGGTGCAATAGCGGCAGTACGCCGCGCACGTATCGAGAACGAGGAAGAGGACCCGGTCCGGATAGCGGTGGACGAGCCCTTCGACGACGCTGGAGTGGTCCTCGCCGCACGGATCGGCCATGTCGCCCGGGCTCACCAGGAGCTCTTTTTCGACCGGCATCACCTGCACGCGGAGCGGGCAGGCCGGATCGTCGGGATCGATCAATGCGGCAAAGTGTGGGGTCACGGCGACCGAGAACTTCTCGCTCGCCAGGAGCAGCCCGCGGCGCTCGGATTCGGTCAGGCGAAAGAGCCTGTCGAATTGATCGAGCCGGCTCAGGCGGCGGCGCAGCTGCCAGCGCCAGTCGCCCCAGCGGGCGGGGTCGTAGGTCTCGCCGAAGACAGCGCAGATCTCTTCGCGCCGCGCGGTCGTCGTGTCAGCCATGGGCGAGGCGTACGCCTCCTGCTTCATGTCACGCTCCCTTTTCGGAAAGGAGTGATGGATGGGTTCGGATCGCCGCTGCGATCAGCGGCGACCCACCCGGTGACGTCACCTGGTGGAAAAGCCCCGGAGGGCACGGCGTTCATGGCCGTTGATTAGCCGGTAACTCGGTGCCTCGGCGCAGTTATTTGCACCGGGGCGGAAGGAAGGGGGGAGGGGAGAACGCCGGAAGAGACGGCACGGCCCGGATACCCCTGGCGGCGAGCCGGATACGGCCGGCTACCGCTGGGACCTGGAGGTTGGTCGGGGGCCGCGTTCATATCCACGGTTTAACGATAGCGGACCTGTTCCACATGTCAAGAGGTCGCTTACAAAAAGTCCGGATTTCGTGCCGCCGCCGCCTCCAACGCCTCCGACGCCTCTAGAATACGCGGCCATGAGCGACCATCAGCCCACCATCTTCGACAAGATCCTCTCCGGCGAGATCCCGAGCTACAAGGTGTACGAGGACGAGCACGTCTTCGCCTTCCTCGACATCGGCCCCCTCTCGGAAGGCCACACGCTGGTCATCCCCAAGGAGCGCAAGGCGCAGCTCCACCAGCTCTCGGACGAGGCGTCCGCCGCCCTCGGCCGGGTGCTGCCGCGGCTCTGCCGCGCGGTGATGCGCGCCACCGGCTGCACCGACTACAACGTCCTCCAGAACAACGGCCCGGCCGCGCACCAGGTGGTGATGCACGTGCACTTCCACATCATCCCGAAATTCGGCAACGAGGGGCTGGGCATCCACTGGCCGGCGAAGAAGCTCGCCGAATCGACCGCCCGCGAGCTGGTCGAGAAGATGCGCAAGGCGCTCGAATGAGGACCTGGGAGGTCCAGAGCGGCTTCGGCTTCGCCAACTTCCGGATCGCCGAGCGTCCGGACCCGCGTCCGGGTCCGGGTCAGGTGCTCCTCCGCGTGCGCGCCGTCTCCCTCAACTACCGCGACATGCTGATGGTGGAGGGCAAGTACAACCCGCGCCAGAAGCTGCCGCTCATCCCCTGCTCGGACGGCGCCGGTGAGGTCGTGGCGGCCGGCGAGGGGGTGACGCGGGTCAAGCCGGGGGACCGCGTCTGCGGGATCTTCGCGCAGCGCTGGATCGCGGGCGAGCCGGACCGGGAGAGGCTCCGCTCGACGCTCGGCGGTCCGCTCGACGGCATGCTCGCCGAGCTGGTGGTCCTCCACGAGGAAGGCGTGGTCCCGGTGCCGCCGCACCTGAGCGACGAGGAGGCGGCGACGCTCCCCTGTGCCGGAGTGACCGCGTGGAGCGCGCTGGTCGCCCAGGGACGGCTGACCGCCGGCGACACCGTCCTCCTCCTGGGGACCGGCGGCGTGTCGATCTTCGCCCTGCAGCTGGCGCAGCTCCTCGGCGTCCGCGCCCTCATCACGTCGAGCAGCGACGAGAAGCTCGAACGGGCGCGGCAGCTCGGCGCCGCCGGCCTGATCAACTACCGGCAGAAGCCCGAGTGGAGCGGAGCGGTCCGCGACCTGACCGGCGGCGCCGGGGTCGACCTGGTGGTCGAGGTGGGAGGCGCCGGGACGCTGGAGCAGTCGCTGCGCTCCGTGCGCATGGGAGGCACCGTCTGCCTGATCGGCAATCTGGCGGGGATCGTGGCGCAGGTGCCTCTGGCCCTGGTCTTCATGCAGCAGGTGCGGCTCCAGGGCATTCTGGTCGGTCCGCGCGAGGCCTTCGAGGCGATGAACCGGGCGATCGCGCAGCATGGGATGCGCCCGGTGATCGACCGCACCTTCCCCTTCGAAGAGGCCCCCGCCGCCTTCGAGCTGATGGCGGCGGGCGGGCATTTCGGGAAGATCTGTATCGGGATGTGAGGAGGGGCTCGGGGTAGCATCGGAGGTAGGAATGGGGCTCACGAATCAGACTGAGACCGAGATTGACGTCAAGCAGGCTGTCCAGGCAGCGAAGGAGTTTGCGGAGACCCTCCTGGAGGCCGAAGAGATCTCGGACCTGGGTCTGGAGGCTGTGGAGCGGCCGGACAGGAAGTACTGGTACATCACGCTCGGCTTCCACCGGTCGCGCTCTGGCAAGCCGGTCCGCCCTTCAGGTCTGATCACTGTGACTCCTCCCCGGGAGCGGGAATACAAGGTCTTAAAGGTGGACGCTCGCACCGGAGACGTGTTGGAGATGCAGATGTTCAAGGACCGGCGATGAGCTCGCGGCGGAGGGGAGCACTCCGCCGGACACTGCTCATCAATACCAACCTCCTCGTCCTGTTCACGGTCGGCTCTTCCGATCCCGGGCTGATCGAGCGGCACAAAAGGACCCAGCAGTTCACGTCCGCCGGCTTGGACTCGCCGACGCCGCGATCCTCCGGCTGGCCCAGGATCGCGGCGACTTGATGGTCCTAACCGACGATATTCACCTGTATCTGGCGCTCCAGAGGAGAGGGCTGGCGGCTGTCAACTTCAACCATCTCCGGGAGCAGGCTTGGCAGTAGACACCCCCGGTTCAGCTTCGAGCCGCCTAGACGGTAAGGGCTTGCTACGAAATAAATCAGCCAGGGTCCTTTTTCTCTCGCAGCTTGATGGCCGTCCTATCCGGCCCAACGGGCCGGGAGATCCCAGCCCAGGGATGAGGCCGCAGGCCGATTCCCTGGGATTCAAGGGCCGCCACGATCATGCGGCCTGAAAGCACGGGACGCGGCGTCGCGGTTTTGGC
>DASPXX010000069.1:0-12353 GCA_035637095.1 Thermoanaerobaculia bacterium
TTTGAGATGCAGCGCCAGCACGGTGTTCATGGCCAGGAACGCCATCATCCCGAAGGTGTAGATCCAGATCAGCGAGCTCAGCGGCGACCGCGGATGCCGCACCACCTCCCAGAAGGAACGGCCGAGCGTCGTCCGCGGCGCAGCCGGCGCGCCGCTCTCGGAGGGTGCCGCGGTCTCGCGCCGCACCTCGGGGAGCCATCTCCAGGCGGAGAGCACATTGAGGATGCACAGGGCGGCGGCGAAGAAGCCCGGCGCCTCCCGCGAGATGTTGGCCGCCGCCGATCCGATGACCGGCCCGATCGCGACACCCGCGCTGGTGGCCGCGGTGAGCCAGCCGAGAGCCTTGGCCCGCTCTTCGGGCTCGACGGCGTCGGCGACATAGGCCTGCACCACGCCGTTGATGCCGCCGGCCATCCCCTGCACCAGGCGCGAGGCGAACAGGAGCCAGAGGGCATCGGCCAGCCCGAAGAACACGTAGGCCACGGCCGAAGCCATGAGACCGAACAGGATCATCGGCCGGCGTCCCCAGCGGTCCGAAGCCCGGCCCCAGAGCGGCGCGGTGACGAACTGGGCGAAGGCATAGATGGCGACCAGGAGGCCCACCACCGTGGCGCTGGCGCCGCAGCGCGTGGCGTAGAAGGGGAGTAGGGGCAGGACCATCGTGAACCCGATCATGTCGGCGAACACCGTGGCCATCAGGACCGAGATCTGGCGGATCGTGCCGTGCTGCATGAAGCTCCTCAGCGCGCCTCGCCCCGCATCCACAACAGGAACGCCGCGGCGCTGGCGGTCATCAACAAGACACTATAGACGGCCGCCATCCCCAGGTCCTGGAGCCGCAGGCTCGACAGGATCTCCATGGAGATCGGCCGGGTGTCGTACGTGTAGAGAACGATCGAAACGATGAGATCCCCCAGGGCGGTGATGAAGGCGAGCCCCGCGCCCGCGGCGAGAGCCGGCCGCAGCATCGGAACCACGACCCGCCAGAGCCGGCGCCAGCGGTCCGCCCCGAGAGAGGCGGCGGCCTCCTCCAGGGCCGGATCGAGCGCGCGCAGCCCGGCGATCGACCCGCGGCCGGTCAGCGGCAGGCTGCGCACCAGATAGGCGAGCGGCAGGATCGCCGGCGTGCCGATCAGCACGAAGCGGCCGAGCCACGGCTGGCTCACCCCGAAGGTGGTGGCGAGCGCCACGGCGAAGACGGTCCCCGGGACGGCCCACGGCAGCGCGATGAGCCATTCCAGAGAGCCGGAGAGGAAGCCCTTGCACGCCACCGACAGCCGCGCCGCCGCGAATCCCAGCGCGAGAGCGGCGGCGGTCGAAGCGGCGGCCATCCAGAGGGAGTTGAGGACCGGCCGCAGCTTCTCCGGCTGCGAGACCAGGGCGGCCCAGTTGCTGAGCCGGAGGACCGGCGGGATCCATTCGGTCGTCCAGGTGAAGGGCGGCACCAGGGAGATCAGGAGGAGCATGGCGTGCGGGAGCAGGAGGACTCCGGCCAGGAGCCAGCCCAGGGCTCCGGTGCCGAGCCGTGCGAAAGGGCTCCGCAGCACGCGCCGGGCCGGCGCCACGCCGCGCACTCCCGTGGATCCTGCGCCGCGGTCGGTCCGGCGGAGCGCCCAGAGACCCAGGATGGCGAGGGCCGCCAGCATCACCGCCTCGACCTGCGCCATGGCCACCTCGCCGTTGAGCTTGGAGGCGACGATCTGGGTGGTCATCACCCGGAAGCTCCCGCCGAAGAGGTAGGGCGCCGAGAACGAGGCGAGCGACGTCATGAAGGTGAGGAGCGCGGCGCTCACCAGAGCCGGCCGCAGGACCGGCAGGGTCACCTGGAAGAGGGTGCGCGTCCGGCCGGCGCCGAGCGAAGCGGCGGCTTCGAGGAGAGCCGCGTCGAGCCGCGCGAGCCCGGCGCGGGTGAACAGATAGAAGTAGACGTACATCGAGTAGGCGTGGACCAGGAGGATCGCTCCCGGTCCGGCCAGCCGCCACGGAGGCTGCGCGAGCCCCAGGACCGACTGCACCACGCGCGACACCAGGCCGCTCTCGCCATATAAGAAAAGGAATGCGATCACGCCGACCAGCGGGGGGAGCGCCACGGGCAGGGCCGCCACCGCGCCGAGGAAGCGCCGTCCCGGGAACTCGGTGCGCTCGAAGAGGAAGGCGAGCGGCACCCCCACCAGAGCCGCCAGCACCACGGAGGCGGCGGAGATCCACAGGCTGCGCCAGAGGGCGATCCACTCGTCCGGCCGCGCGAAGAACTGCTGGAAGTTCTCCAGGGTCCAACCTCCCCCTCCGGCCGACCCGCCCAGGGCCTCCACCAGGGTCATGAGCAGCGGATAGCCCACGATCCAGGCGAGCAGGAGAGCGACGGCCACGGCGGCCAGGGGAAGACGTCTCGTCAACGTAACGACCTCGCAACAGGTACGCTCGCCGACAGCCCGGAGTTTTGCCAGCGGAAAATCCGCGGCGCGGGACCTCGGTCCGCCGGGGCCACGGCCACCTCGTCTCCCGGCTGGGCGGCGGACGCGCCGGCCAGGACCTCCACCTCTCCGGAGTCGAGCAGGACCAGGTAGTAGGTCCCGGCTCCGGCGAAGCGCCGCTCGGTCACCCGGCCGGTGAGCGCCCCAGGCGTTCCGGGGGGCTGCAACGCGAGCGACTCGGGACGGACCACCAGCTCGACCGCCGTTCCCGGCGCGGCGCCGTCGAGCTCCGGGGCCGCGGTGCCGGGCCAGCACACCGGGCCGCCTTTCCCGGCGAGGAGGACGGTGCCGTCCGGCTCCAGCGTCCCGACCACGCCGCTCGCCCGTCCCACGAAACCGGCCACGAACCGGGTCGCCGGGCGCTCGTAGAGGTCCTCGGGAGAGCCCGCCTGGTGGAGCTTGCCGCCGTGGAGCACGGCGACGCGGTCGCCCAGATGGAAGGCCTCGTCCTGCTCGTGGGTGACGAGGACCGTGGTGATGTCCACCCGTTCGATCGCCCGGCGCAGCTCGCGGCGGGTGCGCTCGCGCAGCGACGGATCGAGGTTCGACAGCGGCTCGTCGAGGAGGAGGACGCGGGGCTCGGGAGCGAGAGCGCGGGCGAGCGCCACCCGCTGCTGCTGGCCGCCCGAGATCTCGCCGACCCGCCGGCGCTCGAACCCGGGGAGGTCGACCAGCGCGAGCGCCGCGGCCACCCGGCGGGCGGTCTCCTCGCGGCTCAGCCGGCCGTCGAGGCCGAACGCCACGTTCTCGGCGATGTCGAGGTGCGGGAAGAGAGCGTAGTGCTGGAAGACCATCCCGAAGCGGCGCCGCTCGGGCGGCAGACCCGTGACGTCCTCCCCGCCGACCCGGATCGCCCCGCGGTCGGGGGCTTCGAATCCTGCGATGAGGCGCAAGGCCGTGGTCTTGCCGCTGCCGCTGGGACCCAGGAGGGCGAGGACCTCCCCCTTCCCGACCTCCAGGCTCAACCCGCGGAGGACCGGATTGCGGCCGAAGCTCTTCTCGAGGCCGTCGAGGACGAGGAACGGGGGCACAGGGTCAGCTCTGTTTCATCGCTATTTCGGGCGGGAGGCAGCCCGCGGCGGGGATCTTACAGGCTTTGGGGAGCAGCGGGAGAACCAGCCGGTTCGCTTTGGTGTAGGCTTGAGGTGAAGGAGCCGATACGGATGATTTCAAAGTTGCCGGCCGTCATCCCTGTTTCCGATCTCGAACAGGACGCAACCTCTGTCATCGAGCGCCTCCGGCACTCGGGAGCGCCCGCCGTCATCACACAGAGCGGCCGCGAGGCAGCTGTCCTCATCGATATCGAGTCTTTTAGGAGATCCGAATCGGAGCGGGAGATCCTGGCCGCGTTGGCCCGAGGCGAACAGGAGATTGCCGAGGGGATGGGGTATGACCTCGATGAGGTCCTGGCGGAGGCGGATCGGCTCCTGGCTCGCCGCGATCCTTGAAGATCCGATTTACTCCTTGGGCCCGCGCCCGCTTCCTGCGGGAGCTGGATTACATTCGCCGCGATCGTCCCATGGCGGCCGAGAGATTCCGCCAGCGGTGTGAGCAGACACTTCGGAGGCTCGAAGAGTTTCCCGAATCCGGCCGAAAGATCCCTGAGTTCCCGGAGCTTCCCCATCGCGAGCTGATCGTCACCCCCTATCGCTTCTTCTACAGAGTTTCAGGAGGCATCGTCTGGGTTGTCGCTGTCTGGCATGGCGCGCAAATCCCAGCGCCACCGGACGGGGAGTGAGACCGTCGAGGACGAGAAAGGGTGGCGCAGGCACGAGTCAGCTCCCGGCAATGCCCTTGCCGCGGACCTCGCGGTCCCAGGTGGCCATCCACTCCTGGCCGTGCTGCTCGATGAGATCCCAGCGCACCGCCGCCGGCTTCATGTCGCGGAGGACCTCCTGCGCCCAGTCCGGGAGCTTCTCCACCGGCATGTCGGTGCGGGCGGGCAGGCGGAAGGCCTGGCGGGCGGCGATCTCCTGCCCCTCGGGGCTGCCGACGAAGTCGATGAACTTCTTCGCGTCGTCCGGATGCGGCGCGCCCTTGACCAGACCGATCGAGTCGTCGATCACCGGGGTGCCGCTGGCCGGGAAATGGAAGTCCAGCGGAGAGCCGCGCTTGCGCTGCCAGAGGAGGTCGGTGAGCTCCCAGATGGTGACCAACCCCTCCTGGCGGTTGAGCTTCTCGATCATGAGAGCCGGCTGCTGCAGGTACTCCTTGGTCTGGGCATCGAGGCGCCCGAGCCATGCGAAGCCGCGGTCGGGGCTGCCGGTCTCGGCGACCGAGCGGGCGAGGATCATCCCGAACACAGTGCGCATGGTGCCGCTCGCCAGTGGGTCGCGGATCAGGATCTTCCCGGTCCATTTGGGGTCGAGGAGGTCGTCCCAGTCGCGGGGCGCCTCGCCGGGCTTCACCACCGCCGCGTTGTAGACGAGAACCGGCGCCGTGCGGTACGAGCCGAAGAAGAGGTCGTCCTTGTTGCGGCTCTCGGGCGGGACCGCGTCGGCCCACTGCGGCCGGTAGGGGGCGAGGAGGCCCTCCCGCGCGCCGCGGGCGAAGATGGTCTGCGGCCCGCCGTACCAGACGTCGGCCTGGGGGTTGGCGGCCTCGGAGCGCACGCGGTCGTAGACGTCCTGCGAGCCCATGTCGAGCCAGCGGACGTCGATCTTCGGGTTGCGCTGCTCGAACTCCTTCTCCATCAGAGCCAGGAGGTCGCCGCCATGCGGGGAGTAGAGGACGAGCGGCTTGCGGCCGTCGCCGCAACCGGCGGCCGCCAGAGCCGCGAGGGCACAGAGGGCGAGGAGGGTTTGTCTCATGGTTTCGTTCCGGAGCGGGGCCTAGTGCCCGCGGGGATCTTATCCGAGGAGCCGCTCCCTGGGACCTTCAGAAGCCTGCCGTCCAATATGCGGGGGTGGTATCATGTCGAAGCGCGAGAGGAGATCCGATAGGGAGAATAAATGGCCGAACAGGGAATCCAGGACCTCCAACCCAGGGCCTACTGAGCAGAAGCCGTCATCCGGCGCTCTTGTCGCCCAGGTCCGCCAGCCCGCTCAGCTCCATGAAAACCTTGTAGAGGATCCGATCGAGCCGGCCCTGGTGCTCGATGTGGTGCTCCTGGTACTGTTTCTTCAGAATAATATACACTTCGCACTGCAGCCTCGGATCCTCGATCGCTGCGGCGATTCCCTCGGCCACGAGGCGGCGGAGCCCCGGGTCGAGGTGCGCGTTGCGCGCAATCGCGGCAAGCATCTGGCCGGTGGCGAATCCGGTCGCGGCGCTGGGATCGTGCAAATCGCGAAAGAGCTCCGGCAGGAGATCGGGATCGATCTCCCGGTATCGGTCGATAGTCCCCAGGGCGGTCGCCTGGACATCGATCACATCCCTCAGGCCGGACCGCAGAGCGGCCGTGGCGTGGGCTGTCAGCCGCCGCAGGAAGCTCAGGAGGGTCAGAGCGGCTTGGCGCCCCGTGAAGGTGTTGTGGAGCTCGGCAGCCTCCCGCAGCTTTCTCGCCAGAAGGGTCGAGCCGCTCGCCTTCGCATAATACGTGTTGGGCAGCCGTTCGGCGCTGGCGGCCACCAGCGCCAACATCTCGCCCGTCAGCAACCGGAACCCACCGGGATCCAGCAGCTTCGTCTGCAAGCGCAGGGCGAGCCAGTCGATCAGGAATTCGAGGACCTGCGGATTTCGCTCGACCCTCTGGGCCGCTGCGGTGATCCTCGCGGAGTAGTTTCCGGAGGCAAACTGGATGTCGCCGATGGCGCGCAGGGTCTGGGCGGCCTCGGCCGGGTCCTGGCGCAGAGTTTCGGACAGGCGCCGGGTGCGGGCGGCGAGCTCGCGCTCCGCCAGGGCGAGGAGCTCATCCCTGGGCGGGCTCTCCCCCGCGCTCCCGGAATTCCAGACGGACTCGGCCACGTCGACCAGGGCCTCGGCGCCGTCGAGGAGAAACTCCTCGTCTCCTGCCTCGGCAGGAATCTCGCGGAGGAGGGGGGCGACCTCGGACCATTGATCAGGGGAGATCGTCTGGCGGTAGGCCAGCAGACAGAGGCTATGCAGCAGAGCGCGCTGGACGGCCGGGCCGCCTTGCCGGAGGCGCTCCCGGAACACCGGCCAGGCATGGGAGTCGATCTTGTGGACCTGCTTCAGGATGCAGTCGGCCTTCCGCCAGCCGGCTGCTCCACGGTCCAGGCGATCCGCCCAACTCTCCAAGGCGCGGCCATCGCTATGGACGAGCCGCTCGAACGTCCAGTTGATCACGAGGGCGCTCCGCGGATCGCGTTCCCTCAGCTCGAGGCAGTGCTCGGCGAGGAGCTCGACCGTGTCCATTCCTAGAAGGGAGGTCGAGATCCGCCGTTCGGTCCCTGTCCGGTCGCCGTGCAGGACGAGCGCGGCGCGGTAACGCGCCAAGTCGTCCGAATCGCCCAGCGCCTCCAGGAGACCCGGGATCGTCCGCTCGGAGAATCCCTCGGCTTCCGCGACCAGAAAGTTGGCATACCGGCGCAGGCGCGGGTCGGCATGAATCAGCCAGGTCTCCAGGAGCGGCAGGGCTTCCGGCGCAGGATTCCGCATGCGGGGCAGGAGGCTCAGCACGGTATCCAGCCCGCCGCTTGCGAGCAGCCGGTTCAGGACGAGGACCGCCTCCCGCGTCGGGCGGAGCCAGTCCTGGCACGCGCGCTCCCGGAGTTCCGCGAGCGCCTCCTCCCGGCGGTCGCCGGCGAGCGCCATCCAGATCCCGGGAAGGTCCGAGGGGAGAGCCAGGCGCTGCAGGTCGCGGAGGAGGAGCGCCAGCCCGAGAGGCTCCGGATCGGTTCCCCCTTCCGCCAGCAGGTAGCCCCCGGTGAGCAGGATCGGGGCTTCGCTCCCCAGAGCCTGGGCGCGCAGCCAGGGGTCCTTGAGGCTCCGGGCAACCTTCTCGAGCTGTCCTTGCAGGTCTGGGAAACCGGCGAGGGCATCGCGCAGACTGATGAGAGTCTCGGCCTTTTCTCGTGGCCCGAGGATGGTGGCTGTGTCCCGCAGGGCCTGCTTTAGCAAATCGTGGGCCTCAGCGGGAGGAAAATAGCTCGCCAATCGGCCTAGAGTGCGGGCGCGGCTCTCCCGGTGCAAGATCTGCTGCGCCGTCCGCCTCGCCCTGCGGAGCCATTCTCCTCGTTCGCTGCCGAGGGCGGCCAGCTGTTCGAACGCCCAGGCTCTGCGGATTGGATTCTGGATCGCTCCCGCTGCCGCGGGAGCCTCCGCAGCAAGCACTTCGACGTAGGAGGCTAGATATGAGGTGAGCCGTTGCCACCAGCCTGCCGCATTTTCGCCGGCTTTGTTCGCCTCCTCGGCCAGCAGGTCGATCCGCAGATCCGGAAAGAGGAGCAAGAGGCGGCGATAGCACCGGAAGCGCCACCAGGGATCGCTCACCTCCCGGACCTGCGGCAGTAATTTGAGGAAAGGTGCTGGATGGATCAACAGCTCCATCCATCCGGCCTCCTCGCCTGCGAGAGTCTTTAGAGTGTCCCTCCGGAGGTCATGGTCATCGAGGAGGCTGCCAATTGCACAGAGGATCGCCTCCAGGCGCATTCCCGGCGCTTGGCGCAGCAGCGAAGCCAGCCGTCCTAGAGCCCATCCCCGGAAGAAGTTGAACCCCTCGGGCACAATGGCGAGCGCGTCCAGGGCCTCTGCCAACAGGTCCGGTTCCGTCCAGACGCGTAAGGTGAGCCGGTCGAGCATCCAGCGGGTCCCTTCCCATCGTCCATTGGCGCTCCGGTGCGCAGTCGCCAGGCCGTAGGCAAGCACGAGAGGGGGGTCGGAAAGGACATTGCCCATCGTATCCAGGATGACCGCGAGGTCGTAGATCGGGTCGCTTCCCGCCCCGGCGAGGGCGGAGCTCCAGAGCTCGGCCATGATTCTCCCGCGGAGCTCCGTCGGGTAGGAGCTGACCAGCACTCTCACGTCGACCGTGGGCATTCCGAAGGCGAGGCCCGCGCCGATTACGGCCGTCAAGAGGTCGCCCCACTTCTCGGCAGGGCACTCCTCGCTCAGACGCGCCAGCGCATCCACGGCCCGCTTGACGGAAATCGGGACGACGGGCCGGAGCGCATCCTCCACTCTGGAGAGTCGAGCCACGGCCTCGCGCGGGAGCGGGATGGGCTCGCCGATCGCCGCCAGCGCGAGCAGGGCCTCGGCGGCGGCCGGTCCCGGCTCCCCGGCGAGCTGCAGGAGCCTGGGGACGAGAGAGGAAGGGGGGAGAGCTTCCTGGAGCGCTGCGACGATGCCGGGAGTGAGCGGCGAGTCCCGGTGCATCCGTTCGATGGCGAGGCGGTGTCCACGCTCCTCCCACTCGCAGAGGAGGGCCACCGTGGCTTCGATGTCCTGGCCGAGCCGCTGCAGGGCCTCGCCGGCCGCGGGGTCGTCCTTCCGTTTCTCGGCGGCGAGCTTCTCCTCGCGGAGCTTGGTCAGCTCCGTCTGTTTCGGGGCGAGGCGCTCGGGGAGCCCGCTGTCCAGGCCTCCGTAGAGCGCGATCCCGAGACGGACCCAGGCGGGATCGGCGAGGAATCGATCGGCGAGGTCCTGCCGGGCGAGGAGGATGCTGCGTAGCGAGCCCGGCGCGGGTGGCAGGAGCCGCGGGTCGGCTCCGGCGAGCTGGCGCAGGGCCGCGTCGACCGGCCATCGGTCCTCGGCACTGTCGCGCGGGAGCGCGGCGGTGAGGGCGGCGGCCAGGTCGGCCGACTGGAGCCGGCAGGCACGGACGAGGCCCGCCGCTGCCGCGATCCCCACCGTTTCGCTCCCGGCCAGCTCCCGGCAGAGGAGGCGCTCGACCTGGGCGACGTGCTCGCCCCGGGAGAGCCGCAGGAAGGCCCTTTCGATCTTCTCGCCGAGCGAGGGGAAGCGGTCCCGGAGCGAACGGTCGGCGTAGGCCGCGAGGAGCCGGCCGGCGATCCGCTCGATGACTCCGGCCGGGACCCGGACCATCTCCGGCAGAGCCGCCGTCAGGAGCAGCGCGGTCCGCGGCACCAGGTGGCCGAGAGGCTCGGGGCGTTCCAGCAATCCCAGGAGGAGGGTACGCAGCTCCCCTTCGTACAGCTCGGCGCTGAGCTGGCCGAGAGCCATCAGGACCGGCTCGCGCCAGCGCGGCGCGCTGAGCTTCTCCAGGAGGCGGTCGGCCAGACCGGTCCGGTCCCGGACGAGGGCGCAGGCCGCCAGGTACTCCTGGAAGGTCAGATGGAGGAAGCCGTAGATCCCCTCGCCCCGCGCCGTCAGCAGGCCGACCTCCTCGCGCAGCACGGAGCGCAGGGCTTCGGCGTCGGCCGGCGCGAGGGTACGCGAGAGCGCGCGCCGGAGGCCGGCTTCGTCGACGACGCCGATCCCCGAGGTCTCGTGGATCTCGGCCGCCAGGGGCTCCAGGGCGCCGAGGATTTCCTCGTCGCCGAGCTCCCGTTCCGCCCGCAGCCGCGCGCGCTGCCGCCACTTGTGGAGGAGGAGCCCGATGGCGATCCGGTAGAGCTCGACGCGCTGCCGCGGGAAGCGCTCCTGCCCGCTCCTGTAGACCACGCCGAGGATGGTGATCAGGAGCGGGTTGCTGGCCAGATCCTCCGCCCCCCGTTCCTTAAGGTCGGCGATCGCCCGCTGCAGCCCCACGGCCTGGCGCGCGGCTTCGGCCTCCGCCTCCCCGTCCCACCGGTCCGCCGACCGCTGGGCGCGGTGGACGGCGCGCATCCAGACGGCGCAGAACCGGTCGATGGCCACCGGCCCCATGGGCTCGATGGTCAGGTGGGTCGCCTCGCCGCTCAGCGGCGCCATCTCGTAGCCCACGATGCGGCTGGTGATCACCGCCTGGTTTCCCCCGGCCTCGGCGGGGATCGCCGCCGGCATTCCTCGCGGCGGCTCGTCCGGCAGCCAGCTCTCCAGGAAGCGGTCGATCTCGCGGGCGACCTCGTAGCGGTCCGCCGGATCGCTGACCTCGTCGAGACCGTCGAGGAGGACGACCGCGCGCCCGGTCTCCAGGAGGTCCAGCAGGAGGAGGTGCAGCGACGCGGGGTCCAGGGCACGACCGCGGCTGTCGGTCACCGGCTGATCCCACCCCGAGCCGAGGTGGTGGCCGAGGAAGGCGGCGAGGGAGAGACCGGGACGCTCGCGCCGCGCCTTGGCGTAGGCCGCGATGCGCACCAGGATGGGGACGCGGGCCGGCCCGAGGTCCATCTCGTCCGCGGACTCCTCCAGAGCGGGGTCGACCTGATGGGCCGGCACCCGGATCCGCGGCTCGCCCTGGAGACAGGCGGTGGCCAGGCGGAGCGCCAGCCAGCGGGCGAGGGTGGTCTTGCCGCTCCCCGGATCTCCCAGGAGAGCCAGGCGCCGCTCGCGCCGGAACGCCTCGCCGAGGGAGACCGAGCGGTCCTCCGCGGCGCCGAAGAGCCGCGGCCGGCCTCTCTCTTCCAGTGCGGCCGGCACCGGATGGCGCGAGAGCTGGGCGATGATGCGGAAGGTGAACCGGTACCGCTCCTCGGGAGACAGGCGCTCGATCTCGGGGAGGTTCTCGGCCTGGCGGGCTTCGCGCTCGAGCGTCTCCCGGCTGCGCCGTCGCTCATAGGGGTTGGAGCGGTCGCCGCGCAGCGCCACGTAGACCGCGGTCAGGGGAACCGCCAGCCGCCCGCCGGAGAGCGTCGCGTCCGGGAGCTCGAGCGCCTGGTTCTGCTCCACCACCCAGCGGAGATACCGGTCCAGCAGCTCGCGCGGGCGCGCCGGGCTCTCCGCTCCCGCCGGCGGCAGGGCGAACAGGACCCCGTCCGGCACGCGGAGGAACAGGGCCGGCGTGGCCCAGACGAAGGAGCCGGTCGGCGAGCCGAGGTGGAGAGCCGAGCGCCCGTGCTGGACCGCGACGTCCACCGGGTCTCCGGCCGTCAAGCGCTCATAGAAGGCGCGACTGAGCTCGATCGCCGCCACGTCGGGGATCGGGAACTGCATGGCGACGACGGCTGGAATGCCGCCCTGGACCAGCGCCGTCGCCACCCCCGCGAACGGATCGGTCCCCCCGGAGCGCGCCGTGTCGCAGGCGTTGAGCACGACCAGGCGCAGATCCGGAAATCCCTGGAGCAGGCTGGCCAGCCTCTTCCCGGAGACCGGCTCGGGGACTCTCCCCGGCCGCTCGAAATAGAGGATGCCCTCGTCGCTCTCCGGATCGACGGCCCCGTGGCCGATGAAGTGGAGCGCGTGATACGGAGGCTGCGCCGCCAGCGCCTTGCGCAGGTGCTGCACTCCGGCTCTCTCGCCGGACAGAAAGTCGACCTCGATTCCCGCTCCGAGCCGCTGGCTCAGGATCTCCACCAGATCCTCGCGCTCCTGCTCGACGTCGAGGTCCTCCAGGTCCGGGTGGCTGGGATGCGCCACGACGACCAGGAGGCGCAAGGTGGACGGCAAGGGGGGAGCCGCGGCTCCCGCGGGGACCTCCAGATAGCGCACGATCGGACGGAGGAGGCTCAGCGCCACGAACTCCCGCCGGTCCGGCGTGCAGAGGAGCTCCCAGGGAAGGCTGTGAAGAGGGGCCAGCACGGGATCGTTCAGGTCGAGATCCAGGCGGATCCGGAAACCCCGGCGGCCGTCGGCCACCATCCGGTTGTAGGCGTCGCGGATCGGCTCGGGGAACAGCGCGCGGAAGAGCCGGATGCCGAGCTCGTCTGCCGTCTGCCGCGGCGCGCTGTCGTCCTCCATCAGCAGGTGCCGCGTCGCGGGGCGGGCTCCGCGCACCGCCGCACGGAGACCCTGGAGGAGCGACTCCATCTCCTCATCGACGAACGGCGGCTCGAAGGCGGCCTTGACGTCGCCCACGGGGGAGCGCGCCGCCACGACGAAGCCACGGCGAGCAGAACGGATCTGAAGCCAGAAGTCGGCGTAGTCCATGCGAGTCACCCC
>DASPXX010000070.1:0-45359 GCA_035637095.1 Thermoanaerobaculia bacterium
AGCACGTCGCCGCTCCCTCCCGTAGCCATTCCGGGGTTGCCGGTGGGGTTGATCCAGACGTCCCCGCCCGGCGCGGCCACCAGGGTGAGGCTCCCCTTGAGGACCACGAAGGCTCCCGTCTCGGCCGCCGCCCGGCGGGCCGCGGCGACCCGATCCGCCTGGATTTCGGCAGTCTTCACCCCCAGCAGCCGGCCCAGCTCGCCGGGGTGAGGGGTCAGCACGGTCGCGTCCGGTCGGTCCTTCAGCTCTCCGGCCCGGCCGGCGAAGGCGTTGATCGCGTCGGCGTCCGCCACCACCGGCAGCGGCGCCTCCCGCACGATCCGGCGGATGGACGCCACCGTGTCGGGCTCCTGACCCAGGCCCGGTCCCAGGGCCAGCACGGCCTTGCCTTTTGCAGCGTCCAAGACCCGGTCCGCCGCCTCTTCGGTGATCAGCCCCGAGCTTCCGGCAGGCAGTCCCAGGGTCATGGATTCGATCGATCCCAGGTCGACCGTCGGGAGTATCGGCTCCGGCACGCCGATGGTCACCAGGCCGGCTCCGGCCCGGACGGCGCCCCGGGCGGCGAGGATCGCGGCTCCGGCCTTCCCCGGCGCGCCCGCCACCAGGAGCGCATGCCCGTAGTCCCCCTTGTGCCCGCTCCGCTCGCGCGGCGGCAGCAGCCCCGCCAGCTCTTCGCCGACCAGAAGATACAGACGCCCCGCCGGCTCCTCCACCTCGTCGACCAGGCGCGGCGGAATGCCCAGGTCGGCGATCACCAGCTCGCCCACCGCCTCGGCCGCGGGCGGCAGGACGTGCGCCACCTTCGGGGCGGCGAAGGTGACGGTCAGATCGGCCCGCACGCAGGGGCCGAGCGGCGGCTCGTGGCGGCTGGCGTCGAGGCCGCTCGGCAGGTCGACAGCCACCCGGGGGATGGGCAGCTCGTTCATCCCTTCCACGATCTCGGCGAACACCCCTTCGAGCGCACGCCCCAGGCCCGTGCCGAACAGGGCGTCGATCGCCAGGTCGAGCTCCCGCGCCGTCCCCATCGCGGCACGGACGCCGGCGGAGTCCCTGACTTCATCGATCGGCAATCCCATCCGGCGGCAGACCGCGAGCTGCACCCCGGCGTCGCCGCCCGGCTCGGTCTTTTCACTCCCTCCAACCACCAGGAAGATCCGTACCTCCCAGCCGCGCACGGCCAGATGGCGCGCGATGGCCAGGCCGTCGCCGCCGTTGTTCCCCGGACCGCAGAAGACGGCCGCCGAGGTGGCTTTGCCGATCTTCCCCTCCGCCTCGCCGATCGCGTCGACCACTCCAAGGGCGGCGTTCTCCATCAGCACGAGGCTCGGGATGCCCAGCCCCTCGATGGCCGAGCGATCCACCTCGCGCATGGCCTCGGCGGTGAGGACTCTCATGTGGTGCACCAGGCGTCCAGGAGCGCACGGGTCCGGGGACAGCCGAGGTCGTCTTCGCTCATGCGGAGAGCGAGGCGGTGGAGGTCTTCAGGGGTGTCCACGTCGGAAGCGGCGGGCAAGAGCTCGAGGCGGAGGCCGAGCTCGCGGCAGCGCTCCACGGTGTCGCGGAAGACCCGGTCGGTGCTCCAAGGAATGTCTTCGAAGAGGCGGCGCGCCACGGCGCCGGCGCGCAGGGCGATCAGATAATAGCCGCCGTCCTCGGCGGGACCCAGGACCACGTCGGCTCCGGTTTCCAGGAGCGCGAAGGCTTCGTGGACGATTTCCAGGGGCAGAGTCGGATGATCGCTGCCCAGGGCGGCCACGGACGGCACCTCCGCTCCCGCGGCTGCGAGAGCGCGGTAGAGCCGCTCGCCGAGATCGTCGCCCTCCTGCCGCACACCGGGAATGGAGCCCGCGGGCATCGGCTCGCCGGGATCGAGGGCCCAGGCGAGGCGGAGGTCGAAGCTCCCCTCGCGCAGGCGGTCCAGGAGATCGTCCAGGAACGCCTGATGGAGAGCCGCCGCCTGTGCGGGCGACAAAGCCCCGATGAGACGGGTCTTCACCCGCCCCTCGCGGGCCGGCTTGGTGAAGAGCAAAAGGCGGCGGTGGCTGGCTCCCGGCATCGTGGGAGATTCTAGTCTGAGACCTCACCCCCTGACCCCCTCTCCCATCGCACACCCATCCCCCGGGAGAGGGGGAACCGGCACTCAACCCTCGCGAGATCGTAGAATCCAAATCCATGCCCGTTCTCACCCTCCTCACCGACTTCGGCCTCACCGACTACTACGTCGCCGCGGTCAAGGGGACGGTCCTGCGGCTGGCCCCGGCGACCGTTCTCGTGGACATCTCCCACGACGTGCCGGCGGGCGACGTGGAGACGGCGTCGTTTCTCCTGGCGGCGGCCTTCCCCAGCTTCCCGGCCGGCACCGTCCACCTGGCGGTCGTCGATCCCGGGGTCGGCAGCGAGCGGCGGATCCTGGCGGCCCGCACGGCCAGGGATTTTCTCCTGGCTCCAGATAACGGGCTCCTCACATCCCTGCTCGACCGCGTCGAGGAGATCCGCTCGGTCGAGAGGGCCGACCTCTTCCTGCCGGGCCCGGGGCAGACGTTCCATGGCCGGGACCGCTTCGCTCCGGCCGCCGCCTGGTTGTTGCGCGGCGAGTCGTTCGCGACTCTCGGCCCGGTCGTGCACGACCCCGTCCGGCTACCGGTCGAGCCGCCGCAGCGCGAAGAGGGCCGGTTGATCGGCAGGGTGGCGCATGTCGACCGTTATGGCAACCTGGTGACCGACATCCCTGCCGCCTGGCTCCCTACAGGCTCCTGCCGGGTCGAGGTCGGCTCCCGGGCGACCGAACGGCACGCGAGTTGCTACGCTGAAATCCTTCCGGGGGAGGCAGCGTTCCTTTCCGGCTCGCTCGGCACGATTGAGCTGTCATTAAACAGGGACAACCTCGCCCGGGAGTGGGGTGTCGCACGCGGTACGGTAGTCCGCATCACCTGGTGACGATTCGGTGACACCCCTGCCGACTGGGGCTACAATTGGCGCGACCGAGGCTGATGGGCTCGATGGATCTTAGGGAAGGAGTGTGTGGCCATGACCAAGTGGGAGTACAAGATCATCAACATCCGGAGTGAAAACTACCGCCTCGATCCGAATGCCTTCACGCAGCTCAATCAGTTGGGTGAAGATGGGTGGGAGCTCGTCTCCATTACCTCGGTCAACTTCAAGACCGGCGCCACCGACAACATCGCCATGGTCTTCAAGCGTCCCGCGGGGGGCTGATCGGTCGGTCTAGGCCCGGAGCTTGCGCCGGCGGCGGGTCTTGCGACCTTTCTTCAGAGCCAGGGCGAGGCCACCGGCTCCGGCGGCCAGGAGGAGGAGCAGATATTTCTTCCTGGGCGCGAATCCGACTTCGGTCTCCAGGGCACCCCGCAGCTCCGACAGCCGCAGCTCGGCCTCACGGCGGCTTCGCTCGAGGCGAAGCTCGGCCTCGCGGCGCGCCTCGTCCAGACGCTGGCTCATGGCAGATCCTCCTCGTCTTCTTCGCCCGCAGCGGTGACGGTGACCGGCTCGACGTCCACGGGACGTTGCTCGCGCAGCAGCGTGCTCTGCCACCAGTCGAGGTGATCGTCCACCCGCCGCCGGAACGTCTGGAGCGGGTTCTCCACCTGCTTCAGGCGTTTCACTCCTATCCAGGAGAGGACCGCGGCCGCGGCCAGGAACAGAGCGAGCACCACCAGAGAGGCGCCCCAGAGCGGCAGCCAGATCGCGGCGACCGCCACCAGAGAGAAGATCAGGAGGCCGAGGATCCAGAAGAGGAGGATGAGAGCCACCCCGAAGAGCGCCAGCGCTCCGCCGGCGATCCGCCCCGACCGGGACAGATCCTCCTGGAGCGTCGCCACCTCGGCCCGCAGGACCTCGAGCAGGGCCTCACCCAACCCCCGGAGCATCTCGATCCAGCCTCTCATCCCGCTCCCACGCGCACCGTGCGCGATACGAAGGAGGCTTCGGCCGCCACGTCGTCCCGCACTCCGACCGCCACCTTCTGATCACCTCCCCGCATCAGCAGGCTCACCGTGTAGACGTAGTTCTTGGCCGTGGCGGTGGCCAGGTCCGCCGCCGGGATGCTGATCGGCAGCGGCACCTGCTGCACCTCGGAGGTGTTCCCCTCGGTGTCCACGGCGGCGATGAACAGGCGGACGCGCCCCTCGTGGGTGGCGCCGTGCGGCACCAGGACCAGCTTGCCGATGGGGATCTTCACCAGCACAGGCTGCAGGTAGAAGCCGTCGCTGCGCCGCGTCGCCGCTCCCAGCTCCACGGCGACTCCCAGCGGGTTGTTCTCGAACGGGAAGCGGAGGGCGGCGAGGGTGCCGTCGGACATCCGTGACTCGGTGTTCTTGTCGCGGTAGCCCTCGCGGTGCCGTACCGAGAGCCCCTTGCGCTTCACCTTGACCTCGATCTTGTGGTACCGGCCGTCGCCGTAGTGGGTCGGCGTGTACCCGAGCGAGTAGTAGCTGTTGAAGTCGGCCGCGACCTTCTCCAGCTGGGGGGTGACGATGTTCGAGTTGATGATCGCCACGCCGCCGGTCTTCTCGGCCATCATCTGGAGCGGCGACTGCAGGTTCGAGATCTCGATCGAGTCGACCAGGGCGCCCTGTCCGGGTTGGCCGGCCGTCTGGTTCTCCGCCGAGACCGACGAAAAGGTCCGCAAGCCCGCGGCGTCGATGGTGTAGAAGGTGATCCGGTTCGCGTTGGCCTGGGCGGTCAGCTCGTCGAAGCGGCGCGACGCGTCGTACTGGAACTGCTCGGTCAAGCCGGTGCTCTGCTCGCCGTACTTGCCCTGGACGGCGTACCAGATGTCCTGGCCGGCGATCATCTGCAGGCCGTCGCTGACGTAGAGGATCGCCTTGCGCCCGGGCAGGCCGGCGAGGGAGTCGACGATGTCCTTGATCGCGTCGATGCTGAACGACAGGTCGTTGAACTCCGACTGGGAGTAGCTCCGGGCGTACATCGTGGCTTCGTTGACGCTCTTCGAGTCCTCGATCTCGCGCAGGACGTCGCGGCGGTCCGAATCCTGGTGGACACCCTGGCCCGAGACCTTTTCGAGCTCGAGCAGGGCGGTCGCGATCAGGTGGGAATCGCTGGTGAAGGTCCGCCGCACGTGCAGCGAGCGGTCATAGCTCACCAGCATCATCTGGTCGTCGCGGCCCAGCTTCTGGCCGACGAAGGCTCGCAGCTCGCGCATCACCCGGTTGCGGTTGAACGGCCGGATATTGAAGTTGTCGATGTAGACGACCAGGCGCAGCCGCTGGTCCTCAGGCGTCGCGACCGCGTTCAGATCCGGGATCGCCGGCGGAGCCGGCGCCTGGGCGACGGGACCCGGCGGTGCCTGGGCAGGGGCGGGCGGCGGCGTCAGGGACTTGCCGTCCTCGACGGCGTAGAAGTTGGTGACCGCCACCGGACGGTTGTCTTCGTAGATCTCGAAATCGTTCCGGTTGAGGTCTTTGACCCGGACCCCCTTCTTGTCGGTCACGTAGACGTCGACGTTGACGACGCTGACGTTGACCGTCTCGAAAAAGCCTCCGTCGTCCTGGGAAGTCTTCTCGCCGGGCTTCTGAGCACCGGTGGCCTGATCCGCGCGCGGGGCGCCGGTGGCCCCGGCGGCAAACAAGGCGGCCGTGAGACCGGCCGCCAGGAATCGTCGAAATGACATCGTGCTCGCTCCTCCGCGGCGATTATACCCTCTCACTTCTTCGGCTCCGGCTTCACGTCCGCCTCGGCGGTCATGATGTGTCCGCTCAGCGGATCGAAGATGGCCACGATCAGGTGCTGCTGGATCTTCCGCAACCGGATCTTGGTGTCGTAGCGCAGGTAGGCTTCCGGCGGCGGCGCCTGCTCCAGGGTCATGCGCAGCGGCACCACCGGAATCTCCGAGCGGTCGCCGTTCTCGTCCACCGCGGCCACGCGCAGCTCCATCTCGGCCACGTGCTTGCCCTCCAGGGGAACCACGGTGAGGCCGGAGACGGGGATCGCCAGGGTGATGGGGAGGAGGATCTCCTTGCGGCCCTGCTTGACCTGCGCGCCGAGCTTGATCGGCATCGGCGTGGCGCCCGGCGGGCTGCCGAAGAGCATGGCGCTCTCCACCATCATCGAGACCTCGCTCTTCTTCGACAGGTCGAGGAAGCTGTCGCGCGAGCGGACCCGGAGCCCCGGCCGGGTCACCTCGACGTCCACCTTGTGGCGCTGGTCGTTCTTCTGCCAGCCGGGGGTGAAGCCCAGCCAGTAGTACGAGCGGGTGTCGGACTCCGCCGTGGGCAGGGCCTTCTCGCGCAGGGAGTTGAGCAGCGCCTTGCCACCGGTGCCCGCGGCCACGTATTCCAGGGCCTGATGGACCTCCTGCTCGCGCAGGTTGAGCCCGGTCGCGTTCTCCGGCGAGGCCTCCGAGGCGTCCGGCCCGGTGCTCTCCAGGCCGGGGACGTCGACCGAATAGATCGTGTAGCCCAGCAGGTTGGCGGTGTCGGTGAGCGGACGCAGCAGCTCCTCGCCGCGCGGCACCTCGCGGGTGCTGCCGACGACGCGGTTGAAGTCGTTGACGGCGTAATCGGCCGGCGAGTAGGGCCAGCCGCCGGACAGGAGCAGCATGACCTTGCGTCCCGGCGGCGAGGCGAAGCCGCGCAGGGTGCTGGCCGCGGCGTCGACCGCCCGCCTCACCTGCTCGGCGAGGTGCCCGGCATAGCCGACCTCCTCGATGTCGAGCTGCCGGGAGAGGGCCGAGCGCGAGTTGGGGACGACGCCGATCGACGCGTTCATCCGCTGGGTGGTGTCGAAGCTGCGCAGCTCGGCCAGGCGCTGCACGCCGTACGACGGCCGTCCCAGCGCCTGATCGAGAGCCCGTGACAGCACCCGCTCGGAGCTCGACCAGGTCGACAGCATGTCGAGCGAGCGGCCGTCGTAGGCCACGACGGCCATGCGGTCCTCGGGGCGGATACGGGTCAGCTGGTCCTTGAGGGAGCGCAGGACCTCGTTGCGCCGCGGCTGCATCGAGAAGAAGTCGTCGATGAAGACCAGGTAGCTCGTCCCCACCGCGGTCCCCGGGGCCAGACTGGGCAGCCCGGGCAGGGGCTCGCCGGCCGGGGCGGCGCCGGGAACGATCGCCTGCCCCCCCCGCACCTCGGAGAAGTATGCGACCGGCACCGTCTTGCCGTCGACCTTGAGAAGGAAATCGGAGGGAGCGAGCCCGGACACCCGGTTGCCGTCCTTGTCGGTGACGACGACCTCGACGTTGACCACCCGCACCTCGATCTGCTCACCGAAGATGCTCGCGGGCGGCTCGGCGGCGGGAGGCGGCGGCTGCCAGGCGGCGGCGGGCAGGGCTGCGGTCAGGAGAGCGAGGGCGAGGCGAAGAGATCTCATCAGGTCCTCCCTGGGCGGCGCGTCAGGGCCCGCCCGGATTCCAACCATGTCACAACAACCGGTCCAGGAGTTTTCTTTCTAGAAGGAGAGCTGTGCCTCTCCCCAGAGGATCTTGCCACTGGCCGCGTCCCGGACGGTGAAGACCAGCCGCTGCGCCACGTGCCGCAGCACGAGGACCGTCTGGAACCGCGCGAGACCTCCCGCGGGGGGCACCTGCGCCACGGCGACGCGCAGGCGCGAGCCCGGCAGCTCGGAGCGCCCGCCCTTCGCGTCGACCACGGCGATGGCCAGGGGCACTTCGGCCAGATATCCTCCCGCGTCCGCCGGAGCGAGAGCCAGGGCCTCCACCGGCACCCCCAGGGTCACCGGGACCTTCACCTCCCGGCCCTTGCGGCCGACCGGCCGCGCCTCCCCCAGCTCCACGCGGACCCTGCGCTCCTCTCCCGCACCGCCGAACAGGAGCACGCCCTCCGCCTTCTGGGCCACCGCGATCCGCGGCGACAGGTCGGAGAAGCCGCTGCGGGCGCGGACCTCGAGATCCGGCCGCCGGACCTCCACCCGGATGGCGTGGCTCCGGTCGTCCGGCTTCCAGGACGGAGAGAAGCCGAGCCAGTAATAGCTCCCGGAATCCGCGGCCACGGTCCGCAGGATGTCCAGGCGGGCCGAATTGGCCACCCGGCCTCCGGTCGCGGCGGCCAACTGATCGAGATCGCGCAGGATCCGCGCGTCCCCCTGAGCCACATCGACCGGATAGAGGGAATAGCCCAGCCGGTTGGCGGCCGCGACCAGCGGGCCGAAGAGCCGGGGCGCCACGTCGAGCGACCAGCCGCCGGTGAGGAGCAGCATGAGCTTGCGGCCGGGCGGCGCCTCGAAGCCGCGCAGGGCAGCCGCCATCGCCCAGGCCGTCCGCCCCAGCTGCGTGCGCGCCTCGGGAGGGACCCGCGTGTTCAGGACCTCCACCATCGCCTGCATCTCTTCCCGGGTGAGCTCCATGGTCGTCGCCGCCAGGATGGCGAGCTCCACGTCGTTCGCCATGCTGTCCTTGGTCGAGATCAGCCGGTTCCCTTGCGCCGGGCGCTGCCGGGCCGCCCGCAGGGCTTCTGCGAGGGCGGTGCGGTCCGCGCTCCAGGGGCTCAGCACGTCGATCCGCTCGCCGTCGAAGGCGAGCACCGCCATCCGGTCCTCGGGGCCGAGCCGCGAGAGATCCGCCGCCAGCCGCTCGAGCGCCTCGTTGCGCGGGCTGGCCACGGCAAAGGAGTCGTCGAGGAAGACGAGATAGTTGCGGGCCACGGGCTCTGCTCCGGTCCCGGACTCCGGCGAGGACGAGGCCCTCCCGTCCACCACCTCGGAGAAGTGATCGAGCGGAACCTCCCGGCCGTCCACGAGCAGGCGGAAATCCGCGGGGCCGAGCCCGCGGACCGGCTCGCCCTTCGCATCCGTGACCACCACTTCCACGTTCACCACCCGGACATCGATCGCCTCCGCGAAACCCGGCACGTCCGGCGGGGTGGTCTGGGGCGGCTGGGACCGGACCGCCGGTGCGCCGGCCAGGAGAAAGGCGCCGAAGCCGATCAGAGCCCGGCGCATCGCTTCACCGCGTCCCCGTGCCGGCCGCGGCGATCACCTTGCGGCTCGCCGCCTCCAGGGCCTGCTGTGCCTTGAGCGACAGATCGCTGTAGCTGCGGCGCGCCCGGACGTGGAGCCCCGAGCCGCGCATCTCCAGACGGATGTCGTGCTTGCTCCCGTCGGCCTTCCAGGTGGGCGAGAAGCCGAGCCAGTAGTACGAGCTCGTGTCGTCCAGGGTCCGCGCGAGCGCGGTCTCGCGGAGGCCGTTGAGCGAAGCCTTGCCACCGGTGTCGCGCGCCAGGACCTCGAAGCCGTACTCCACCCGGCGCTCCCAGGACGAGGTGATGAACGTGTTCCGGTCGCTGTAGGAGCCGAGCTCGGCGTAGTCGAAGCGGTCGGCGTTGACCCGGACCGGCGGCGTCTGCAGCCCTGAGACGTCCACCGGATAGATGGAATAGCCGAGCAGGTTCGCCCCTTCGGTCACCCGCGGCTCGACGCCCGCCGGCCAGCCGCCCGAGTAGAGCAGCAGGACCTTGCGGCCGGGAGCCGAGGAGAAGGCGCGCATCGCAGCCAGAACGGTCATCCCGAACGAATCGTCGGCGAAGAGGGACGCCTCGCCGCGCTCCACCACCGAGTAGCGCTCGAGGGTCGACAGCCTTCCGGGCTGGGTCGCCTCGCGGAGATCCCACCAGTGCCCCTCCTCGGACCCGCTCAGGCTGGTCGGGTCGCCCAAGGCGCCGGTGTTGTCCACACTGTTGCGCAGGATACGGTCGCTCTCGATTCTGTCGAGCGCGACGCGCAGCTGCGCCCCGTCCGTGGGCTGCCGCCGGACCTGATCGAGGACGGTATGCAGCCGGGACGCATCGGACGTCCAGCCGGTCAGGATCTTGAGGTGCCCCTCGCCGTCGGCGGCGACCAGCGCGACCTGGTCCTCGGGGCCGAGGCCGGCGAGGTCCTTCTCGAGCCGGCGCAGGACGAGGGCGAGCTGGGCCTGCACCGAATAGCTCTGGTCGATGAAGACCAGCACGTTGCGGCCCACCGTCCCGGTCACCGGAGCAGCCGGTCCCTCGCCTCCCGCCGCAACCGCCGAGCCGCTCCGGATCTCGGTGAAGTAGTCGATGGGGACCTCCTTGCCGTCGACCAGCAGGCGGAAGCTCGCGGAATTCAGACCCTTGATGTGCTGGCCGTGAGAGTCGGTGACGACCGCCTCCACGTTGACCACCCGGACATCGATCGACTCGCCGACCTCGAGATCGGCGCCTTCCGGAGCCGGCTGCGCGGCGAGCGGCAGCGCGACGGCAAGGACCAGCAACGGGATCAATCTGGCGGGAACGTTCATGTTCCTCCTCCTCTTTGGGAAACCTGCGGACACGGTGGGCGATCGCAAGAAGGGTGCCCGGAAAAAACGCGGGTTCCGCAGGTCTTCCGTTCCCGCCGGAGGTCGGGGCGGCGACGGATCGTCCTATGGGGAGGACGTGAGCCGCCCCTTGAGATGCTCCACGATCCTTGGCCCATGATCCCTGGAGTTTTCGATGAAGATGCGGTCGGTCCAACGGCCGGCCTGGAGGGTGCCGGCGACGTAGAGACCCGGGACGTTCGTCTCGCAGGTCTCGGGATTGAAGGTCGGGATCAGGGTCTCGGGATCGATCTCGATGCCGCAGCGGCGCTCGAAGTCGGCGTCGGGTAGATAGCCGATCAGCACGTAGGCCGCCTGGGCCGGCAGGACCTCCACTCCTCCGGGACCCTCCACCTCCACCCCCTCGCCATCGCGGAAGGCGAGGACCCGGGTGTGGAAGCGGGCGGGGATCGAGCCTTCGGTGATGCGGTTCTCGATATCCGGTTTCAGCCAATACTTCACCCCTGGCCTGACGTGCGGCCCGCGGTGCACGATGGACACCCGGGCGCCGTTGCGCCAAAGGTCGAGCGCCGCCTCGGCCGCCGTGTTGCCGGCGCCGATGATCACCACGTCCTGCTGGAAGTGGGGGTAGGCCTCCTTGTAGCGGAGGCTCACCCAGGGGAGGTCCTCGCCGGGCACGCCGAGCGTCCGCGGCTGGCCGAAGTAGCCGGTGGCGATGGCCACGGCCCGGGCGCGCAGCGTGCGTTTCGGCATGCGCACCACGACTTCGTCACCCTCCTTGCGCACCTCCAGGACGTCCTCGTAGAGGGCCAGGGGAACCTTGTAGCGGTCGACCACCGCCCGGTAATAGGCCAGGGCCTGGCGCCGCGTGGGCTTGTCCTCGGCGATGGTGAACGGCACGTCCGCGATCTCCAGGCGGTCGCGGGTGGTGAAGAACTCCATGAAGGTGGGATATCCCTGAATGGCGGCGGTCAGCGGTCCGCGGTCCACCACCAGGACCGACAGAGCATTGCGGCAGGCCTCGGCACCGATGGCGATCCCGGTCGGCCCCGCGCCGACCACCAGAAGATCCAAAACGTCCGTATTGCTCACGCGCTCTCCCTCCACTGGTACAGATGATCGACAGGGCCATGGCCGCTCCCCAGCGGATAGGCCGCCGCCATGGCCCCCTGCAGCCAGGCGATCGCTCCTTCGACAGCGTGCGGCAGATCGTCGCCGCGGCCGAGCCGCGCGGCGATGGCCGACGAGAGCGTACAGCCGGTGCCGTGCGTCGCGGCCGTCTCGATCCGCGGGTGGACGAACCGGTGCCACATCCCACCGGCGAACAGGAGATCCACGACCTCCTCCCCCTCGGCGTGTCCGCCCTTGGCGAGGACCGCGGGACCGCGGCCGGCGAGGGCCTCCGCGGCGCGCCGCCGCTCCTCCTCGCTTCGGACCGGCAAGCCGGTGAGGCGCGCGAGCTCGGGAAGGTTCGGAGTCACCAGCGTGGCCAACGGAATCAGCTCCTCCACCAGGGCCTCGACGGCTTCGTCCGCGAGCAGCGCCGCTCCGCTCTTGGCGATCATCACCGGGTCCAGCACGACGGGGATTCCTCCTGCCTCCCGGAGATGGCTGCGCAACCGGCCGGCCACGGCGCGCACCAGATCCGCGTCGGCCAGCATCCCGATCTTCACGGCGTCGACGCCGATGTCCTCGAACACCGCGTCGATCTGGGCGGCCACGAAATCCGGGGGGGCGGCATGGACCGCCCGGACCTCGCGGGTGTTCTGGGCGGTCAGGGCGGTGATCGCGCTCATCCCGTAGGCTCCGTGCGCCGCGAAGGTCTTGAGATCCGCCTGGATGCCGGCCCCGCCGCCGGAATCCGAGCCGGCGATGGTCAGGAGTCTGGAAGGAACCCGCCGCGCCACGGGAGGAAGGTGCAAGGGTCAGGCCGGCCGCGAGACCCCGGCCGCCGCAGGCCGGCGGAAGCGCAGCCAGCCGACGACCGCGACGATCAGCAGCACGCAGACGCTGATCGCCTGGGCGAGGGTGAAGGGACCCAGGAAGCGGTCGTCCTTGACGCGGACGATCTCGACCAGAAAGCGCTCGATCGCCAGGAGCGCGAGGAGCACCAGGGCCACCGTGCCCGGCCGCGCGCCGCGGCGGAACAGCCAGAGACCGATGCCCCAGATGGCGAGGCCGGCCAGCGTCTCGTAGAGCTGCGTGGGATGGACGCGCAGCAGATCGGTGTCCGGGATGGAGGCGGGGATGTCGACGCCGAAAGTCCGGCGCAGCTCGCCCGCCGTTGTCGACGGCAGGCCGTGCGCAAAGGCGACCCCCCAGGGGAGGTTGGTCGGACGGCCATAGTCGTCGCCCACCAGGAAACAGCCGATGCGGCCGATGGCATAGCCGAGAGCCAGGGCCGGCACCACGGCGTCGGCCGTCTCCCAGCCCGGGAGCTGGCGGCGACGCAGGGTGAAGAGGACCGCCAGGGCTCCCAGGATGAAGCCGCCGTACCAGACCAGGCCCGAGCGGTCGAAGAGCAGGTGCCAGTCGGTGTTCAAGATGGCATAGTAGACCTTGGCGCCGACGATCCCACCCACCCCCGCGGCGAACACCAGGGCGCTGGCATCCTCCTCATCGCCGATGCCGTGCTTGCGCAGCCCCCAGCGCAGCTGCAGGTAGCTGCCCAGGAAGGCGAAGACCAGCATCACCCCGAAAGGGCTGATCGAGAACGATCCGATGTGGAAGAGCTCTTGGATCATAGCGCGGGGCGCAATGGTAACACGCCGATCTTCCAGTACAATCGGCGGCTCATGATCACCGAGACCACCCGGGCCAGTCTCAGCCAGGAAAACTACGCCCGGCTGAAGGAGACCGTCCAGCGGCGGGGCAAGGGCGCGCCCTGGCTCGTCCTCACCCACGACAACCCGGACCCGGACGCGCTCGCCTCGGCGCTCATCCTGGGACGCGTGATCCGCACCGCCTTCAAGCACAACGTCACCCTGGCCTACGGCGGCATCGTCGGACGGGCGGAGAACCGCGAGATGCTCCACGCCCTGCGGCTGCCGTTCGTCCATGTCCGCGGCCTCTCGCTCAAAAGCTACCGCGGCTTCGCCCTGGTCGACACGCAGCCGAAGAGCGGCAACAACCAGCTCCCGCCGCGCCTCCTGCCCGACGTGGTCATCGACCACCATCCGGTGCGCCAGAACACGCAGAACGGACCGTTCTTCGACATCCGGCCGGAGTATGGGGCGACGGCCACCATCCTCGCCGAATACATGCTGGCCGCCGGCATCCAGCCGACGCACGCCGAGGCGACCGCACTGATCTACGCAATCCGGTCGGAGACCCAGGACTTCGCCCGCGAGTTCACCGGGCGGGACAAGGCGATCTACGACCTGTTCTTCCCGCGCGCCGATCACCGGCTGCTGGCGCGCATCCAGAGCCCGCGCCTGCCGCTCACCTACTTCGCCAACCTGCACGACGCGCTGGAGAACCTGGAGTCGGTGGGCACCCTGGTCGTCAGCCACCTCGGCGCCGTCGAGCAACCCGACATCGTGCCGGAGATCGCCGACCTGCTGCTGCGTCTCGAAGGCAAGACCTGGGCGCTGTGCACCGGCTTCTATCAGGACCGGCTCTATCTGTCGATCCGCACCACGAATCCGCGGGCCGAGGCGGGCTCCCTGATGCACCGCCTGCTCGAGCGCCGCGGCAAGGGCGGGGGCCACGGCCGGACCGCCGGAGGCTGGATCGACCTCAGCAAGACTCCGGACGAGGAGGCGCGCCGCAAGCTGCAGCGCAGCATCGCCGCCCGGCTGGCCCGGGAGCTCGACAAGAATCCGGAGAAGCTCACCAGGATCGAGCTGCGGGCGGCGCGCCCGGGCCCTGTCGAGGAAAGACCGCCTCAGCCGTCGGTCCCGGCTCCGACCGGATCGAGGTCCCGCACGAGCTGACGGGCCTGGCGGAACCGAGTCTCGGCGACGTAGATGGTGACCACCTCATCGCCGTGCTCCCCCAGGTCTCCACCGTCTCTGGGGAGCACACCCAGCGACGTTTCGCCCTGAACGAACCAGGGGATCCCCACCTCCTCCAACCGCTCCGTTACCAGGCCGAAGTACGCGACGTCCGTGCTCTCGACCAGAGGCGCGAACTCGATCTCCTCCACCCCATCCGCCGCCTCTTCCACCAGAGGCACTTCGCACCCCGCGCAGTCGGCGACATCGTTCTCGTACTCCAGCCCACACTCAGGACAAATCATCCCGTCCTCCTGTTCGGATCAGCTCGTGACCCGCACCCGCGGTCGTCAGGGCTGATCCCCCATTTCCAGAGTGCCGCGAGAGACCCGATGGTAGACGCCGGCGGGCAAAGCGGGTCCTCGACCCTCTCCAGGACCGTGGAGGCCCGGGGCCCCCGGAGGCGCCGCACGGGGTCCTGCGCATTCCGAATGACCGGGTCTTCGATGAGCCCGAAAGCGTCCTCGAAGAAGTCTTTCAGGCAGCATGGAAGGCTGGCTGGGTGCCGCCGCCGGAGACGAAGGCCGAGTCGCCGCGCGAGGACGGCTGATCTCGCTGTTGCCCGCGCCCTGGGACCTCACCCCCTCGGTCCCCCTCTCCCATCGCCCCCCCGCCGACCGGGAGAGGGGGAAGCCCCCGCCCTCTCACAAGCTAACGATCTCGCGACCTCCCCCTCTCCCGGGGGAAGGGGGGGCGATGGGAGAGGGGGACCGAGGGGGTGAGGTCACTCCCATTCGATCGTCGCCGGCGGCTTGCTGGTCACGTCGTAGACGACGCGGTTGACGCCCTTGACCTCGTTCACGATGCGGTTGGCCACCCGGCCGAGGAGATCGTAGGGGAGCGGGCTCCAGTCCGCGGTCATGAAGTCCTGCGTCTCGACGGAGCGCAGGGCGACCACGTTCTCGTAGGTGCGGTAATCCCCCATCACTCCCACGCTCTTGACCGGCAGGAGCACCGCGAAGGCCTGGCTCGTCTTGTCGTACCAGCCGCTCTCGCGGAGCTCGTTGAGGAAGATGGCGTCCGCCTCCTGAAGGAGGGCAATCCGCTCGGCCGTCACCTCGCCCAGGATGCGCACGGCGAGACCCGGGCCGGGGAACGGGTGGCGGCCGATGATCGCCTCGGGCAGGCCCAGCTCGCGGCCGAGCTGCCGCACCTCGTCCTTGAACAGGGAGCGCAGCGGCTCGATCAGCTCGAAGCCCAGCTCCTCGGGCAGCCCTCCGACGTTGTGGTGGGTCTTGATTACCGCCGACGGACCTTTGACCGAGACCGACTCGATGACGTCCGGATAGAGCGTCCCCTGGGCCAGGTAGCGCGCCCCCTCAATGCTCTTCGCCTCGTCTCTGAAGACGTCGATGAAGACGCGGCCGATGATCTTGCGCTTCCGCTCGGGGTCTTCGACCCCGGCGAGCTCGCCGAGGAAGCGGGCTCCGGCGTCCACCGCCACGAGCGGCACCCCCAGGGCGTCGCGCAGGGTGCGCGTCACCTGCGCCGCCTCGTCCTTGCGCAGAAGGCCGTGGTCGACGAAGATCGACGTCGAGCGCTCCCCCACCGCGCGGTTCAGGAGCGCCGCGACCACCGAGGAGTCGACCCCTCCCGACAGGGCGCAGATCACCCGGCTGTCTCCAACCCGCTCACGCACGGCGGCGACCGCCTCGTCCAGGTAGGAGGACATGCGCCAGTCGCCGCGGGCGCCGCAGACGCCGGAGAGGAAGTTGCGAAGGATCTCGGAGCCCGAGACGGTGTGCGACACCTCGGGGTGGAACTGGATGCCGTAGAAGCCCCGCTCGGGATTTTCGAAGCCGACCACCGGCGCGTTCTCGGTGCTGGCGGTCACCCGGAACCCCGCCGGAAGGTCGCCCACCCGGTCGCCGTGGCTCATCCAGACCGTCTCGCAGTCCGACAGTCCCTGGAACAGCTGCCCCGGCTCCACGATGGCGATCTCCGCCCGCCCGTACTCGCGGTGGGTCGAGCCCTCGACCGAGCCGCCCAGGCGATGCGCCATCACGTGCATGCCGTAACAGATGCCGAGCGCCGGGATGCCGAGGGAGAAGAGGGCGGGCTCAGCCGTCGGGGCGCCCGCTTCGTAGACGCTCTGCGGTCCGCCCGAGAGGATCAGGCCGATGGGCCGCCGGCGACGGATCTCTTCGACCGGCAGGTCGAACGGATGGACCTCGCAGTAGACGCGGTTCTCGCGCACCCGGCGCGCGATGAGCTGGGTGAACTGACTGCCGAAGTCGAGGATGAGGACGGTCTGGTGATCGGACATATCTTTCATTCGAGCTCAGAGCTCGGTCTCCGATTTGAGGCCGCGGGTCATCAGCTCCTCGCAGGCCTTGCGCGGGTCCTTGCCTTCATACATCACCTGCACCATCTGCTCGGTGATCGGCATCTCGACCCCGCGGGCGGCGGCGACGCGGGCGACGGCGATCGAGTTGCGGATCCCTTCCGAGACGAAGTGCGTGCCGCCGGTGATCTGCTCCAGGGTCTTGCCGGCGGCCAGGTCGAGGCCGGTGCGGCGGTTCCTGGACAGGCTCCCCGTGCAGGTCAGCACCAGGTCGCCGAGGCCGGCGAGACCCGCGAAGGTGCGCGGCTGGCCGCCGTAGGCGATCCCCAGGCGGGTGATCTCGTGGAGGCCGCGGGTGATCAGGGCGGCCAGAGTGTTGGAGCCGAAGCCCAGGCCGCTCACCGTGCCTGCCGCGATCGCGATGACGTTCTTCACCGCGCCGCCCAGCTCCACCCCGACCACGTCGGAGGAGGAGTAGAGGCGGAAGGAGGGGGTGGAGAGCGACTCGCGGATTGCGGTGGCAAAGCCCGCGTCCTCCGAGGCGATCGCGGCGACGGTGGGCATCCCCTTCGCCAGCTCCAGGGCGAAGGTCGGTCCCGAGAGCACGGCGAAGAGCACCTCGCGGTCCGCGGCCATGGTCTCCTCGAAGACGACCTGGCTCATCCGCGCCAGGGTCTCGGTCTCGATCCCCTTGGCCGCTGAGACGAGCTGGATGCGGCGCCGGCCCGGATGGGCGCGCAGGAAGGCCCGCAGCACGTCGCGGAAGCCGTGCGACGGCGCGGCGACCAGGATCAGCTCGCAGCCCGCGAGCGCTTCGAGGTCCGCGGTCGGCACCACCTCGGGCGGCAGCTCGACCTCTTCCAGGTACTCGGGATTCCGGCGCTCCTCGGCCATGCGCGCCGCGAGCTCCGGGTTGCGCGCCCAGAGGTGGACGGGGTGCCCGCCGGCCTTGCCGAGATGGACGGCCAGGGCCGTGCCGAAGGAGCCCGCTCCGAGGACGCCCAAGGTCGTTGGGGTGCCGTTCATGCCGCTCTCTCTCCCAGGCGCGGCTCGGCCCCCCGGCGCAGGCGCGCCAGATTGGAGCGGTGCCGGAACAGGACGAGCATCGCGATCGCCGCCGAGGCGACGACGACCGAGGGATCGCTGACCACCCAACCCAGGCGGTCTCCGGCCCAGGCGAGCAGCGGGAAGACGAGCGCCGCCACGACCGAGCCGAGTGAGACGTAGCGCTTCCAGACGACCACCGAGATGAACACGGCCAGGGTCGCGAGCATGGCCATGGGCTCCAGCGCTCCCAACGCTCCGGCCGCGGTCGCCACCCCCTTGCCGCCGCGGAAGCCGAGGAAGAGCGGGAAGACGTGCCCCAGGACCACGGCGAACGCCGCGCCGCCCACCACCGGCGGCGGCGCGTCGAGGAGGCGCGTACCCAGCACCGCGGCCATCCCCTTGCCGAGGTCGAGGAGCAGCGCCAGGACCGCGGCGCCGAGCCCCGAGGCGCGCATCACGTTGGTGGCCCCGGCGTTGCCGCTCCCCACGCGGCGCACGTCCTTGCCTTCCTTGATCTTGACGATCAGGAAGCTGAACGAGACCGAGCCCAGCAGATAGGCCGCGGCAACCAGAGCCAGCCCGGTGGTTCCTCTCACTCCTCGCCTCCGGACAGCGGAAGCTCGGCGGCGATGCCGTACCGGGCGCCGCGCGGGCTGAGCTTGCTTTCCATCAGAACGCCCCGCTCGGCGGTCCACGGCTGGCCGATCGTTCCGGGGAAGGCCGCGACAAACTTGTCGGCGGCATCGCGCGGCCAGTTGGGCTCGCAGCGCGCCAGGGTGACGTGGGGATGGAACGGGCGCTCCTCGGGCTCGAAGCCGACCGTCTCCACAGCCGCAGCCGTGATGTCCCTATGAAGCGCCGCGAGATCGCCTGGCGACTCCATCCCCACCCAGGCGACCCGGGCCGGCCGGCGCGGCGGGAAGGTCCCGGCCTCGGCGAGGCGCAGGTCCAGAGGTGGATGTTTCGCGAAGGCCTCGCGCAGGGCCGCGGCGAGGGCAGGGACCTTCGCGTCGTCCACCTGGCCGAGGAAGAGCAGGGTCAGGTGGATGTTCTCAACATCGACCCAGCGGGCGCGCGGCAGGCGCTCGCGCAGACCGGCGACCCGGCGCGCCACCTCGCGGCGCACGGCTTCGGGGATCTCCATGGCGACGAAGAGCCTCACCCCCTGACCCCCTCTCCCATCGCCCCCCCGCCATCCGGGAGAGGGGGAATCATAGCGGGATCCTCAGCAGACGGCGGCGCAGCATCTCCAGGGCGAGCTGGCTGGCGAACCAGCGGATGCGCTCGCGGTCGCCCGGGAAGCGCGCCTGGCGGTGGTCGGTCTCTCCATTGGGTCCCGCCAGGGCGAGATGGACGGTGCCGACCGGCTTGGCTTCGCTGCCACCATCCGGCCCGGCCACGCCCGTAATGCCGATGCCGTAGTCGCTTCCCAGCTCGCGACGCACCCCCTCGGCCATGGCCCGGGCGACCGGCTCGGAGACGGCGCCGTGCTCGGCGATCAGCTCGGCCGGGACTCCCACCAGCCGGGTCTTGAGCTCGTTCGTATAGGTCACCGCGCCGCCCAGGAAGTAGTCGCTGCTCCCCGGCACGCGGGTGAGCCGCTCGCTGACCAGGCCACCGGTGCACGACTCGGCCAGGGTGAGCGTGGCGCCGGCCTTGCGCAGCAGAGCACCCACGATCTTCTCCATGGTGTCCTCCTCGCGCAGGGCATAGACGGCCGGACCGGCCAGCTCGGCGAGGCGCGCGCTCATCGCCGCCAGGTGCCGGCGGCGCTCCGGCTCGGGCCCCTCGGCGGTGGCGCACAGCCGGATGTCCCCGGGGCTCGCGAGGATCGTGATGCACTCGCGGCCGAACTCGGCGTAAGCCGGGGCGATCCGCTCCTCCACCATCGATTCGGGGAGACCGGTGACCTTGAGCGTGACGGTTTCGCGGCCAACGCCGCCGGAGCGCTCGGCGAGCCAGGGCTCCAGGTGGTCCGCGATCATGCCGTCGAGCTCCACAGGCACACCCGGAAACAGGAACAGGGTCGCGCCTCGTTCCGTGACGATCCGTTGGCCGGGCGCGGTGCCGCGGCGGTTGGCGATCACCTCGGCGCCGTCGACGATCACCGCCTGGCGGCGGTTGACCTCGGGCATGCGCCAGCCGAGCTCGCGGAAGCGGCGCTCGATCGCCGCCTCGACCCCTTCGTCCGTATGCAGCCCGCGCCCCAGAGCGGCCGCCGCGGCCTCGCGGGTCACGTCATCGGCCGTGGGGCCGAGACCGCCGGTGACCAGGACGAGGTCGAAGCGGTCGAGGAAGCGGCGCAGCTCGGCGGCGATGTCCTCCTCCGAGTCGCCGAGCACGCCCTTGGCGCGCAGCTCGACGCCGTGGCGGTCGAGCACCCGGGTGAGACGCAGCGAGTTGGTGTCCAGCCGCTCGGTACCGAGGAGCTCCGAGCCGACCGCGAGGATGGCCGCCTTCATGGGCGGGGATCATAGCGCAGGGGACCGCTCAACCCACGGAGACGCGGGTGCCGTCGAAGCGGCGCAGGCTGAAGCCGGCGAACAGCTCGTTGCCGGTGAGATGCATCTCCTCGAGCACAGCAATGGCCACGGCCTCGCCCAGCTTCAGCCCTTCGCTGCCGTCCGAGCGCCAGTGCAGCCCCGCGAAGTCGCGCCCGAGTGCGATGTTGCTCGCCAGCTTGTCGAGCTCACCCCCGACCGTCAGGGCAGGACCGTGGAAGGGCTCCAGCGCGAGACCGTCGGCGCTTGCCACGACGGGCTCCGGGATCTCGTGTGATTCGTCGAGGCAGGCCTTGAGGGCGGTGACGCAGGCGCCGGCGATGACCGCGTGTCCGGCTGGATAGGAGGGATGGGTGGGACACCCTTCAGGATAGGCCTGCGGCAGGAGGGCGGTGCCCTCGCGCCGGCGGACCTCCTCCAACGCTGCCGAGGCGAGGAGATCGGCGTGCAGCGGGTACTCCACCAGCTTCCGCAGGTGGCCCTCGACCCGGCCTCCGTACTCTTCCGGCCGCAGGCGGCGATGGACCATCCACTTCTGGTACCAGCAGGCCTTGAGCGCCACCTGGGTCACCACGGCGATCAGATAGAGGAGGTACGGCTGGCCGAAGGTCGTGAAGCCGGACTGCGTGCGCGAGTGCTTGTAGGGGTTGCCGCCGTCGGGAAGGGTGCCCATCTTGAGCGCCGCCAGGCAGGCGCCCAGAAAGGCCTGATAGGTGAAGTCCCGGTGGACGTACTCCCCGAGATCGCGGCCGTTGCGGATGTAGCGCGGCTTGTCGTCGAACCGGTTGACTCCGCTGATGGCGCCGTTCTGGATGCCGAGCCACTCCTCGAAGGTGGTCATGTAGTCGACGCCCGGCACCGCCGTGCGGATCTTCTGCTCGACCTTGATCGGCGTGAACGGCAGGGTCTTCCACAGGAACTGTGAGAGATAAGGTCCGTTGAGGTCGCCGGCGGAGCTGCCGCGGAAGAGGGTGGCCGGGGTGACGCGGCCACCTTCCCTCGGCCCCTGGAAGGCGCTCTGCCGCGACAGATCCTCGGCCGCTTGTTGGATCAGCGGGTTCGCGCCGTACTCCGCGAACGGTATATCGCGGGCGAGAGCGTGCCAGTAGAGCTCCACCAACTCGCTCGCCTGCTCGGCGCTCGAGAAGCCCGGCGGCGGTGCGAGCGCCACCTGGCAGCCGTCCGGCCCCACGAGGTCGAACGCCAGGGCCGCCTGGGGATTGGCGAGCTTGACGAAGCCGCCGAGGGGGACGCGCTCGAAGTCCTCGGGCTCACCGCTCTTAAGCGCCTTGAGGAGCACATCATAGGCCTTGAGATCGGGCTCACCGTTCTTGTCGTGCGGCAGTCCTTTGGAGTAGCAGGCGATGCGGCGCGGCAGGTTAGACTCGTCACCGTTGATGTTCTCCCGCGCCCGACCGAGGCTGCGCGCCTGCTCGGCGGCTTTGCGGCGGACCTCGAAGGCTTCGGCCAGACGGTCGGACGCCGATGAAGGAGGACGTCCCGCGGCAGGCCGGCTCGCGGCCTCCGCCGGATCGAGGCGGACGCCGCCGGACAGGAGAGCGGTACCACCCAGACCCGCAGCCCCTGCCAGGAAGCCTCGGCGGCTCAGGCCGGACCGGTCGCGCGACGATCGCTTCGTCATCATGGCTTCGGCTTCACAGAGGCCGGACGTAGCTCGAGGACCAGACGGCCGCCGTCCGTGAGAACGCCGGCCGCGTGGGAGCTCAAGTTGCCGCCAAGGAAGACCGCCGCGTTGACGCCGCCCGGCGGCACGCCCTCGACGTGAAAGCGTCCCTCGGCGTCGGTCGTCGTCTGCGCCTCCCAGCTCGCATCGGCCGACGAGGTGACCACCACCGTGCGACCGTCGAACGGCCCATGCCCCTCGATCACCACCGTGCCCTCGACCACGCCCGACGTCACATCCTCGGCGGCCGCCTTGACCGACTTCAGAGCCACGCTCCCGCTGGCCACCCGCGGCGCGCCGGTCAGGCGCACGTCGTAGCCGCCCGCGGCGTTCGGCGTGAAGACCAGCACGCGACCGTCGAGGTCGAACGGGCGAGTGCCCGGCGGATCTTCGCCCGTACCGTCCGGACCGACCGGACCGTCGAACTCCTCGAAGACTGCGGTGCCGGGGCCGGTGCTGAGCGGCGTGTCGGCCGAAAGGTCGACCTCGAGCGCCGGACCGCTATTGGACGGCGCAATGCCGACCAGGGCGTCGTCCGAGGTCACGCCGTTGTAGCCCATCTGGATGCGCCCGTCCTGGAACAGGGCCAACTGGGCGGTGTTCGAGCCGCCCAGCCGGTATTCAGGAACCTGGTTCCAGGTCACCACGAAGCGGCCGGGGAGCTGGTTGTTGAAGTAAAGGTTTTTCGCCGTTTGAGAGGAGTTGGCGAGGCTGATCACGCCGGCGATCCGGTCGCCGTAGGCAATCGGGTTGGCGCTCGCGATCGTGTCGTTGGGCTCGACCTCGCTGCCGGCGTCGTGCAGCGGCGCACCGCTGCCGCTCAGGGTCAGGTGATAGAAGAAGCTCGACCCGCCACGGCCGCCCAGGTCGACGACGCGTAAGTAGTAGGTCCCTGCCGCCGGCAGGGTGAAGGCAATTCGGGAATCCAGGCCGACGAAGTCGTCGTTCGAAGCGAGCGCCGTGCCCTGGGCATTGTAGAGCGTGAGCAGCGAATCGAGGCTCGAGCCCTCGCGCTGCGCGCTCACTTCAGCAGTCATCGCGTCTCCTGCTGCGCCCGTGAACCGGTAGTAGTCGCCGGGCTCGGCGGCGGAGGAAGAGGAGATCAGCGGCAGCAGATCATCCCAGAAGACTGCGATCGCCGGCCCAACGCCGCTCAGACCGATGTCGCGGTTGCCGGTGATGAGCTCGCTGCCGCTCTCGGTCCAGTCCGTGCTGCCTTTGCCGAACGTCAGATTTCCATTGGTGTTGAGGTAAACCTGCGTATAGGTCTGGCCCATGAAGGGGAACGGGAACGGCAGGTTGACGAGAACCGCCTGATCATCTCCCAGGTTCGTATTGGTGCCCAGGTCGGTGATGAACAGCGACTCGGCGATCGTGATCGGTCCGACCTCGGTGACACCTCCGAGCACCGGTGCCACGCTGGCCGAGCTGTCGATGAGCGGCGTTCCCTGTGCATTGGTCGCGGTGGCCGAGCAGGTGATCGCGGCAACCGTCGGGACTCCGCTGAGGGTGAAGGAGCCGTTGGCGGCCGACTGGCCGGAGACGCCGCGGCAGACGACGGCGGCGCCCGGCACCGCCTGGCCGTCCTCCAGCACCACCGACCCGACGACGGTCGTCCCGGGGTCGGGGACTAGGGTGAGAACCACCTCGGACGAGGTCGTGGTCTGGCCGAGGGTATCGGTCGCCACCGCCGCGAGATGGAGCTCGGTTCCCGAGGTCGGAGCTACGACGTTGAACTCGAAAGGTGCCAGCGTGTCGTTGGGGGTCGGCTGGCCATTGACCAGGAGCCGGACGCTCGCCACCGCGAGATCGCTGGATGCCGAGGCCGTGACGCGGATGGTCGCGCCTTGGGTGACCTCAGTGCCGCTGGCCGGCGCGGTGATCGCCACCACGGGCGGCGGGACGTCCACCACCGGGAAGGGCACCATGCCGGTCGTCGCCGTCTGGCCGGCGCTGTCGGTGGCGACCGCCTCGACCGTGATCTGCGAGGGCCCGACCGGCACCTGGACATCGACCCGGTACGGCGGCGTGAGCGCCAGCCGGCGGGAAGTGCCATTGACCCGCAGGTCGACCGACGCCACCTGCACGTCGTCGGTGGCCTCGGCAGCGACGCTGATGGTCGTCCCCTCGACGATCGGCACCGCTGCCGACGGCGCCAGGAGGTTGACGGTCGGTCTGTTGTCCGGAATCACGTTGACCGTGATCTCCTGAGCCGTCCCCTGGTTGCCCGCGAGGTCGGCGGCCACCGCGCCGATGCGCAGGGACGAAGCACCGACGGGCACGCGGAAGGTCGCCTCGTATGGCGGCCGGTAGACGCGAGTCACCGGCTGGCCATCGACCAGGAACTGGACCGACTCGACGCGCACGTCGTCGGACGCCGTGGCGCGCAGGGTGAGGAGCGAGCGCTCGCGCACCGTGGCCCCTGCCGCCGGTGCGGTGAGTGCGACCTCCGGCGCCACGCCGAGGTCATCGCCCCCGAGCCGCCAGCGGCCGATGTGCAGGCCGCCGTTGCCCCACGCGCCGTTGTCGCGGATGTCCCACAGGGTGCCGACCATGAACACCACGCCGTCGCCGCGCACCGCGATGCCGTTGCCGTTGTCGTCGCGGAAGCTCGGCGCCTGATAGAAGTTGAGCACAGCGGTAAAGCGAGGCAAGGCGCCGATCTCGAAAACCGGCACCGCGTTCGGGTAGTAGTAGTCGGCGAACAGCGCATACCCGCCGTCGAGCGCCACCTTCATCAGGCCGAACGCGTCGGTGGAGGTGCCGACGACCACCGGAGTCGTCGGGTTCTGGAAATCGATCACTCGCAGCCCGCCGAGATAGCCGTCGCCGTCCGCCACATAGGCGAGACGGCCGCGCACGGCGACCGCGGCGGCTTGCGACCGAGTGCCGCGGGTGTGGGTCGAGCCGAGCAGGACCGGAGCCGACGGATCGGCGACGCCGATCACGCGCACGCCGCCGAAGCCGTCCGCCACGACGGCGAGATCGTCCACGACATCGATGCCGCGGGCATTGCCGGGCGTGTCGATACTGCCGACACGCACCGGCGCCGAGGGCACAGCCGCGTCGATCACCTGGAGCCCTGCCGGACCGTCGGCCACGTAGACCTTGGTGCCCCGCACAGCGAGGTCAGTGGCGTCGCCCGGCGTGTCCACGGCGCCGACCAGGCGCGGATGCGCCCGGTCCTGCACGTCGACGATCTGGAGGCCGGCCGAGCCCGCCGCAACGTACGCGTAGCCGCCGGCGACCTGCACGTCGTTGGCATTTCCCGGGAGGGCGAGCGTCGCGAGCCGCACAGGGTGGGCCAGATCGGTCACGTCGACGACGTGCAGGCCGGCGCCGCCGGAAGCGACGTAGGCCGTGTCACCGGCCACCGCGACGCCGTTCGGGAAGCCGGAGAGAGCGAGGAACGACAGCGGCGCCGGCGTGAAGGTCTCGACGTGAACCGAGGTCTGGGCCGACCGCGCCCCTAGCGTCACCGTCACCGTCGCGGTGCCGTCCTGTCCCGCGAAGACGACGCCGTCCTCGGCGCCGAAGCTCGCCACTGCGAGGTCGCTGGAGCTGTAGTTGGTGCCATAGCGCCGCGAGCGCGCGCCGATCTCGGTGCCATCGATCAACATCGCGGTGACGGTGAGGCGGCGCGAGACTTCGCCAATCGCCGTGTTAAAGACCAGGGTGAACGAGGTCGGCTGCACCGCCAGCGACTGCAAGATCGGCCCGAGGTTGACGCTGTTCGGGTCGAGCGGGTTGCTGGCCGCCAGGACCTCGAGGCCGTCCCCGACCTGGTCGCCATCGGTATCGAAGAGCAGCGGGTTGGTGCCGTAGGCCGACTCCTGCCCATCGAGGAGACGGTCGCCGTCCGTGTCGGCCCGCTGCGGGTCGAGACCGCGGCCGAACTCCTCCAGAGAGGAGAGCCCGTCGCCATCGGCGTCTTTGAAGGCGTCGGCGGCGCTGTTGGGATCGAGTCCGTTGGCCAGCTCCCAATCATCGGGCAGGCCGTCGCCGTCGCTGTCACCGCCGAGGCGGACCTCGATCGCCACGACTCCGAGGGCGCCTTCGTTGAGCGCGCTGATCAGCACATTGCCGCTGACGTGAGCCGTCACCAAGCCCTCGGCATCGACGGAGGCGACCGCCGGATTGCTCGAGCGGTAGCTGGTGCCGGAGGCGGAAGGTGTCACGTCCCGCGTGCTGCCGTCGGCGAAGGCCACGACCGTTGCGAGCCGGGAGCTCTGCCCGGCGGCGTCGAGAACCGTCCGCGCCGCCTGGACAGAGAGCTTGAAGGGAACGGGAGAAGGGTCCGCGAACGAGATCGCGGCCACGCGCAGGACGCCGTTCGGCGGCACGGTGACGAAGCCCGACTGGCCGGAACGGGTCACCCCGTCCTCGACGCAGGTGGCCCGCACCCGCACGGGACCCTGATTGGCGGGCACGTTGGGGAGGACCCAGGAGCCGTCCTCCTGCACCCGAGCGGTGCGGTTGAGCACGCTGACTGTGCAGGTCGAGTTGAGCTCCAGGACCTCCCGGCCATCGATCGGGGGCTCCGGCGTCCGCGGGTCGGTGCCCGCCGCCACCTCGTCGCCGTCGGCGATGCCATCGTCGTCGGTATCCAGCTTGCCCGGATCGGTTCCGATGCGCCGCTCTTCGCCGTCGGAGAGACCGTCGCCGTCGGTGTCGGCCTTCGTCGGCAGGAGCCCGGCCTGCACCTCGTCGCCATCGACGATGCCGTCGCCGTCGGTGTCGCCGTTGCGGGGATCGGTGCCGGCGATGAACTCCTGCAGCGCGGTCAGACGGTCCGCGTCGGCGTCGGAAAGAGCGTCGGCCGGGTCAGAGGAGCTCAGACCATTTTGGGACTCGAAATCATCCGGTATCCCATCGAGGTCGGTATCGGGACTGGTCGACACCGAGAGGGCCACCATGGCGAAGAGATCCTGGTAATACGCGAAAACAGGCTGCGTGCCCTCGGCCAAAGCGGTTACCCGGCCCGCTTCATCGACCGAGAGCACCGTGTCCTCATCGAAGATCGAGCTGATGTACGAAGTGCCGCTGGCGGATGTAAGATCCTGCCGGCTGCCGTCAGCGAAGGTTCCGATGAGCTGGAGCTGAATGATCTCACCAGGGGCGAGGACGCGCTTGGGAGAGCTCAGCTCCAAGGACACCGGCGTCTGCGCCAACAGAGGCAGCGAGACGGTCAGCAGCGCGATCCCGACCCGAATTGCCTTTGCCATGGCCATGTCCCTCGGGCTCACTCGAAGAGAGGAGGCTCGGCCTGCCGGTTCAACAGGTCGAAGAGTTCGGCATCCGACGCGGATCGCACCGGCGCCAGCGATTCGAAGAAGATCTGGCGTTGCTCCTTGGAGAGGAGCTGCGGGTCGGTGATGGTGACGCCGATCTCGCCCAGCCGCCCGCGCCTGCCTGCCTGGCGGGCCTCCTGCGGCGCAAAGACGGCGAGCACCCGAAGGCGACCCACCGTCCAGAGCAGGACGCCGCGCTTGCGCGGCTCGACTTGTGAGTGCTCCAGGCTCATCTGCGCGGCGGGATCGAGAGCTGCTTCTCGCAAGCTGAGGAGATGCTCAGGATTCGGCCCCCATTTGCGCAGGGCACCTTGCAGCACTTTCGCTTGGCGGCCGGCGAAGCCATCCCCCCGGCCCACCGCGGACAGCGTCACCAGGCACAGCTTGCGTTCGCAGAACGAGTACATGGCCGTGTCGAAGAAGGGCGATCCGGAGAAGCCTTCCATGTAGAGGGGATTGGGGTCGTTCTTCTCGGACTCCCGCTCCTCCAGGATCTCGAACTTCTCCGCCTCCGGACGGGCCGCCAGGAGCTCCTGCTCGGACATGCCGATGCGCAAGCCCCGTAGCATCGACGGGAAGGGATCGGCGGATGGATTCTGCCGGTCCGCGCAATTGACGATCGAGGCTGACCAAAGCATCACCGCCATGGCGGCGAGCCAGGCGCCGGCGGACGATCTCCAACTTCTTGTTGCGGTTCTCATGGGCAGACGGTCCCCGCTGGAGGTGGATTGTTGATCTGCAGGCTGCCGGAGGCGAGCGACTGCAGCGCCGCTTGGGCGCAATCGACACCCGATCCGGCATTCGACCGGCCGACTTCATTGTTGTTGACGTCCTGCTCGTGGTCCGTGCAGTCCTGATCCGCGTTCTGCTCGTGCAGGTTGAGGATGGTCTCCGCGTAGGGTCCGGTCAGGGGGTCGCGGTACAGGGCACAGGAAAGATAGGCGTGGCGCGCCGCGTCGGCCACCGTCCCCTCGACGGTACCGTTCGTGCGCACGCAGGCGCCATGGAAGGTCCGCAGCTGCCAGTCGACGACCTCGCGGGCAATGCTCCGGGCTCGGAAACAGGCGGCGGCAATCAAAGCATCCTGAGACCCAACCATGACGCACCAGCTTCTCTCGCCTAACATACCGTCGAAGTCGCTCATGTCCACCACGCGGATGGACCGCGAGTCCTTGTTGCAGTCGGTCTGCGAGTCGGCGGCCTCGATCGTGGCCGAACCTTTTTTGACTCCGGTGACCGTCGCGGACGTGCCGCTGCCGGCGATGGTGAGGTTGCCCGGCTGGAGGCTCTTCCAGGTGATGGTCCGGCCGCTCGGTGTAATCGTCGCCTGCACCTGCTTGCTGTTGCCCACGCAGACGAACGGCGGCGCCTTGGTGATCCTCACCTTCACCGTCTCGCCCTTGCAGACGCCGTTGTTGCACTTGTCGTTGACCGTACACTTATCCTTGTCGTCGCAGCTCGAGCCGTTCTGGCCCGGGTCGGGCTTGCAGCAGTCGTCCACGCATTTCCTGCACTTTTCGCACTGATGGGTCGTGCCCGAGCTCGACGGGTTGCCGCCGCAATGCCAGCCTGCCTTGACGATGCCGACGCCGGGGTTGGAGACGATCACCGAGCCGTCGGCGCTGACCGTGCCGGGACCGATGCTCACGAAGTGCCCCAGGTCGTGGTCGAACGAGTAGAGCTCCGTGACCTCTCCCGGCGCCAGTCCTTCGACATTGGGCAGCGTCAGCCGCGCCGGCGGGTCGAAGCGCGCGCCCGCCGGCTGGATGGTGACGATGAGGCGCGGCTGCTGGCCGAAGTTGGGCACCATCGGCACCTTGTCCGAATGGACGGCCGTGACGCTGACCACGCCGCTCTTGCCACCGCCTGGGAAGGTCACGGAGCCGGGTGCGATCTCCAGAGAGAAGCCTGGCAGGTCCGGCAACGTGATCGTGCCGCCGCGGGTCTCGTCGACCTGAACGCCGTGGGCGAGATCGAGCGGCAGCAAGAAGATCGGCCCGTTCATCTCCACCTCGCGGCCGGAGATCGTGGTGACCACGAACTCCAAGTCCGGCCAGGAGCCCGGCCGCTCGGCCGTGGAGCCGTCGACCACCAACCGCACCGTGCCCACCGGAGCGCCATGGACCACGAAGGTACCCGCCGCATCGGTGCGCGCGGTCACCGGCGTATCCAGGATGCGCAGCGTCACTCCCGGCACCGGCTCGTTTTCATTGTCCAGCACCACGCCGCGGATCGCCGTCTGCTCGGGCGGACCCGCCGTGAGGCCGGAGGCCGTGAAGCTCGCCAGCGGACCGCTCGGCTGATCGGCGATCGTCGCCACCACCACGTTGTTGGCGATCCCTTCCTCGGGCCCCAGAACCCAGTTGACGATGGCGCGTCCATCGCTGTCAGTGCTCATCAGCATCTCGTCGAGACCGATCGGGAACCTGCCGGCACCGAGCACGACGTGGAAGCGGACCGGCACGCCGCCGAGGCGGTTGTGCCCGGCGTCGGTGACCGCCGCCACAAGCGGGCGCGGCAGCTCCTGGCCCGCGATACCCCACTGCTGGTCGCCGGCATCGACGACGATGTGCGCCGGCGCTCCAGGCAGGGCGGTGGCGACGAGCACCGCCGGCCCTTCGAAGCCCGCCGCGGAAGCCGCCACGACCTGGCTGCCCACACCGGACCGCGTGCCGAGTGTGAAGTGGGTGGTGGCGCGGCCGGAGGCGTCGGTGCGCACCACGAGCTGGCGCACGCCGCCGTCGAGAGCGCCGTTGCCACCCTGGACCTCGAAGAACACCGGCTGGTTCGGGACGAGCGCCCCGTTGGCCTCGTGCACCGCGACGACGAACGGCTGCGGGAGCTGCGTCCCGATCACCGCCTGCTGGCCGTCGCCGGAGACGATCTCGATCCGCCGTCCGGCCGCGGTGGCCCGCCGCACCACGATCGAGGTGGTCCCGGAGTTGCCGCTCTCGTCCACTGCCACGGCGGTCAGCGTGTTGTCGCCGGGAACTAGGGGAACGCCCTGGACCATGAACGAGCGGTTGGCCACCATGGCAGGCCGGCCGTTGACGGTGACCGTTGCCTCGGAGGCATTGACCGTTCCAGGGACAATGTCGTTGACCAGGCCGACGACCGTCACGGTGTCGTCCTGGACCGTCGAGCCGGCCCGCGGCAGGTCGATCGACAGGTGCGGAGGAGTCAGGTCGCGGACGATGTGGATGGTGTCGGTGCCGATCCGGCCCTCGGTCGAGGCGGCGACCGCCGTCACCAGATTGCCGCCCTCGGTGAGCGGGACGTCCTGCACGGTGAACGAAGTGCCGGAGACCGTGGCGTTCAGGCCGTTGACCTGGACGGCCAGGCCCGGGGCGCTGAGCGTACCGGTGACGGTCGCGGTGGTCGCGGCCACCGTGGCGAGATCCTCCGGAGAGGTGATCGTCACCACCGGCAGGGTCATCCGGACCACAGGGACGGAGACCTCGCGGACATGGCCCACGGCGTCTTCACCGCGCACGAGGATCGATTGTTGGCCTTCGACCAGGGGAACCGTCGTCTCGAAGCGGCCCTCCGAGACCGGAAGGTCGGTGCCGTTGACTTTCACGCGGACCGTCCCACGGTCGTCGCTCACACTGCCGGCAACCCGAGCCTCTCCCAGATTGAAAACCTGATTGGGGACCGGCGTCTCGACCAAGACGAACGGCGGCTCGGCGTCGTAGAACACGGAGCCGGAGGCGGTGCCCTGATTCCCTGCGCGGTCGGTGGCGAGAGCGGTGACCGGATTGTTCCCCGGCTGCAGCAACAGGGTGAGCTGGAAGGCGCCGCCGGAGGGGCTGAGCGGCACCCCATTGACGACGACGGTGCTGCTCGCATCGGCATCCACGACCGCGCCGGTCACCGTGAGCACGGCGGCGCCGACGGTCCCTGCAGGCAGATTGAGGGTCACCTGCGGCGCGACGGTGTCGAGCGTCACCGTGACCGTCGCGGTGCTCACTTTGCCGGTGGAATCGACCGCGCGGGCGGTGATCACGTTGGCCCCCTCGTGAAGCGAGACGTCGGCCGCGAAGGTCCCGTTGATCGCCTGCACCGCAGTGCCGTTAACTGTCACTCCCTGGAGGACGCCATCATCAGAGGCCGTGCCCGTGACATGCGCCGTCGAGAGCCTGGTGTAGGTGCCGTCGGCCGGCGAGGTGATGGCGATCGCAGGCGGCAAGCGATCGAGGGTCAGCTTGGCGAGCTTTGAGTCCTGGTGAACCCTGACGTTCCGGCCAACGACGATCACGCCGGTGATGTCGAGCTCTTTGTCGGCGACGAGATCGCGGCCAGCCACGAGCACGCCGCGCAGAGGTTGCACCTTGCCGATGCTGATGTCGAGACCGGCGCTGAACGCCAGGCGAGTCGAGGGGTCGAGGACTACCGGATGCCCGGTGGTCACGTTGTCGAAGATGATGCTGCCGGAGGAGATGATCGTGCCGGTCCCGTTGACGCTGCCGCGGAAGCGGATGTCACCGTGCACGAAGAGCACATCGTTGATCACCTGGTCCGTGTCGAAGGTCGCATTCCCCTCGATGACCCGATTCGCCAGGCTGCGCGCCGTCACACCGTCGAAGGGAGCCGGAAGCGGCACCGACGCTGCGCCCGAAGTCTTCGTTCCGGTCACCGTTCCGCCGCCTGCGATCTGCCCAACTGCGGAGACGTTGCCGGTCACCGTCGAGCTGGACTTGAGATCGACGTTGCCGTTCGAGTGGAGGTTGCCGGTGATCTGCGTCCCGGCCTCCACCTCGAGCGTTCCACCGGCCGCGATGACGAAGTCGTTGTAGACCGGTGAATTGGGAGCCGGGTACACGAAACCATCGGCGCCGGCCCTTGCCGCTGGCAGGAGCGGCAGGACCGAGAGGAGCACCAGGCCGAGTCTCGGCCTCCAGCGTGCACCTCCCGCTCTCATGATGAGACGATCGACATCTCGCATCATCCCCTCCGGGGTTGAGAAAGGCAGCGATGGGACAAACTCCGGCAGGCGAGGTGTCCCCCCGCACCTCCTGTCGAGACCAGACAACGGCTATCGACGAGAGTTTAGTTGTCGTAGCAGGTTAGAAGAAGTACCCAGCCGGAGTCAAGCCGAGTCTTCACGCCTCGCTCGTCGAAGGCAACCCGGTAGTTTGCCGGGATCCTGTGAAGAGATGGCAGTCGAGAAAAACGTTTCGCGGCCACGTCGCCCAATCGCGCAAGCAGCCAGAGCGCGCGTTTCGAGCCCCGGCACACCAGTTCTCATGGAGACCGGACACCGCGAAAGGAGAAGAACATGACCAGGAAGCTCAGCCGTACCGTCTGGCTTGCGCTCGCTTTGCCTGCCTTTCTGACCTCCGTCATCGTGCTGTCGACGCCACGCTCCGCACAGAGCCAGTACTGCGCACCGGAGTCGAGGTGCGGGAAAGACTTCTACTACTACAGCGATCCCGGGCTCACACACCTGGTCGGAGTCAGAAGCTGGGACTGCGACTGCAACTTCTCCTCCTGGGGGACGGTCGACGACTACCAGGAGATCCTCCCCGCAGCCTGTTGCGACTAGAGAGGTCCCCATTTGACCTCCCCGGCCTGATCGCCATACGATACCCGGGATCATGCGTACAGCCGGGTTTGTCATTGCCGTATCCGCCTTGCTGTCTCTGGCCGGAAGGGCCGGTGCCGAGGCGTCTCGCCCGCTCCTCCTGCCCGCCCAGGACGGAGCGAGCCTGCAGCTCGCCTCGGGGGACCGGATCCCCCTGCCGGTTCCGGCGGGCGCCGAGATGGAGACCGCTCTCTCCCTTGCGGACGGGTGGATCGCCGCCGGTGTCCATCCCGATGCGTCCGGGCTGAGTGAGATCCTCCTCCTGACCGGGGACGAAAGCGCCGTCACCGAGCTGCCGCCTCCGCCCGGCAGGGCCGCCGCGCTCCGCGAGCAGCCGCTCCCCCTGGTCGAGGACGGACGCCTCGCCGGCCTGCTCTGGCTGGAAGGGGACGGCCGCACGTCGCTCGGCGTGCGCTTCGCGGAGTGGAGCGGTTCCGGTTGGAGCGAGTCGCGGACGGTGTCCGCCCCCGGCCCGGGGAGCCAGCTCGCGCTGACCACCGCCCGCCTCGCGGACGGCACCTGGATCGCCGCCTGGAGCGCTTTCGACGGCAGCGACGACGAGATCGTCTGGAGCCGGCGCGGACGCGACGGCCTCTGGAGCCCGGCGCACCGGGTCGCGGCCGGCAACCAGGTGCCGGACGTCACCCCGGCCCTGACCGCCACCCGCGACGGCGCCCTCCTCGCCTGGAGCCGCTTCGATCAGGGCGCCGGCGGAGAATACCGGGTGGTGACCTCCCGCTTCCGCAATGGGAGTTGGTCGAAACCCGAATCTGCCGGACCGGCGGGCTCGCTCTTCCCCGGCTTCGAGCCCGCTCCGCAGGGGCAAACCTGGCTGCTCTACCGCACCGCCGCTCCCGGCTGGACGCTGGCCGAGCTCGACCGCCAGGGACGGCCGACGCGCCGCGCGTCCGTCGCTTCCCGGACCGCCGCGAGCGAGCGCCCGGTCGCCGTGGCCACGCCGGACGGCCCGGCGCTCGCCTGGCCGGGCCGCGGCGAGCGCCTCGCGCTCCGTTGGGAGAAAGCGCAATGAAGGCGCGCACGCTGACCTCCGCGCTCTTCGCCCTGCTCGCCGCCGCCACCGGTATGCGAGCCCAGACCTCTCCGACCACCTACGTGGCGTTCGGCGACAGCATCACCCAGGGGTTCGGCGATGATCCGGCCCGCGCCGAAAAGGGCTACCCGCCGCGGCTCGAGGCCCTCCTCCAGCAGCGCGGCCAGACCGTGGACGTGCGCAACGAGGGCCTCGCCGGAGAGACGACCGGCGAAGGGCTCAGCCGCATCGAGCGCGTCCTCGCGACGGGGGACGACGTCCTCCTCCTCATGGAGGGGACGAACGACATCGGCCTCAAGACGATCTCCAACGAAACGGTCGCCTTCAACCTCAGCCGCATCGCCGACAAGGCCGTGGCCCAAGGGTTGACGGTGGTCCATGCCACGGTGCTGCCGCGGCTCGACACCAACTACGACAGCCGCAACATCATCACCGGCGCCTTCAACGGGGAGGTGCGGGAGCTCGCCTGGAGCAAGGAACGGAAGCTGGCCGACCCGTTCGAGGTGTTCTTCCATCTGACGCCCAACTTCGGACAGCTCTACTTCGACCGGCTGCACCCGACCGCCGCGGGCTACGACCTGCTGGCCCGGGTCTTCGCGGACGCCCTGACCAACGTGGATGTCGTGCCTCCGGTGACCGGCCTGGTCTCGCCGCAGAACGACACGCAGAGAGCCTCGCCGACCGCGCCGATCGCGATCGATCTCTACGACTTCGGCGCCGGGATCGACGTCGCCAACACCCGCCTGGTGATCAACGAGCAGGTCGTGGAGACGCCACTGACCGGCGGCCCGCGCAAGTTGGAGATCCGCTACGATCCGCCGCAGCCCTGGAAGGGGGTGGTCATCGTGAAGCTGCGCAGCCGCGACCTGGCGACTCCGACCCCGAACCAGCTCGACCGCGAGGTCACCCAGTTCGTGATCGACGGCACGACCTTTCTGGCCGGCGACATCGACCGCAACGGCCGCGTCGACGGGACCGACCTCCTAGCCTTCGCACCGCATTTCGGTGCCCGCCGCGGGGAGAGCCGCTTCGCCAGCTTCGCCGACTTAAACGTCGACGACCAGATCGACGGCGCCGACCTGGCGCTCCTGGCGGCGAACTTCGGGAAGACCTCGTTCTGAAGCAACGCGGATTTCGAGCTCTGCACTCCCCGGCTCCCTCGCTTCGGGACGTCGGTGTCGGTTGTCGTCGTGAAACAAGGCGGTCCCGCGACGGTGTGGCCCGATTGCGGGAGCTCATGGTCAAGGACCAGAGGCTGTCCTCGGGAAAAGGTGACCGGGTGAGCGCTTCTCGAGAAGCTCCCACAAGGGCGCGGACCGCGCCTACCACGTCGGCCGGCGCGACAACCAAGTCAGTAGACTGGCCGGCAAGGTCCAAAGGCTCTCCCGTAGAGACGCCTGGCCGGCTCATCCCGATCCCTGACCGGGCGACAAAGCCTGAAGGCTGGGCGAGAACGTCCCGTGACCGGCTCAGCCAGTCAGCTGACCGAATGAGAAAGTCTGCAGACTGGACGAGAAAGTCCCGAGACTGGCTCATCCAGTCCCGAGACTGACTCAGCCAGTCAGCTGACCGGACGAGAAAGTCTGCAGACTGGCTCACCCAGTCCCGAGACGGACTCAGCCAGTCAGCTGACCGGATGAGAAAGTCTGCAGACTGGCTCACCCAGTCCCGAGACGGACTCAGCCAGTCAGCTGACCGGACGAGAAAGTCTGGCGACTGGATGAGGAAGTCCCGAGACTTTTCCAGCCAGTCTCGGGACTGGCTCAGCACGCCGGCCGACGGAGTGACCTCGGTGCGAGACGGGACGAGCAAGTCCCGCGACTTTTTCCGTCGATCCGCCAAGCGGCTCGACCGGCCGGGAGACCGGACGACGAGATCGGGAGGCCGGACGGACCGAAGGCCGGGACGCCCTGGCCAGCGAGCCGACCGGGCCACGCGGCAAGGCGACCGGGTGCGACCCCATCGGACTTGGGCAGCATCGCGGGTTTGCGGACCTACTTCGCTCGCCTCTACGTGACCTTCTCGATCACCAGCGGCGGCGCCTCTCCCTCGTCCGCGACCGTGAAGCAGTCCGCGAAGAGCCGGGCCAGGCGCTCGTCCGACCTTCTCAGATAGACCTTTGCCAGCTCCTGCCCTTCCTCGACCGCGTCGCCCAGGCGGGCGCGCATTTCCAGCGAGACCCCGAAGTCGATCTCCATGTCCGGCCGGGCGCGCCCGCCGCCGGCTTCCACCAGGAGCAGGCCGAGCTGCCGGGTGGCCACCGCGGCGAGACGGCCGGTGAAGCGGGCGAAGAGCGGCACCTCGACCGGGGCCAGCGTGAAGCGGGGGGCACGCAACCAGGTGCGGTGCGTTCCCTGGAGCTCGGCCCAGCGGTCGAAGCGCTCCCGCGCGCGGCCGTCGGCCAAGGCCCGTTCCAACTCGGCGCGGCCGACGTCCGGATGACCGGCCAGGCGCGCCACCTCCTCGCCCAACGCCAGGGTCACCTCGACGAGGTCCGCGGGCCCCTGGCTTTCCAGACAGGAGAGCGACTCCATGACCTCCGCGGCGTGACCGGTCCAGCGCCCCATCGGCTGGCTCATGTCGGTCAAGAGGGCGCTCGCCGGCGTGCCCAGCGCCTTCGCCGTGTCGACCAGACCGCGCGCCAGCTCCAGGGCCGCCGCGCGCTCGGGCAGGATGGCGCCGTCGCCGGTCTTGACGTCGAAGACGACGGCCGCGGCTCCGGTCGCCAGCTTCTTGGAGAGGATGCTGCCGGTGATGAGCGGCAGGGACTCGACCGTCGCCGTGACATCCCGCAGCGCATAGAGACGGCGGTCGGCGGGCGCGATCTCGGCCGTGGCGCCGCCGATGGCGAGGCCGCAGCGGCGCAGCAGGTCGATCGTGCGGGCGCGGTCGAGCTGGAGGTCGATCCCCGGCAGGGTCTCCAGCTTGTCCATGGTGCCCGCGGTATGGCCGAGGCCGCGGCCGGTGAGCATGGCGGTCGGGACGCCGCAGCACGCCAGGAGCGGTCCCAGGATGAGCGTGATCTTGTCCCCGACGCCGCCGGTCGAATGCTTGTCACAGACGCCGGGGACCTCCCGCGCCAGGTGCCAGCGCTCGCCCGACTCCAGCATGGCGAGCGTCAGCGCGCGCGTCTCCTCGGCGTCCATGCCGCGGATCGCCGCGGCCATCAGGAAGGCGCCGAGCTGCCCTTCGGTCCACGACCCGTCGGTGGTGCCGCGCACCACCGCCTGGACCTCCTCCGCGGTCAACGGCAATCCCGCGCGCTTGCGCTCGAGAATGCGATACGGAAGGATCATCAGCGCGGGAAGCCGCCGCCGAGGCCCGGGATCCCGCCGCCGAGCGCGCCGGCGGCCCGCGACGGATCGAGCGCGTCGACCTTGCGCTGGGCCTCCGTCCGGTAGGCGGACTCGGGGTACTCCTCGGTGAGCTTGCGCCACGACTGGAGCGCGTCCTGCTTGCGGCCGAGCTGTTCCTGGGTGGTGGCCAGCTCGTAGAGGACAACGTCCTTCGGCAGACCCGGCTCGTCCTGCTCCATCATCGCCTTGAGGCGCTGCGCCAGGTCCTCGCTCTTGCCCTGCTGGCGGTCCAGATGCATGAGGTTCACCCGCGCCTCGCCCGCCAGGATGTTCTTCGGATTGTCATCCACGAACCTGGTCCACAGCTCGCGCGCCTTGTCGAGCTGCCCCTCTTCCGCGGCGATCTGCGCCAGGTAGAGGCCGGCCATGTCGGCGGCATCGGTCCTGCCGTAGTCGCTCTGCACCGTTTCGAAGAGCTGCTTGGCGCGGTTGCGCCGGGCGGTCGCATCGGGGAAGCTCGGGCTCTTGGGATCGTCCGGCTTGGGCGACGTGGCGTCGACCGGCGCCTGGTAGACCTTCATGGCGCGGGCCAGCTCCTCGTTGGCCTGCTCGCCGCGGTTGCCGAGAAAGATCCGGCCGACCACGAACAGGACGGCCAAGAGCGCCACCACGCCGAGGCCCAGGAGGAGTGTCCGAACATGGCTCTCGGCATACTCCATGCCCCTCCCCACGGCGGTGGCGAAGTCGTCCCGTTTCATCTCCTTGCGCGTCAAATGTTGCGTCATCGAAAAAGCTCCGGAAAAGGCTAGTGTACACGCCCGCGGCCCCTCTCCGCACCACCAGCGGGAGAGTCTGCCACGGGAGGAGGCGCGCTGTCCATGCGTTCGATTGATTCGATTCGCTCGAATAGGGCGATCTCCGGGTTGATGAAACGCTGGCTGCTGGTCCCCAGGGCATCGACGTTCAAAAGGTCGAAGCGGGGCTTGCCGCGGGAGAGCATCACCAGGCTGTAGCCGAGCTCGCCGCGCAGCATGCTGTCATAGAAGTCGATCTCGCCCCCGTGCCGCAGGTCGGTGACGTTGATCGCCACATATGCGGGGCGCTGTCGCTGCAGGATCTTGCCGCGCGTGCGCAGCACCCGGTCCCAGGGCATCCAGCGGAAGCGCGGGATGTGCTTGCGCCGACCGATGCCCACCGCCGACTGCGCCGCGGCAGGAGACGGGGCGTGCTGCCGTACCCAGGCCTCGATGCCATAGCGCGTGTCGGCGAGGAGCCGGGCGTCCACCGAGGCGCCGTAGAGCAGGGAGTAGGCGAAGAGCGCGGCCACCGCCAAGCGGCGGACCGCCACGAGCCGCCCCGCAGGAGCAATGAGCGCGCCCAGCAGCCGCCCTCCGGGGAACGCCAGGAGGAGGGCGATCGGCAGGATGTAGCGGTCGTAGCTGAAGAGGATCAGGCTCAGGAAGGTGACGTAGTACGAGACGATCAGGAACACCAGGCTGCCGATCAGGAGCGGCTCCTCCTCTCCCTTGCGCTTGAAGATCCGCCAGACCGTCCAGGCCACCCCTGCCGTGCAGATCAGGGTGAGGGCCGGATTCAGGCAGAACGCGATCTGCCGCAGGAAGAGGGTGAGGAGCGCCTCGTGCCCTTCGGGGGTGTTCTCGTAGTCCTGGTAATTCCCGCTCATCGGGCCGAGCAGCAACCGGACGTGGAGGGCGAAGCGGTCCCAGTTCCAGAGCATCTGGAAGATCGCGAAGCCCACGGCCGCCGCGGCCGCCGCGGCCAGGAATCGCCGGTCGATCAGCGCCCGGCCGAGCCCGCGCACGATCCCGCGGTCCCCGTGCTCGCGCCGCGCCAGGCTCCAGAGGATCGGCAGCGGCGCCAGGCCGTAGAGGCCGTAGGCCTGGTCCTTGGTGCACACGGTCGCCGCGGCCAGGAGGGCGAACAGGACGTAGTCGCGCAGGCGGTGGTGCTTCAGGATGCGGACGTAGTAGAGCAGCGACAGGGTGAACCAGAAGATGTAGGGGACGTCGAGGTTCCCCATCTTCGCGTAGTAGATATAGGGGGCTACGCACATCGCGATCGCCGCCGAGAGCAGGGCGGAGCGCCGGTCGTAGATCTCGCTGCCGACCCGGTAGACCAGCGCGATCGTGGCGAGCGCCATGAGGAGGCTGACGCCGCGGGCGAAGAAGATGAGCCAGACGATCTGCCGCGGCGGGCTCACACCGGCGGCAGCCATCCCGAGCCGCAGCGGCCAGGACAGCCCCTGGAGGACCGCGAAATGGAGCGGCGGATAGCGCGTGTGCCAGCCGTTGTAGTCCTTGAACGAGAGGGCCTGCGGCCAGGACGTGGGGTGCATCTCGTCGCCCGACCACCCGACCCAGTGGGGCATCCCCCACCAGATCCCGGTGCCGAAGAGAGCCAGGGCCACGGCGAGGAGGGCGGCGAGCCAGAGGCGCGGCCGGCGTACGTTGTCCTGCGGGGCCTGCAGGGCGGCGGGTTCCATCACAGATCGATTCTCAGTGGGTATGGTGCGGCTAGGAGGACTCGAACCCCCGACCAAGAGTTTAGGAAACTCCTGCTCTGTCCACCTGAGCTATAGCCGCACAGGCGGGGGGATTATAGCAGCCCCCCGTCCTAGTACTTGATCAGCGCCTGCACGTCGTATCCCTGCGCCTCCAGCTTCTTGCGGCCGTCCAAGAAGGTCAGCTCGATGATGAAGCCCAAGCCGGCGACCGTGCCGCCGAGCTTCTCGACCATGCGGGCGGTGGCGAGCGCCGTGCCGCCGGTGGCGACCAGGTCATCGACGATGAGCACGTTCTCGCCCGGCTCGACGGCGTCGCTGTGCATCTCCAGGGCGTCGCTGCCGTACTCCAGGTCGTAGGTCTCGCGGATCTTCGCCGACGGCAGCTTGCCCGGCTTGCGCACCGGCACGAAGCCGGCGTTCAGGTCGTAGGCCACGATCGGCCCGAACATGAAGCCGCGCGACTCGATGCCGACGACCTTGTGGATCTTCTTCTCAGAGAAGAACCAGACGAACATGTCGACGGTCTTGCGCAGCGCCAGCGGGTGCTGCAGCAGGGTCGTGATGTCATAGAAGAGGATGCCCGGCTTGGGAAACTCCGGCACCTCGCGGATGTGCTGCTTGAGATCGTCCATCTCTCCTCCTCCTACCGGTCGATGTCGAAACCATTCCAGGCGGGGACGGTCGCCAGCTCTTCCTCGGCGATGCCGGTGACGCGCGCCGCCGGCGGCCCCTCGCGCAACCGGTCGATGAAGCAGGCGAGCTGCTCCGGATCGCCGGCGGCATGGACCTCCACCCGCCCGTCGGGCAGGTTGCGCACCTTGCCCGCGAGACCCAGCTCACGGCCTGCCTTCCGCGCGAACCAGCGATAGCCCACCCCCTGGACCCGCCCCTCGATCACCAGGCGGAGCGCCCTCTGCTCTCCTCCCACGGCGCTCATCGCGGCCCCTCCTTCCAGCCGTGGCGGCCGAAGAGCGGGACGAACGCCACCTCCTCGCCCTCGCTCTTCCGGATGGCCCCGCGCGCCGACTTCCTGTAGACGACCAGCCGCTGCGCGTTGAGCTGCCCCTCCGGGACCACCAGGATGCCCCCCGGCGCCAGCTGATCGAGCAGCGGCTCCGGCACCTTGGGCGCTCCGGCGGTCACCAGGATGCGGTCGTACGGCGCCCACTCGCTCCACCCGACGGTCCCGTCGAAGACCTGGATCTTGACGTTCTCCAGCCCGAGCTGGCGCATGCGCGGGATCGCCTCGCGCGCCAGCTCGGCGATCCGTTCCAGGCTGTAGACCCGCCGCGCCAGGAGCGCCAGGACGGCGGTCTGATACCCGGAGCCGGTGCCGATCTCCAGGACCGAATGCTCGGGTCCCACTTCCAGGAGCTCGGTCATGCGCGCCACGATGTACGGCTGCGAGATCGTCTGCGACGAGCCGATCGGCAGCGCGTGATCACCGTACGCCTGGGCGCGCAGGTGGTCCTTGACGAACAGGTGCCGCGGCACCTTGCGCAAGGCGGCGAGCACCCGCTCGTCCCTGACACCCCGGGCCGCGATCAGCTCGCGGACCATCCGCTCGCGCACGCCGGCGTACTGGTCGCTCATGGCGCGCGGTGATCGGCGAAGTCGATCCCTGCCAGCCGGTCGCGCAGGTCGCCGAAGCTCTCGAGCCCCGGATAGTAGGTGAGGTCCAGGTGGAGAGGCGTGACAGAGACCCTGCCCGCGGACACCGCTTCGAAGTCGGTGCCGCTCGCCTTCTCCCACTGCGGCGTGCCGTGGATCCAGTAGTACTTGCGGCCGCGCGGGTCGAGCTTCTCGATCACCGACTGCTTGTAGACCCGCCGGCCGAGGCGGGTGAAGCTCAAGCCCTGGATCGGACCGGCCGGGAGGTTGACGTTGAGCAGCAGGTCGCGCGGCAGTCTCTCCTTCTCGGCGATCAGGATGCGGAAGAGCTCGCGGGCGAAGGCCGCCGCCCGCCGGAACGAGAACCCCTCCGCCACCTCCTGGCTGAACGCCACCGAGGGGATGCCCAGGAGCGTCCCCTCGAACCCGGCGGAGACCGTGCCCGAATAGGTCACGTCGTCCCCCACGTTCAGCCCGAAGTTGATCCCGGAGGCGACGAAGTCCGGCGGGTTGTCCTTGAGGATCGAGAGGATCCCCAGGTTCACACAGTCGGTGGGCGTGCCGTCGACCGCGTACCGGCTCTCCTCCACCTTCTGCATGCGCAGCGGCCGGGTCAGCGTCAACGCGTGGCCCATGGCGCTCTGCTCGCGGTCGGGGGCGACCACGGTGACCTCCCCCACCTCGGCGAGCGCCTCGGCCAGGAGCTTGATCCCCTCGGAGAAGATGCCGTCGTCGTTGGTGACCAGGATGCGCGGCACGGAGACCCTCTACTCGGCCGGGATGTACTTGCCGATGATCGGCTGCAGCTTCTTCTTCGTCGCCGCCGGGATGAGCGGCCGCTCGGTGATCAGCGACTCGGCGAGGGCCCGGGCGCAGAGGCAGTCGGCCGGGCGCTCGGGCAGCGTCCGCACGAGCTGCCGCACCACCTCCTGCGCCATCTTCACGTTCTGGGAGATGACCGCCATGACCTCCTGGCCGGTGACGTCGCTCTCGTGCCAGCAGTCGTAGTCGGTGACCATCGAGAGGCTGGCGTAGCAGATCTCGGCCTCGCGGGCGAGCCGCGCCTCGGTGAGATTGGTCATTCCGATGATGTCCATCCCCCACGACCGGTAGACCTCGGATTCGGCGCGCGTGGAGAACTGCGGCCCTTCCATGTTGACGTAGGTCCCGCCGCGGTGGACGGTCGCACCCGCCGAGCGCGCCGCGTCGCAGAACGGATCGACCAGCCGCGGGCAGATCGGCTTGGCGAGCGAGACGTGCGCCACCAGGCCGTCGCCGAAGAACGTGTTGGCGCGCCCCCGGGTGCGGTCGAAGAACTGGTCGGGCACCACGATGTCGGTCGGCTTGTATTCGATCTTCAACGAGCCCACGGCGGAGACGGAGACGATCTGCTCGACGCCGAGGAGCTTCAAGCCGAAGATGTTCGCCCGGTAGTTCAGCTCGCTCGGGAGCAGCCGGTGGCCGCGGCCGTGGCGCGGCAGGAAAGCGATGCGCCGGCCCTCCAGCTCGCCGATGACAAAGGCGTCCGAAGGCTCGCCGAACGGCGTGTCGATCCGCCGCTCCTCGATGACCCGGAGGCCCTCCATGGCGTACAGACCGCTGCCGCCGATCACACCGATACGGATGTCGCTCATCAGAACTCCTCCTCGAAAAGGGATTGGCAGGTCCTCGGGGACCGGGGGGAGCCGGCAGAGTGTAGCAGAGGGCTCAGATCGCCGCGACCACCGCCAGCGCCGTGGCCAGCGCCTGCCGCCCGGCCGCCGCGTCGACCATCGGCGCCGTCTCGCCGCGGCAGGCGGCGAGGAAGGCCTCCAGCTCGCGGCGCAGCGGCTCGGCCTTCTCCGCCGCGAGATCGTCCTTGACGATGCTCCGCCCGCCGTCCCTCTCCTCCAGGCGGTAGCCATGGACCTCCTGCATCGCGTAGTCGAGCGAGTAGTAGCAGCTCGGCAGGAAGGCGCGAAGCTTGCGCACGCGCTCCGCCGAAACCCGCGAGGCGGTCAGGTTCGCCACGCAGCCCGATTCGAGCTCGACCCGGGCGTTGGCGATGTCCACCCGCGGCGAGAGCACCGGGATGCCCGTGGCCCGCACCTCGGCCACCGGGCTCGGGTCCAGGGCGTGGAGGATCTGCAGGTCGTGGATCATCAGGTCGAGGACCACGTCCACGTCCAGGCTGCGCGGCGAGAAGACCCCCAGGCGCTGCACCTCGACGAAGCGCGGCGGCACGCCCACGCCGAGGAGCGCCTGCACCACCGGGTTGTAGAACTCGACGTGCCCCACCGCCAGCACCGGCCGCCCCGGCGCCTTCTCGCGCGCGTCGATCAGGCGGTCCGCCTCGGCCAGGCTCGGCGCGACCGGCTTCTCCACCAGCACGTGGATGCCGCGGCCGAGGAGCGCGCAACCGATCCCGGCATGATGCACCGTGGGGGCCGCCACCACCGCGGCCTCGATCCCGTCCGCCAGCTCCTCCATGCGGGCGAAGGCGCGGGTGCCGTGCTCGGCCGCGATCCCCGCGGCCACCTCCGGACGGGCGTCGTAGACCCCGATCAGCTCGGCTTCAGGGATGGCCGCCAGGTTGCGCACGTGGTGCCGGCCCATGACCCCGGTGCCGACCACGCCGATGCGCACCCGGGAGCCCACCTCAGGCATCGCCTTCGCCCTCGGCAGCCGCGCCGCCGCCGCGGCCGCCCCGCCCCTGGTTCTTGTGGACGCCGCGCTTCGCGCTCTCGACGAACGCGATCAGGTAGTCCACGTCCGGGTCCCCGGCCAGCTCCTCCCGCATCTGCTGAAGCGCCTGGACCGTGTTGAGACCGGAGCGCACCAGCAGGCGCAGGGCGCGGTCCAGGCGGCGGATCGTCTCCGGGGCCACCCCCTTGCGGGCGAGCCCGATCCGGTTGATCCCGAAGAAGGCCGGCTTCTGCCCGACCGTCTTGGCGAACGGCAGGGCATCCATGACGACGACGGTGTAGCCTCCGACGTAGGCGTGCCGGCCGACCCGGCAGAACTGGTGCACGGCCGAAAAGGCGCTGATCGACGCGTCGTCGTGCACCTCGACGTGCCCGGCGAGCGTCGCGTTGTTGGCGAAGATCGTGCGGCTCCCCACCTGGCAGTCGTGCGCCACGTGGGAGTAGGCCATGAAGAGGTTGTCGCTGCCGATCCGGGTGACGCCGCCCCCCTTGGCCGTGCCGCGGTGGATCGTGCAGAACTCCCGGAACTGGTTCTTGTCGCCGATCTCCAGGGAGACCCGCTCGCCGCCGAACTTCAGGTCCTGCGGCTCGAAGCCGATCGCCGCCTGGGGGAAGATCCGGTTCTCGCGGCCGATCCGGGCCGGGCCGTAGATCTGCGCTCCGGCGCCCACCTCGGTCCCCTCGCCGATCTCCACCTCGGGACCGATGACCGCGAACGGCCCGACCGTGGCCCCGTCGGCCAGCACAGCGCCCGGATCGACGGCGGCCAGCGGATGGATGCGCGACACGACCGACGCGCTCACCGGCGCAGCCCCCGGCCGATCGTCCGGTCGACCATGGCGGTCGAGAGGATCGCCTCGGCCGCCACCTCGCCGTCCACCAGCGCCTTGCCCGCGACCTTGCCGAAGGTCGAACGCAGGCGCAGCACCTCGATCTCGTAGCGGACCTGGTCGCCCGGCACCACGGGACGGCGGAACTTCGCCTCCTCGATGCCCGCGAAGTAGAGGAGCTTGCCCGCGCGGTCCGGCAGGTCGTGCAGCAGGAGCAGCCCGCCCGCCTGCGCCATCCCCTCGATCAGCAGGACGCCAGGGAAGACCGGGCGCTCGGGGAAATGGCCGAGGAAGATCTGCTCGTTGATCGTGACGTTCTTGATGGCCACGATCCGCTTCTTCGGCTCGATCTCCAGCACACGATCGACCAGCAGGATCGGATAGCGGTGCGGCAGCACCGACATGATCCACTCGATGTTCCAGTCCTCGCTCAATCTCCACCCTCCTCTGGCAAGGTCTCCCCGGCGGCCTCCAGCTTCCTCTCCAGGGCCCGCAGGCGGCGGCTCATCTCCTCCAGGCGCGCCACGAGGACCGTCTGCCGGCGCCAGCGCTTGAGCTCGACGGCCGGAATGCCGGCGACCTGGACGCCCGACTCGACCGAGGTCAGCGCCGCCGACTTGGCGGCCACCTGGGCGCCGTCGCCCAGATGGATGTGCCCGGAGACGCCCGCCTGGCCCGCCAGCACCACCCAATCGCCCAGCCGCGTG
>DASPXX010000071.1:0-14324 GCA_035637095.1 Thermoanaerobaculia bacterium
TAGCTACCGCTCCTCTCATTCACCCCAATCTTAACGGCCAGGCGAGGCTATGGGAGGAATCCAGTCTTGTCGACGACGCCCGGGAGGGTGTCCGAGTCTGTAGCCAAAGCTGGCAGGAGGTAGTACTGGATGTCGCCGGTGCTGACCTGCTGGATCCACACCTCGGTCTTGGTGGTGTTGAACTTCACGATGTTGGGCCAGAGATAGCCATTCGTCTTTGGACCGACGATACGAACGAACACCTCCGCCCGGGTCGGAATCGCGCCGGCGACGCAAACCGTCTCCGGCACACAGTCGGCGACGCTGGTCCCTAAGCGCGCGTCACTGATGCGCACCCAGAAGCGGAAATTCGGATACTGGGAGGAGGTCAACGGCGCAGCATTCGGAGGATCAGGATCTGAGACCTGGGGCGGCGCAAACTGCGCACGAATACCAAGGGAATGCAATTGCGGCCAGTCTTGAGTCGACGCATGCCAAGCGTTCCCATCGTTAGTGCTGCTGAACATGGCCGCGACCGGAGTGGTAGACGATGTGTCACCGCACACAAAGAAGTCCTGATTGTCGAGGTGATTCCACTTGATCCCAACGTAGATGCCGCCCGATAGAACGACGGCATTCATCGGCACGCAGGAGATGCCAATGAACGTGGCAGTACCGGCAAGCAAGGTGCCGGTGTCCGTGGTTACGGAGCCAAGAAGCGCGCCGGGGATGGCGCCGTCAGCGTAGGCGACTACAGTGAAGGGCAGATGCCCGCCGCCAGAGCCACCAACTCTCCAGCAAATGCAGGCCTTCGTTAGCTGCGCCGGGTATGCGGAAGGGATTAAGCGTTGCACCATGGTGTCCGGAGTGCCGAGGAAGATGTTCGGAACTCCGAAGCCATCTTCGAAGCTCCCATCGTCAGCTGCCGAGCCGCCCGCACACATGTCGCCCGTTGGGGTGACAGCAGTCGTTGCCTGGGGGCTCCCCAAAGACTGCCATTCTCCCGCAGCTCTAACAACGGCCGGGAAGAGAAGTATAAAAAGAACCGACCCTGCGGCCTGAAATCGGGCAATGCTCGATTGACGACTCATGCGTCTTCTCCCTTATTAAAGGTCAGCCGGTATCGCGGCGCTCTCACCCCAACAGTAGGAGCGTGGCTCGCAAGGCCTCTTCGCGGCTGATGCTGCCGTTGCTTGCAAACCACTATCGATCATTATTTGAGAGTGTGCCCACAAAGGGCAATGCACGTGCCCCCAAGCACAGTCTTTACAAACGAAGTGACCTTTCGAGCATGTCTTCCCTCCGTAGACGTCTTTGTGATGACCGCATTTGTCGCAGATCCTTTGTGACATTAGAATCTCCCTGGTTATACCTTCCGTTGTTGCACCCCTGTCAGTAATCGGGGGTTGGGGAAATCTCAGGCGGATCTACCTGCAGTTCAGCCGCCAGTATATCGTTGCCAAAATCGAGCAAGAGTTTGAGGCAGAACTGAGAAAGTCCTACAGTTTCAATGACCCCGGCGCGGCTGGACCAAGCATAATTGCCACTGTCCATTCGAACTAGTCGGAATTCCTCATGTCGCTCCTGGTCATTACGGCCGACCACCCTTAATCGAAGCTGGCCTACCCCTGAGGAAGTCATATGGCATTTTGTTAAGGGCACTTGATTGCTGGCTTCGCTCAGCTGGATAGTGTAACTACTCCTATCCAATACAATTTTGTGGTTTGGATGGAGGAATCTGGCCGAATTACCTATATCACGCTCTAGCCGGGCGAGCAAGGAAGCCCACTCTTGCTCGTAGGCACGTTTCTGGAGTTCCGGGCTTTTTTCGAACTCCAGCCTCCACGCGGAAACCGCCAACCGATGCGCAGAATCTCGTAAGTCCATGATCAGCCCCCCCAGCTGGGCTTGTCAATGTTGGCTTTCATCCCGGCGCACAACGCCAATGCCGTTCAGCGGCGACGTAGTCGTCCGCTGGAACGGTGGGGTTGGCCGGCTCCTTCTCGCGTTTTCGCTTCCGCGGCCACTAGTTCCGCCAGTCTAGGTAAATGAGGTGATCGTCGAGTTGGTCGACATTCCCTGCGCGTACGAGGGCCTCTGGGTAGTCACCCCGTTGCTCAGCCCTGTAGCGCATCGCGCCACGGGCCCTGTCAAGCTCCGGCGCACCATCCGGTCTGTAGCGGATGTACCAAGTAAATCGCTCGCTCACTCCGGGCTCTACCCCGATCCAGAAGGACGGGTCTTCAAGGAGAGCGGCAACCGGTGGAGCAGAGCACGAGAAGTCGTTGGAGTAGCCAAAGTACAAACCAACTCCAACACCGCTCAAGAACGAGACGACGCCCGCGACGACCCTACGAGCCGCCCCTTCGCCAGTCTTGGCCTGCCTTACATAGCGAAGATAGGGAGGGAGCGACGTTCGCAAATGATAGCCCTGCAGGCCTCCGACTGCGAAGTCGAGGGCATCGAAGAAGGCGATCCGGTTTAGCGGAAGGCGGTGAAGAGCTGCGCGGTTGAAGCGACCTGCAGCTGACTTGGTAAGAGTCTGGCTGGCCAAATCGAATTTGTAGAGAGTGACGCCGCAGGGGTAGATAATCGAATCTGGGAAGGGGCTAATCCGGGCCAACCGCCCCTGAGAGTCGCGGAAGCCTCTATAGTCAATGTGCGTTGCAGTGGCTTCGTCGTTGTTGGGTGAGATGCCGGGATACTTCTTAACATCGACCTCTGAGTGTGGCCGTGCTGCCAGAGCGATGTAGTCTCTAACGGCTAGCTGAGCTTCAGGGGAGCTGTCGTAGACAGGCGACAGAGCCCGGCCCGCATAATGGCCGACCACAATACCCAAGACAAAAAGAGAACCAAGAGTGAGAAGAGTTGCTCTTCGTCGCTTGGTGGGGCTTGGTGGCTTGGCTTTGTCAGTCATGGGTTTTTCTCGGCGCCGGGCGGCTTCGGTAGGTTCCGGCCTTCCCTCTGCCGGCCAACGGCCTATCTGACCGTCGTCGTATAATCCCCCAACCTTATACGTCAACTCAGTGGTTCCGACATCCTCGCCTCACCTCTACCCTCTGACCTCGTCGGATAACAACCCCAGCCTGGGTTCGGTCCGGCTGGTTGGAAGTCGATGTTCTGGCGTGTAAGCGTCCCAGGACGCGGAGCCCGATTGGCTCGATGTCCTTTTGTCGCAGCCGGTTGCCTTGAGACTAATTGACTTGCGCAGGTACGTCAATGATATCGCCAGGAGCGTATAAGCGCCGTTCCCCGCAGGCGTGCTTGGGGACAGCCGCCGGACCGGCACGTTGTCGGTAAGCAACAATGCAACAATGCTGTTTGGTTAGCTCTCGCTGGGAGCGCCGGCATCCTTGCCGGCCCCATCAGCGCCCATGGCCGGACCGCCCTGGTCGCGGAGAGCGTGGGCCGGCAAGGATGCCGGCGCTCCCAGCGGGCGCAAGACCCGACTTCCGACTTCCGGCGCAAAGCGAACGGTATTGCGGTAAGCACCCACCTTGGCTCTGCCTCCCCCGAAACCCCATTTGACCTCCCGCCCTTCCAAGAAGGCCGGGCCTTCGGCCCACTGTCTTGATGATGCCGGCGGGACGCCGGCGGTCCCAGGGGGGCGTGTGCGCCGGTTGATCGGCATCGAAAGGGGCGCTCGGTGCTACGGAGTCCGCGTGTACAGGGCCTCGTGGAACGACCGGCCTTCGCGGGCGAGGTGGATCTTTCCGGCCTGGGCCATGCGGCGGAGCTTGGCGGCTACGGCGCGGGAGTCGACTTTGCGGCCGAGGCGGGCTCCGTAGCGCTCCTCGATCTCCCGGGTCAGGGACTTGGCGCCGAAGCGCTCGAGCGGGCCCTTGCCGCCGACCAGGCGGGCGACCAGCTTGCTCAGCACCGCCCCCTTGCCGGCCGGGATCGAGTCGTCGACGGCCTTCTCCTCCCGCGGACGCGCCACCAGCTCGCTGGCGGCGTCGGCCGCGGCCAGGAAGGCCTCGAAGCGCTCGCGCGCTGTCTGCAGCTCGGCGGCATGGCGCGCCCTCTGCTGCTGGTGGAACGCCTCCTGCTCCGCATGGAAGGCCTCCCGGCCACGGTGGTGCTCGATCCTCCCTTGGAGCTCGGTGAGGATGCGAGCGAAAGAAAGATCTCGGCTCATCTGAGGGTCTCCTTGGCACAATCAGGACCACAGATCCAGTGGTCCCGCGGTCGAATGTCACGGGAGAGGAGTCACACGTGACATTCTACTCTATCTCTTCAGCTCCCCTTACTGCACTCCTCTTCGAGAAGGATACTTTTGTGACGGCCCTTGGTTCCCTCGAAGGCTGACCTCTCTGGACGGGCTTCTCCGCTGGAAGGGACGCAACATTCACCGAGTTCGTCGTTCGCTCTCTCCGGTGCAATGTGACGTCTTCTTCCCGGAAGCTTGCAGGGAGAAGAGTGGATGTCGCGTCACGACCCTTTCATGCGACGAAAGATCAGCGAAACCCGGGATTCCCGGCCTCGAATGTGGCATCAGACCTCTTGGATGCCACATTGTAGACCTCCTTTGCGCCGATCCCTGATGTACTCGTAACGAATACACCCTTACTCTTGACGATCTATCTCATTGTCGTCACATTCCCCGTCACCTTTGGAGCAAGTCACACAGCGTTGGCTCCGGAGCCGCATCGCGCGGAGTCCTCACCCCCGACCCCTCTCCCGGCGGGGGAGTGGGTGGGAGATGGGAGAGGGGTCGGGGGTGAGGACTCAACGCGTCGAGATCTCAGATGGGGAACGGGAGGCGGGGAGTCCCGACGGTGCGGTTCATGACAAGATGGCGGCGCTCACCGACCGTGGGAGGTGTGTCTGATGCCGCGTTCCGCCTGGATTTTGCCCGTCCTCGCCCTGAGCCTGACCGCCGGTGTGCTGATCTCCGTGGGAGTCGCCGCCGAGACGCCGGCGCAACCCGAGCCTCCGCATCGCCTCGCGGTCCGGGCCGGCCGTCTGATCGACGGCACGGGCGCGGCGCCGGTGCGCGACGCAGTGATCCTCATCGAAGGCGACCGCATCACGGCGGTCGGTCCAGGACTCTCCATCCCTCCGGGCACCGAGGTCATCGACCTGTCCCATTCCACCGTTCTCCCCGGCCTGATCGACTGCCATACCCACATCACCAGCCAGTCCGGGAACTACTACGACGACCTGTTCCGCCGCAGCCCGATCGACGCCGCGGTCGTGGCTCACGTCTACGCCCGCCGCACTCTCGAGGCAGGGTTCACCACTGTGCGGGATGTCGGGGCGAGCGAGTTCATCGACGTGGCCCTGCGCAACGCCATCAACCGCGGCGACGTGGTGGGGCCGCGCATGCAGGTGGCGACGCTCACGGTGGGGGCGACCGGCGGTCACAACGACCTCAGCGGGTTTTCTCCTTATCTGAAATTCGACCGCTTCTCGGGCGTGGCCGACGGCGTCGACGAGATCCGCAAGCTCATCCGCTTCGAGGTGAAGAACGGCGCCGACTGGATCAAGGTGATGGCGACCGCGGGCGTGCTGTCCGAGGAGGAGTCGGTCGGCGCGCCGCAGTACTCGCAGGAGGAGATGGACGCCGTCGTCCAGGAAGCCACCATGTGGGGGAAGAAGGTGGCGGCCCATGCCCACGGCGCCGAGGGGATCAAGCGCGCCGCCCGCGCGGGCGTCGCCTCGATCGAGCACGGCGGCATGATCGACGAGGAGGGCGTCCGGCTCCTGAAGGAGCGCGGCATCTATCTCGTCCCGGACATCTATACCGACGAGTACATCCTGGCCGAGGCCGACACGCTCGGGCTGCCTGCGAGGCTGGTGGAGAAAGAGAAGGAGCTGCGCAAGCACCAGCTCACCAACTGGAAGCGCGCCATCGCCGCCAGCGTCAAGCTCGCCTTCGGCACCGACGCCGGGGTCTACCCGCACGGCCAGAACGCCCGGCAGTTCCACTCCCTCCTCGCTCTCGGCCTGACCCCCATGCAGGTGATCCGGATGGCGACCGGGAACGCCGCCGACCTCCTCGGCTGGAGCGACCGTGTCGGCACCGTCGCCCCCGGCCGCTTCGCCGACCTCATCGCGGTGGACGGCGACCCTCTGGCGGACGTCACGGAGCTCGAGCGGGTGCGGTTCGTGATGAAGGGAGGGGTGGTGGTGAAGGCCGAGAAGGGAGCTCACGGATGAATGCCATCGGCCTGCGCACCTCGCTGCCCATCGACGATCCCGAGAGCCTGTTCGAGTTCGAGACGGCGGCTCCCACGCCGGGGCCGCGGGACCTCCTCGTGCGCGTGCGTGCCGTGTCGGTGAACCCGGTAGATTGGAAACAGCGCCAGCGCGTGGCCCAGGGAGTCACGCTGCCGGAGCCGCGCATCCTCGGCTATGACGCTTCCGGCGTGGTGGAGGCGGTGGGACCGGAGGTGAGCCTGTTCCGGCCGGATGACGAGGTGTTCTACGCCGGGAGCATCCAGCGCCAGGGGACGAACGCCGAGCTCCATCTGGTCGACGAGCGCATCGTGGGCAAGAAGCCCGCGACGTTGAATGATGCGGAGGCGGCGGCGCTGCCTCTGACCTCGCTCACGGCGTGGGAGGCGATCTTCGACCGGCTGCGGATCCCGGAGGGCGGCGGCGGCGGCAAGTCGCTGCTGATCGTCGGCGGCGCCGGCGGGGTGGGCTCGATCGCGATCCAGATCGCCCGTCAGCTCACCCGGCTGGAGATCATCGCCACGGCGTCACGGGACGAGTCGGCCCGCTGGTGCCGCGACCTGGGGGCGGATGCGATCGCCGATCACCGCGATCTCGTGACCTCGGTGCGCGGACTGGGCCGGCAGCACGTCGACTTCATCCTCTGCACGAACGACTTCGAGGGTCACTGGCGCTCTCTGTGCGAGCTGATCGGGCCGCAGGGATCGATCTGCTCGATCCTCGGCGCCAAGCAGCTCGACCCGGGGCCTCTGATGGGCAAGAGCGTCACGCTGGCCTGGGAGCTCATGTTCACCCGCTCCAGCTTCGCGACGGAGGACATGGGCGAGCAGCACCGCATCCTCGACCGGGTGGCCGAGCTGGTGGACGCCGGCCGGATCCGCACCACGCTCCGCGAAACCCTCGCGGGCTTCACGGCCGCCAGTCACAGGCAGGCGCACCGCGTGGTGGAATCCGGCGGCATGATCGGCAAGCTGGCGATCACCTATTCCTGACGCAGCCCTGCCCTACTCGGGTCTCCTGCCTCGCTGCCCTCTCACCTTGGGGAGTGAGTGGAGCCGGCGGTAGCTTCCTGGCTCCTGGGTGTCGTTCGATTCCCTGGTCAGCGGAGGCAGGGGCACACCCACCTTCTGCGGAGCCGCGGGCGTGGGAGCCGTCGAAGCCGTGGGAGCCGTGGGAGCCGGAGCTTCCGGACGTTTTGTCTCCTCCGGGGCCGCCGCCGCAGGAGCAGGAGCCGGTGCGGCGCTCCTGGGCTCGCTAGCCAGCTGTTCCAGGCTGTCGGCAATGCGTCCGAGAAAGACCCGGATCGCGGCGAGCTCCCGCTCCATGCCACTCGTGTCCGTCGCAGTCTGGCGCGGGGCCGGAGCTGGTTGGGGGGCCGGAGGGCGAACGGGTGCGGGAGCCTCGATGGGCGCGGGTGCCGGCAAAGGCCGGAGGAGCACCGAAGCGCTCTTCGGCTTGCGGCCGGGCTTGCTCTCTTTCCGCAGCCGTTGAAAAACCTTGACCGCCGCTCGCGGGTAGCGGGTGTTGCGTCCGTCCCCTTCCGAGGGGATCTCGTCGGGGTACTTCAGCGTGTAGTTGCGGAGCGTCGCATATGAAATTCCCGTTTCATCGGCAATGTCCGCCAGGGACAACAGCTCTCTTGGTCTCGCCATACTCTTTTCATCCTTGAGAACACACGTGCAAATAAGGTCCTGCGTCGACGCCAGTCTCGAACCGAGAACCGCAGTGTACACCCGCAGCCGCCGTCCGCGGTGCTCGGCGGGAGTTTTTTTGCCTCTGGCGCAAGAGTTTTCGCAGGTTTCCGATCAATGAGGTTGGCGAGTGACCGCCCGTGCTATAAGACGGGCGCCATGCGACTGACCGACCTGTTCAAGAAGCGCGCCGCCCCTCCTCCCGGCCCGCTGACCGGCCAGGGACTTCTCGCGAGCGACCTGTGGATCGACCAGCCCGATGCGCACGAGCGGATCGAGAGGATGCGGAAGAAGGGCGAGATCAGCTCCGAGGAGGCCGAGCGGCTCGCCCGGATCGTGGACCAGGGATACCTCAGCTTCCCCCTGGGGCTCCCGCACCGGATCTTCGACGAGATCGAGGAGACGGTGGACCGTATCTGGCGGGAGAAGCCCGCGGACCTCGCCTGGGCCTCCAAGGGACCGCTCCGCTCCTTCGCCGAGGCCGACGAGGCGCGCGACCGGAAGCCCTCCTACCGCATCGCCGACTTCCACTCCCACTGCGCGGCGGCGCTCGACCTCTATCTCGATCCGCAGGTCTTCCGCTATGTCGAGCTGATCCTCGGCCAGCCGGCGATCGCCACCCAGTCGCTCTATTTCGAGTACGGCAGCCAGCAGCCGCTGCACCGCGATCCGGTCTTCGTCCAGACCCAGCCGCCCAGCCACCTCTTCGCCGCGTGGATCGCGCTGGAGGACGTGGGCCCGCGCTGCGGCCCGCTGGTCTACGTGCCCGGCTCCCACCGGCTGCCCTACTACCAGTTCGAGCCGGGCGAGTGGCGCCTGGACAACGTCCGCTTGAGCGGGCGGGAGACCGAGGCCATGCTGGAGATGGCCGAGTTCGACCGCCGCCAGGTCGAAGCGCACGACCTCGAGCCCGAGGTCTTCACCTGCAAGCGGGGGGACGCGCTCATCTGGCACGCCTCGCTCCTGCACGGCGGCGCGGTGGTCGAGGACCCGTCCCAGACCCGGAAGAGCTTCGTCGTCCACTTCTCGACCCGCGCCAACTACAAGACCCGCCTGCAGCGGATCGTCGAGACCGTTTCCACGGAGGACGGCGGGCGGGTGGAGCGCACCCGCATCCTGGAGACCGGGCAGGTCTTCACCCGCGACGGCCGCCAGGGCTTCGACAACCCCCTGCGCGACCCGCTCCAGGGATATCAGCCGACCTGAGCAGGGGTGAGGGTTCCCCGGGCCACCAGGACCGCGCTCAAGGTGCCGGCGGCGGCGGGCCGGTCGGCGGCGACCTCGTCGAAGCGGAAGTCCTCCGCGCGCAGGCGGGAGGGAGACGGGTCGGCAAGGTCGAGACGGGCGCCGTCCGGTGGGAAGGCGCCGTAGACCCGGACCTCCCGGAAGCGGCGGCGGAAGAGCGACTCCCAGTTCCAGAGATAGAGGCTCAGGCGGGAGAGCCCGGTCGCCCGGTGCTGCTCCATGATGCGCTCGTCCAGGATCGGCGGTACGGAGGCGAGAAAGACTCCGTCCGCATCGAGATGGCGCGCCGCCCAGTCGAGCACCGATGCGGGGTTCTCGACGTGCGGCAGGAGGTCGACCGCCACGATCAGGCCGAAGGTCCCGAGGTCCGCCGGCGGAGCATCGGCCGCGCCCTGGACGAACCGGACGCCCGAGAAGCGTTTCCGCGCATAGGCGAGGCTCCGCTCGTTGCGGTCGAGCCCGACGATCCCGGCGGCCCCGGCCGCGGCGAGGCGTTCAGCGCCGTACCCGGTTCCGCACCCGAGAACGAGGACCCGCCGTCCCGCGGCGAAGCGGGCGGCGAAGACATAGATGGCGGAGAGCGCCTGATAGAGGTCGTTCCGGACCTCCGGCGACAGACCTCCGCGCGGAGGCAGCCCTGCGCGCCAGCGCCGGAATGCGTTCCGGGCCTTGTGGAGGACCTGGGCCATGCCCTAGCGCACGGCCACCGGCCGGGCGAGCACCTCGCCGCGGCGGCCGCGCAGCTTGACCGTGACCCTCCCCGGCTCGATGCCGCCCGAGGCGTCGCGGTCGAAGGTGAGGACGTACCAGCCGGAGATGGCGCGCGCGATCCGGTGGGTCGCCACGGAGGGCAGGCGGAAGGTGCTCTCGTAGGCGCCGCCGGTGGCCTCGGCCACGCTCTGCAGGCCGACTTCGAGCGAGTGGTAGTCGGCGCTCGTCACGTCGAGGACGAAGACGGAGACGCGCGCCTTGGACAGGGCCTTCACCGCGGGCTCGTAGTCAGGCGTCATCGTGGTGCCGAAGCTGCCGAAGCGGCCCAGGCCCCAGCCGAGATAGATCATCGTCTTCTCGCCCGGAAGACCGGCGAGCGCCCTGGCGGTCATCTCGAGAGCCCGCTCGGGCGAGGCAACGCGGCGGGCCTCGGCGAAGTCGAAGCGCGAGGCGAGCGAAGGCGGCCCGCTCGGCGCGACCGAGGCTTCCGGGCTGTAGATCATCGCCCGGTCCACCGCGTCATGGACCGCCTCGCGGTCGTCCGTGAAGTCCAGCCACAGCTTCAGGTGGGAGTCGTAGGAGACGACGGCCACCCGGTCGGACGGCGAGAGGCTCGCCAGGAGCTCGCGGGTGTAGGGGCGGATCCGCATCTGCCCGGAGATCCGCGTCGGATTGAGATCGGCCTGGACGAAGAAGACGACCAGCTTGCCCGGCTCCCGGGCCTGCGGGACGGGCGCTGCGCCCTCTTCCGCCGGGAGGCGCAGAAGAGGCTCGGCCCAGGGCTCGTCGACGGTCCCGGAGGAGACCCAGTCCACGGCGACCACCGGGATTTCCTTGCCGTGGACCAGCACGCGGAAATCCTTCGGGGTCAGTCCGAGGACCGGCTGCCCGGAGCCGTCCACGACCCGGACGACGATGGTGTCGAGGGCGACGGTGATGGTATCGTCGAACGCTTCCTGCGGAGGGTCTTCGCGTACTCCCGCGGCTCCCCGGGGCGCGAGGAGGAGACCAGCCAGCAGGAGGGCGGGCGCTCCGCGAAGCATGCGGCAAGCATAACCCTTTTCGGAGAGGAAACCGGAGAGAAAATCGCCCGGACCGTCACGACCACCGCAACGGTCCGAGCCAGACCGAGCTCCACAAAGGAGCCCGAACTTGAGGGGAGTGCTGACCAAATCCTTGCTAGGGAGTAATCTACGCAGGCGGACCTGAGGAAACAAGACAAGGAGTCCTATCGATGCGATCGGAATCTCCTATGGATGGGCTCGACAGCCTGTCGATCCGGGACCTGCGGGCGGTGGTCACGCTCGCCGAACGGCTGCACTTCGGGAAGGCGGCGGAGGATCTGTGCGTCGCCCAGCCTTCGCTCTCGGCCGCGGTGAAGAAGGTCGAGGAGGTGATGGGGGAGCGGCTGTTCGAGCGGACCTCCCGGCACGTGGCGCTGACCCCGGCCGGGCAGCGGGTGGTGCAGCGCATCCGCCTGGTGCTCGAGGAGCTGGCGGAGACCGCGCGGCCGGGCGCGCGCAAAGAGCTCCTGGCGGGCCGCTTCCGGCTCGGGCTGGTCCCCACGATCGGGCCCTACTACGCGCCGCGGTTCCTGGCCGCGCTGCGGGAGCGCTATCCGAGGCTCGAGCTGGTGCTGACCGAGGCGCTCACCGAATCCCTGCTCCAGATGCTGCGCCAGCGCTCGGTGGACGCGGCCATCGTCTGTCTGCCCACGGGGGAACGGGGGCTCACCGAGACGCCCCTGCTGCGGGAGCGCTTCCTGCTGGCGGTCCCCTCCCACCACCCGCTCGCCGCGACGTCCGAGGTCAGCCCGGGGCAGCTGGATTCGCGGGAGATCCTCCTCATGGAACAGGGCCACTGCCTGCGCGAGCAGACCCTGGAGGCCTGCGGCGCGACGCCCGATTCTGCGATGAGCCCGGCCCAGGCGGCGAGCGTCGAGACGCTGCGGCATCTGGTCGCGGCCGGCAACGGCTGCGCCCTGATCCCCGAGATGGCGGTCGCGACCGGCATGGACTGCGCCGGGCTCGTGCGCTATCTCCCATTCCGCGAGCCGGCGCCCGGCCGCACCATCGGCCTGGTCTTCCACGAGCGCTGTCCGCGGCTCGACGATGCCGCGGAGCTCGCCGGGTTCCTGACCGAGCTCCACCAGGGGCCGTGCCGGCGGTCGCTCTGACCGCCGTACAATCCTCCCGTGCCCGCGCGCGCCTTCCGCCTCCTCCTCCACCATCCGGCCGTGCAGGCCCTGGTCGCCGCCGCCGGGGATGTCGAGACCCATCTGGTCGGCGGCGTGCTGCGCGACCGCGCCCTCGGCCTGCCGCTCAAGGACGTCGACGCGGTCGTGGCCTCGCACGGCCGGGAGATCGCCGAGCGGCTGGCGGCGGCCCTTCCGGCCCGCCTGGTCCTCCTCGGCGGCAAGGAGTTCGCCGCCTACCGCCTGGTCGCCAAGGACCTGGACGTCGATCTCTGGGACCGCGAGGGCACGACGCTCCGCGAGGACCTGGCGCGGCGCGATTTCACCGTCAACTCCTTTGCCCTGGACGTGCGCACGGGCACGCTGACCGACCCCTTCGGCGGGATGGGCGACCTGGGACGCCGCCTGCTCAAGGCCACCACGCCCGAGAGCTTCACGGGCGATCCGCTGCGGGTGCTCCGCCTGCCGCGGCTGCTCCTCCGCCTCCCCGGCTTCGCCGCCGATCCGGACACCGTGGGTCTCGCGCGGCGCTCGGTCTCCCATTTGACGGACGTGGCCGCCGAGCGCGTGCGCGACGAGCTGACGTTCATCCTGGAGCATCCCGACGCGCACCGCGGCGTGGCTCTGCTCATCGCGCTGGACGTCTACCCCGGCCTCTGGTTGGGGAGGCCCGGGGAGCACCTGCAGGGCGGGACAGCCCTGTCGGAGGTCGAGGCCCTCCCGGCGCGGACCCGCGACCTGCGGATCGAGGACACCGACGCCGCCGACCGGGTCGACGGCCGCACCGCCCGTCTCGCGGCCCTGCTGCGCAACCTGCCGGCGCAGGGGACCGCGCGCGAGGCCCTTGCTCGCTTCCGCGACGCGGGATATCTGACCCGGCAGACGGCCGACGACGTGGCGCTCGTTCTGGAGCTGGACAGGCTGCCCGAGGCGGACGCGGACCTCCGCCGCACCCTCCATCGCGCCGGCCGGCTGTGGCCCACCGCCTTCTGCGCCCTGGGAGCGCGACTGGCGGTCCGGGATGACCGGAAGGAAGGGCTGGAGCGCTGGCGGGCCGTCCTGCCGCGGCTCGCGGACCTCGCCCGCCGCGAGGGGGAGACCCTGTTCGATCCGCCGCGCCTCATCACCGGCGCGGACGTTCAGGCGCTCCTTGGGATCCCGCCGGGGAAGGAGATCGGCCGGGTGCTCGACGCGGTGCGGCAGGCCCAGGTGGAGGGGAGGGTGCGGACGCGGGAGGAAGCGGTGGAGATGGTGAAGGGGCTCGCTCCCGGCCCCCGCCCCGGCGGGTAGTCGCGGAACACCCTCCCGCGGTGCGGTGCGCGGTCTGCAACGAATCGTTACGCTGGCGGCCATGAATGACCTCTGGCAGCCGATCCGGTTCGATCGGGAGATGATCCGCAAGTACGACAGGCCCGGCCCCCGCTATACGTCGTACCCCACCGCACCCTGGTTCTCCGCCGGTTTCGGCTCCGCCCAGTACACGGAGCTGCTGTCGAAGAGCGCCAGGACCAGCCGGCCCCTCTCGCTCTACGTCCACATCCCGTTCTGCGACGTGCGCTGCTTCTTCTGCGGCTGCAACGTCACGATCTCGCGCGACCGCTCGTGGGGCAAGCGCTATCTCCCCTGGCTGGAGCGCGAGATGGCCGGAGCGGCCACCCGGCTCGGCGCCTCCAGTCGCGAGGTCGTCCAGATCCATTGGGGCGGCGGCACCCCCACGTTCCTTCCGCCCGAGGATCTGACCGCCCTGATGAGCATGATCCGGCGCCACTTCCTCCTCGCCCCGGGCTGCGAGATCGGCGTCGAGATCGACCCTCGCGAGTGCAGCACCGAGCAGATGGACGCTCTCGCCGCCGCCGGCATGAACCGCCTCAGCATGGGCCTCCAGGAGCTCGATCCGCAGGTGCAGCGCGCGGTCAACCGCGTGCAGACCGCCGAAGAGACCTGGGGCGTGTTGAACGGCTTCCGCGAGCGCGGCGTCGCCAGCGCCAACATGGACCTGATCTACGGCCTTCCCCACCAGACGCCGGAGAGGTTCGGCGCCACGATGGCGGAAGTCCTGCGCATGAATCCGGACCGCCTGGCGCTGTTCAACTTCGCGTATCTGCCGAGCATGTTCCCGCACCAGAAGACGATCGATCCGGCGACGCTGCCGGGCCCCGACGCCAAGCTCCGCATGCTCGAAGAGGCCGTCGACACCTTGACCGGCGCCGGCTACGTCTTCATCGGCATGGACCACTTCGCGCGGCCGGAGGACCCTTTGGCGCAGGCCCTGCGCAACCGCACGCTGACCCGCAACTTCCAAGGCTACTCGACCTGCGCCGAGA
>DASPXX010000072.1:0-26132 GCA_035637095.1 Thermoanaerobaculia bacterium
CTGCTCGTTCCGCGAGGTGGTGAAGGCCACGGTCTATGTGGTCGATCTCGCAGACTTCCCCAAGCTCAACGCGATCTACGCCGAGGCCATGGGAGACCACCGGCCGGCCCGCTCGACCGTTCAGGTGGCGGGCCTGCCGAAGGGGGCGCTGGTGGAGATCGACCTGATCGCGAAGCTGCCCTGACCTACTGCGCGCAGGCTCCCGGCGGCTCGACCAGGGCCGCGGTCCAGATCTGCTCGGCTTCTCCGTCGCGACGGTCGGTCCACACCGGGAAGAACGTCCTGGCATAGCCCGAAAGGCCGTTGTAGTCGCCGTACTGGTTGTTCAGATCCGCGGACAGCGCCGCCTCGTCGGTCGGCTGCGAGGTCACCTTGAACGGCGCGCTCCAGGTCGCGCCGCCGTCGCAGGAAGACTGGTACCAGACGTTCGTCTTCGCCCGCGCTTCGCCGGCCGTGTCGTAGTACATGACCGCCAGCCGCCCGGTGGCCTCGTCGACGGTCAGGGCCTGGTTGAGCTGATCGTTCTTGCCCGGCTGGTTGTTGAGAATCCGCTTGGCGCTCCAGGTGGTTCCGCCGTCGGTGGAACGGGTGAACCAGATGCGGGTCTTGCAGGCGGAGGAAGCGTTGCCCCCCGGCTCGCTGGAAGACGAACGGCATCCTGTCGCGCCCGACAGGTCGGTCCAGACGACGAAGACCAGGTTTTTGGTGCTCGTCCTGTAGGTCGCCGCCGAGACGTAGATGAGGGCCCGCCGGTTGTCCATCGACGGGACGCCGATGTCATAGCTGTCGAAGGTGGAGGCGATCGCCTTCGGCTTCGACCAGGACTGGCCGCCGTTGGTCGACTTGGCCATGTAGATCTTGCGGCTGCCGGTGTCGGGCCAGAAGCCGAAGACCACCCCGGCGCTGTTGGTCTTGATGTCGGCCCCGATGCCGGTGCCCGTGGTCTCGGAGCTGCTCACCTTGACCGGCGTCCCCCAGTTGCCGTTCCGCTTCTTGCGGTTCACGTAGACCGGCCGGCCGTTGTGCCAGATGCCATACAGGGTATCGACATAGTGGGAGGTCGGGCTGTGATCGATCCAGATCATCTCCTTGTCGGCTCCGGCCTGGCTGCCGGTGATCGTGCTGTCGAACACCCAGGTGGCGCCGTCGTTGGTCGACCGGTAGAGGCGCAGGCGCAGGTCCGGGTTCGAGGCGCCGGTGATGCCGATCGTGGCCGACCAGGCCGTGCCGTCCGACGTCCAGTCGACCGTCGGATCGGAGTGGAAAACGTCGCTCGAGACGAGAGGCAGGGTCGTCTCGCCCCAGGTCTGGCCGCTGTCGGTCGAGTGGTACTCGGACTGCTGTCCCGATCCCGCGATGTTGTTCGAGGCGATGATGACCTTGGAGGGGTCCCAGAAATTGATCCGGACATCCGATTCGCTGCGGATGAGGAACTGGTTCGAGATCCGCCGTTCGGACGTGCCGACCGTCACCCGGTGGGTGGCCGGCGGGATGTCCGCCTCGGTGAAGCCCGGCAGCAGGTCCTGGTGCGACAGCATCCACTCGTGGATCTCCTTGAGGACGTAAGGATAACCGCCTGTCGGGTCGTCCGCCCGGTATTCCATCTCCGGATGCTGCTTGCGCCACAGCACGCGCAGCCAGGCGGGCACGGGGATCGTGTCGCCCGCCTCCGCGGGCCGGAGCAGCTGGAAGTCCTGGTTCTCCTGGATCAGCCGCTGGAGCGCGCTGCCCGAGACGACGCGGTCGGTTTCGAGCTGGCGGTCGAGGGACGGCCAGGCGGTGTTCTTGATGTCCTGCGACTGCGCGTGTGCGGCGCCGGCGGCGAGGCTGAGCGTGAGACCGAGCGACCAGATCAAAGACGGGGTACGCATGCTGCAAAAACCTCATGGCAAAGCGGATCGAGGGAACAGACAAGGATTACTGTAGCACAAGGAGGGGAGCGCCAGCTCAGCGAGGCCGAGGCAGGAGGAGGCAGGAGCCCCCACAGCTCCGGCCACCATCGGGCCAGCCGCTGGCGGATCCGGACAGGGACCCTGTCTCCCGAGCCTCCCTGGGCCACCGCAAGCGAGGGAGCCACCTTCAAGGCAAAGTAGGCAATGGAGTCGGCGTCCGTCGCGATGCGTTGGCGGATCACGATCGGATTCGGGGTGAGCTGTGACGTGGAGTCGAGGTCGAAAACATAGATCCAGGCCGGAGGCGAGGTACCGTTGACAGGCCCCGGCCTGTTGAGCTCGAAGTGTCCATCTCCCCTCGCCACCAGCTCAGGAGCTCCCAGGTGCCGCTGCCAGCTGTCCCAGACGGATTGCGGCAGCGCCAGCACACAGCCCGCACAGGAGTCGAGGCTGCCGATCTGAAATTTCAGCATGACCTGGTAAAAGGTTCTCTTGAAGACATTCGCGATATTGGGACCCTCGATCCTTTCGCCCAGCCACTGTTGATTCGCCTGCAGAGCGTCCGGGAACTCCCCACGGTGCAGGCGGAGCGCGTCCTGAAGGTTCTGGACCGCGCTTCGGTACGAGCCGTGGAAGTCCATGGTCTGGACTTCGAGGATCCCGTAGCTGGTGACATCGGGCCCCGAGGCTTGCTCACGCAGCTCGACGAGAGTGATGTCGAACGAAAGCTCGGGAGATCGATCGGTCCTGGGAATCGAGATCTCTCCGCCAAGCTTGTCCTGAAGGAAGATAATCGCACTCCCTCCGGCAGAGGTGGTCGCCAGGATTCTTGTGCGGACCTGCTCGTGAGCGAGAAGAGGAGCCGGGATGATGATCCGGTCGTTCCCAGAAGGTCCGAAGAGGTGCTCGACAACGTCCGTTACGAGCGAGATCTCGACGGCCCGATAGGGGCAGACCAGCCAGTCTTGGCGCTGACCATTACTGGAGCTGCTGATGGTACAGACACCCAGGGCAGCAGGAGGCTTGATGCAGAGCCGTTCTTCGCGAGTAGCGGTCGTCAAGAACGGGCAACGGTGCGCCTCCTGGTCCATGAGCGCAGCCCCATGCCGCGACACGCCCGGGTAGACCCGGTGGCCGAACCATTCGGAGACGAAGTTCCCCTGATCGCTCATTCGGGTAAGCACTGCTGCGCCAGGAGAGCACGGCCGATTTCAAGGAAGTCGGGATTCACGTCGAATCCCACCCCGCGCCGCTGGGATCGGACGGCCGAAGATAGCGTCCGGCCACTACCGCAGAAGGGGTCGAGGACGATCCCGTTCTTTGGGCAAGAGCTCTTGATCCGGGGAACGATCAGCTCTTCAGGGAAGGTGGCGGAATGGCCTTCTTCCCCCGGCCGGACATTGCAGGTCACCACATCGTTCAAGGAAGGCTCAGCGCCTGTGACGTCGTAGTAATACTTGGCACGCCCTTCGCGAGGGCGCTTCACGAAGTGGAAGAAATGCTCGTGGGCCAGCCGCAGGCGATCCTGCTCTGGCCGCGGCGGGACGTTGGGCTTGTACCAGATCAGATCGTTGCGGAGAATCCACCGGCGCCCCTGCATGGCGATGGCAAAGCGCGAAGGAATCAGCAGGAGCTGCTTTTCCTGGCGGTACTCCCCCATGGGAGTCCGTCGCCGCTGCCGCTGTGAATCTCCCAATCCCTGGCGTCCCTGTTCTCGAATGCTCGACCAGCGCGCGAAGTAGGTGTCTCCCAGGTTGATCCAGAGGCTGCCCGTGTGTTTCAGGGCATCTTTTCCCCGCTCGAAAATCTCGACCAGGTGGCTGACAAACCAGTCAGGAGTCGGCTCGAGCCCCAAGACTCCTCCATGGGACCGATACCATGCGTACGGCGGAGCCTCCTCGACGGTCCCTCCTTCATCGGTCCACTCGTCGAGAACGTCCCAGTTATGCTCCTGGCCATAGCTCCGATGCCCCCAGTAAGGAGGGCTGGTGAGGATGAGATCCACGCTCGAAGGCGGAAGGAGAGGGAGGAGGTCGTAAGCGTCACCGCAACAGAGGAGACAGCGGCGTAGATTCAGCTCCTCCTGGAAGTGGAGAGCGGCATCGCCCAAAGCGACCGCGTCGAGCACGGAGTCAGAGCCGTTCCAAAGATCTACGCTTGGCTGCTTCCAGGGACTCGCCATTCCGGAATTCTAACCTGCTATCCGAACCCCCGCCACCCTTCCGGGTGGTCCGCGTCCTCCCCCGCCACATGGCGCGCTGGAGGACGCGTCCCGGTAGCCTTCAGGGGACAAGGAGAGGAGGAGCCATGATGAAGATGACCTTCCCGGGCGGCCTTGCCGTCAACGCCGAATACAAGGGGATGACCATCCGCACCGATCAACCGGTGGGCTACGGCGGAGGTGGAACGGCGCCGGCGCCCTTCGATCTCTTCCTCGCCTCGATCGGCACCTGCGCCGGGTTCTACGCCCTGCGCTTCTGCCAGGAGCGAGGGATCGCGACCGCGGGCCTCGGGCTGACTCTCGCCACCGAGCTCGATCCCGGCACCAAGCGCATCGGGACGATGCGCCTGGAGCTGCAGCTCCCCGAGGGTTTCCCGGAGAAGTACCGGAACGCCATCCTGCGCTCCGTCGATCAGTGCACGGTCAAGCGCCATCTGGTCGATCCGCCGCGCTTCGAGCTCGGCGTCGCGGCGCCTACCCTGGCCATGGTCGAGGCCTGAGTCATGTTCCCGATCCTCGAGGCGCGCTTCCTCGCGCCCGAGATCAAGCTCTTCCGTATCCGCGCGCCGCGCGTCGCCCGCCGCCGCCTCGCCGGGCAGTTCGTCATCGTGCGCGTGCACGAGCACGGCGAGCGCATCCCCCTGACCATCGCCGGCGCCTCGCCCGACGACGGCACGATCACCCTGATCGTCCAGGGGATCGGCAAGACGACGAAGCTGATGAACCGTCTGGAAGCGGGAGACGCCCTCCTCGATCTCGCCGGGCCGCTCGGCAAGCCCTCCGAGATCGCCGCCTTCGGGACGGTGGCGGTGGTCGGCGGCGGCGTGGGCGCGGCGATCGCCTACCCCACGGCCGTGGCCCTCGAGCAGGCCGGCAACCGCGTGCTGACGATCCTCGGCGCCCGCTCGCGCGAGCTGGTGATCCTGGAGGACGAGCTCGCGGCGGTGAGCGACCGCCTGGTGGTGACCACCGACGACGGCAGCTATGGCCGCTCGGGGGTCGTGACCGGCGTCCTCGCCGAGCTGCTGGCCCGCGAGCGGATCGACCGCGTCCTGGCGATCGGCCCGGTCCCCATGATGCGCGCGGTGGCCGAGCTGACCCGGCCCCTGGGAATCCCCACGATCGTCAGCCTCAACTCGATCATGGTGGACGGCACCGGCATGTGTGGCGGCTGCCGCGTGCTGGTGGGCGGGACGAGCCGCTTCGCCTGCGTGGACGGTCCGGAGTTCGATGCCCACGAGGTGGACTTCACCGCCCTCGGCCAGCGCAACGCCGCCTATCGCGAGGCCGAAAGGATCTCCCTCCAGGCCTTCCTGGAGCATCCGGACCGCGACCTCGCCCTGCTCGCGGAGGTCCGTCCGTGAGCCGCCCCAAACCGAGCGAGCGGATGAAGATGCCGCGCCAGGAGATGCCGGCGCGCGACGCCCTGGGGCGCGGCCACGACTTCGCCGAGGTCAATCTCGGCTTCGATCCCGCCCTCGCCCTGGCCGAGGCCACGCGCTGCCTCGAATGCGCCAACCCGACCTGCATCCAGGGGTGCCCGGTGGGAGTCGATGTCCGCGAATTCGTCCGGCTCGTCCTCGCCGGCGACTATGGGGGCGCCGCGGCCAAGCTCCGGGAGGACAACGTGCTGCCCGCGGTCACCGGCCGCGTCTGCCCGCAGGAGGAGCAGTGCGAAGGGGTCTGCCTGCTGGGCAAGCGCATCGCGCCTCTCGCCATCGGCCACCTCGAGCGCTTCGTGGCCGACTGGGAGCGCGCGACCGGCACGGTGGCGTTGCCGAAGATCGCGCCGCCCACCGGCAAGCGGGCGGCCGTCGTGGGGAGCGGACCGGCCGGCCTCGCGGCTGCCGGCGACCTGGTGCAGCGCGGCCACGCGGTCCACGTCTTCGAGGCGCTCCACGAGATCGGCGGCGTGCTGGTCTACGGCATCCCCGAGTTCCGCCTGCCCAAGGAGATCGTCCGCGAGGAGGTCGAAAACCTCCGCCGCATGGGCGTGACCTTCGAAACCAACGTCGTGGTGGGCAGGACGGTGACGGTGGACGAGCTGTTCGCCGAGGAGGGGTTCGACGCGGTCTTCCTCGCCACGGGGGCCGGCCTGCCGCGCTTCCTGGGCATCCCGGGCGAGCACCTGATCGGGGTCTGCTCGGCCAACGAGCTGCTGACCCGGGTCAACCTGATGAAGGCGTACCGTTTCCCGGAGTACGATGAGCCGGTCTACGACTGCCGCGGCAAGGCGGTGGCCGTGGTGGGCGGCGGAAACACGGCGCTCGACGCGATCCGCACGGCGCTCCGCCTCGGCGCCCGCGAGGCAACTCTCCTCTACCGGCGCTCCGAGGCCGAGATGCCGGCCCGCGCCGAGGAGGTCCGCCATGCCCGCGAGGAGGGAATCCGCTTTCTGACGCTGACCGACCCGGTGGAGCTCCTCGGCAACGACCAGGGTGCGCTGGTCGCCGCCCGCTGCCGGCGCATGGAGCTCGGCGAGCCCGACGCATCCGGCCGCCGCCGGCCCGTGCCCATCGCAGATTCGGACTTCGAGATTCCTCTCGACCTGCTGATCATCGCCACCGGCACCACGGCCAACCCGGTCGTCCAGGCGACCACCCCCGGGCTCGCCACGGATGAGAGGGGTTACATCGCGGCCGATCCCGAGACCCTGTGCACCTCCCGGCGCGGCGTCTTCGCGGGCGGCGACATCGTGACCGGGGCGGCGACCGTGATCCTGGCCATGGGCGCCGGGCGGAAAGCCGCGGCATCGATCGACCGGTTCCTCACCGCCTCCAGCGGTGCTGCGGATCGTTCCGGACCCGCTGGAGAATCGTCGCCATCCGGGTCAGAAGGTCGGGCGTGAGCCGGGGCTCGCCGCGCTGGACGGCGTCGCGCAGGAAACGCACCGCGTCGACGGTGTAGGGCTCGATGCCGCGCTCCTCGAAGCGGGGCACGCTCTCCTCCAGCAGCCGGCGGAAGTCGTCGGTCCGCCCCTCGCGCAGCGAGTCCGACGCCAGGTCGAGGGTGACGAGGACGGCGTCGAACCCCATGCCGCGGTCCAGAAAGGCCTCGCGCATCTCCCACAGGGCGGCATTGATCTCATAGCGCGGGATCGCCGGATCGGTCAGGCTCTGCGCCTCGGTGCCGGCGGGCCGCGCTTCGGCCACCTCCGAGGCGTTGTCCCGCGCCCGCTGCCAATCGGCGGCGATGCGAAAGGCGTTGCCCAGGTGCATCCAGGCCATGGCCTTGGCGTTCTCCACGCGGTCCGCGCCGTAGATCCCGACATCGAGGCGCTCGGCCACCAGCACGGCGAGCTTGGCGAGCTCGACCGCCTCGTCCGGATCGGCGAACCAGGCGGCGCGGCAGCGGGCCTCCAACAGCTCGCCGAGCGCGAGGGTGTGGAAGCTCTCTTCCGTCCGGACCAGCAGCCGGCGTTCGTGCTCGGAGGCGGCGAGGAGCTCGTGGATCTGCTTCTCGGCCATCGCGCCGATGATGTTGCCGATCCCCCGCGTCGTCTGGTCCAGATTCCGCCGGCTCTCCTCGTCCTCCTCGCGCCGGCGGCGGCGTTCCTCGAAGAGATGCGCCCGCCACTTGACCACGGTCTCCGGTCCCGGGGCGGGAGGGATCGATTCGAGCCTCTCGCGACAGATGGAACACTCGGCGAGATGCTGCTCGAGCTCGCGCCGCCGCTCGCTGCCCAGCGTGCCGCGCACGAAGCGTGTCAGGACTTCCAGATCGGGATGGGAGGAAAACATCTCGGGAGGCGAAGTTTAACACGGAGCCCCTCACCCCCTGGTGGCGGCAACCTTATAATCCCTTCGTGCCCTCTGCGCCTCCTTCTCTCGAACCTGCCGACAGTCTCTATCGTGGATTTCCGGGCTTCTCCGATTGGGGATCGCTCCAGCCGGAGGGTGAGGATCTCTGGAGCCGCTTCGCGGCGAGCCTGGAGGAGCGGCGGAAGAAGAGCAACCCGGAGGTGCTGAAGGCGTCGGTCGCTGTGGCAATCCGCGCTGCAGCTCTGGATACGGGAGCCCTCGAAGGGTTGTACACGGTCGACCGCGGATTCACCATGACCGTGGCGGTCCAGGGGCTGGCCTGGGAGCAGATGATCGAGGAGCGCGGCGCCGGAATCCGCGAGCTTTTCGAGGCGCAGCTCACCGCCTACGAGCTGGTCCTGGACGCGGCGACGCGAAAGCTGCCCATCACCGAGGCGGGGATCCGGGCACTCCATGAGACCTTGTGCGCTCCGCAGCAGACCTACCGGGTGCTCACGACGGCCGGCTGGCAGGAGCACGAGCTTCCCAAGGGGCAGTACAAGACCCAACCCAACCATGTGCTCCTCAAAGACGGCACGGTCCATGCTTATGCACCGGTCGACCAGGTCTCTGCTGAGATGCACCGGCTGGTCGAGCAGCTCCGCTCATCTGAATTCGAGGCGGCGCATCCCGTGATCCAGGCGTCCTGGATCCACTACGCCTTCGTGGCGATCCACCCCTTCGCGGACGGCAACGGCCGCATAGCCCGGGCGCTGGCGTCGGTGTACTTCTATCGGTGCTGCTCGATCCCTCTGCTCATCTTCGCGAACCAGCGGCTCGCCTATTTCGGCGCCCTTCATGGGGCGGATCTGGGGGAGCTGCCGCCGCTGATCGGGTTCTTCAGGGATCGGGGGATCGATACGATGCAATTGGTGACAGAGAGTCTGGACACCGCGGGATTGCCTGCCATGGAGACTCTTGCGGAGCGCGTCAAAAAGAACCCTGGGCAGTTGAGCAACATCCGTACCCGGCTGCTGGGCGAGATCTCCGAACGGCTCAATGCCAGAGTCGAAGAGCTCCGGCTGAAATCTCATCTGCGGTCGGAGATCAACCCCACAAGCCCTTTCAGCTTCGCCTTCCTCCTCGGGGATCGGCTCGGCCGCGCACCGGAGGAGCGTTTGGACGTCACCGTGGAGCTGGGAGATCTGGAAAGCCCCTTCCCTCTTCAGGTCTGGAACGGCTCCAATGCTGATGGCCTTGAAATTCGGCTGCAGGACGTTTTCCCAGAATTCAGTGAGGCACTGGGAATCCGTCTCGACAACTGGGTGAGGCGTCAGCTCGCGCGGATGCTCACGAGCCTAGAAAGCAGAATCCAGCGTCACTCCTCGGAGACCGAAGGATGAAAAGCTCCTTCCGCCTGCTGCGCGTCGCCGGGATCGACATCAAGATCCACTTCACCTTCCCGCTCGCCCTCCTGTTCGGCGCGTTCGACTGGGGAGAAAAGCACGGCTCCTCCGGAGCGGTGTTCGGCGCCTTCCTGATGCTGGCGCTCTTCGCCTGTGTCGTGCTCCATGAGCTGGGCCACAGCCTGGTCGCCCAGCGGTTCGGCATCGAGGTCCGGCAGATCATTCTGCTGCCGATCGGCGGCGTGGCCCTGCTCGGGAGGCTGCCGCGCAAGCCGGTCCAGGAGCTGCTCATCGCGATCGCCGGACCGCTGGTGAACGTGGCCATCGCCCTCGGCCTGGGCCTGTTTCTCGGATTCCGCGGCGACCTGCCGCTCGATGGGAGCCAGCTCCTCCAGCTGGCCCAGGCGGCGCCTTCCACCCAGACGTTCCTGCAATGGTTGTTCTACGCCAACATCTCGCTGTTCGTCTTCAATCTCCTCCCCGCCTTCCCGATGGACGGCGGGCGTATCCTCCGCGCGATCCTGGCGATGATCATGGGCTTCTCCCGCGGCACGCGGGTGGCGGCCGGCGTGGGTCAGATGATCGCGCTGGCCCTCGGCCTCTTCGCCATCTTCCATGGACAGATCCTGCTGGCCCTGGTGGCAGCGTTCGTCTTCCTGGGAGCGGGCCAGGAGCGGGCGGTCGAGGAGGCGCGCATCCTCCTCTCCACTCTCCGCCTGGGGGATGCCTACAACAAATACGCCCTCACGCTGAACCCCGGAGACAGCGTGCACCAGGTGATCGACTACCTCCTGACCAGCTACCAGCCGGATTTCGCAGTCGTCTTGGGCGGCCGGCTCCTCGGCGTGGTGACCCGGGACGCGGTGCTGCAGTCGCTCGCGACCGGCCACGACGAAAGCTACGTGACCGGGGTCATGAACCGCGAGGTCCTGCGGCTCGACGCCGACCTCTCGTTGGCGCAGGCGCGGGAGAAGATGGCCGAGGCGAGCGCGCCCGTGGCGGCGGTCTTCGCCGGCGAGCGCTTCCTCGGGCTGATCAATCAGGACGACATCAGCGAGGCGCTGCGCATCGCCGCCTTCCTCCGCCTGGCCCACGAGCGCAAGGCGGAGGAATCTGCGGCATAAATGCCCTCCGTCTGCTAATATCTGCCGCTGCGATGAGTCGCTCCGTTCCCCCGCCTGCCCTCGCCCCTCTCTGGAGACGCTCTCTGGTCTCTGTGGTGGCGGGTCTCTGCCTGGCCCTCGTGCTCGGCGGGTTGGTGGTTCCGCACAGCGCCGCCGAGGAGCACTCCGACCTTCCGATCGGGACCCATCTCGATGCGAATGCCCGGCATCCGGGTGCGCCCCTCCACATGGAGACGGCCGATCCCGAGGTCGTCCAGCCGTGCCCGGCATGCCTGCTCCAGACCGGCCGGCAGTCGATCCTGAGCCACCCGGTCGCCGTGGCTCTCCCGCTCCTGACGGGAAACCCGGTCGCGCCGGAGGCCGAACGGTCCGCCGACGCACCGGTCCTCCGGCTCGCTCCCGCCCGCGCCCCTCCCACCGTTCTCTCCTGCCGCTGAGCCGGTCCGCCCCAGGGGCGGACCTGACCCGGGACAGAGCCCTGCCGGCCACTCAAGGCCGGAGGAACCAACGTGGGGAGAACCATCATGCTCAGGACCTCGCGCTCCGGCCTCCTGCGATGGACGCTGGGAGCGACTGCGTTCCTTTTATTGATTGCGCCTGCCGCAGCGCGCGCCCAGACGGCAGCAGACACTTCCCAAGATCCGGTCGCCGCCCTGCGGCAGGAGATCGAGGAGCTGAAGCAGAGCTATGAGCAGCGCATCGGCGAGCTCGAGAAACGGCTCGCCGAGGTGGAGGCCGGTCAGGCGCAGGCACCGGCTCCGGTTACCGCGGAGGCGGCTCCCCCACCGGCGCCTGAAGCCCCACCCTCCGAACCCGCCGCCGCGCCGCAGGCCGAGCCGAGCGGCACCGGCGGGCCGGCGCAGACCTCGAATTACTTCAACCCCGCCATCTCGATGATCGGCAACTTCCTCGCGGTCGGCGGCCACAACCCCGTCGAGAACCTCCCCTCCGCGGAGCTCCGCGAATCCGAGCTGGGAATCCAGGCGATCATCGACCCCTACGCGCGCGCCGACTTCTTCATCTCCTTCGGCGAGGAAGGCGTCGACGTCGAGGAAGGTTTCGCCACGTTCACCTCGCTCCCCGCGCAGCTTCTGGTCAAGGCCGGCCGGATGCGCACCTCCTTCGGCAAGGTCAACACGCTCCACCTGCACGTCCTCCCCTGGCCCGACGAGCCGCTGCCGGTCGTCAACCTCCTCGGCGGCGAGGAGGGGTGGATCGGCACCGGCGTCTCGGTGTCCAAGCTCTTCCCGGTGGGAGACGTGTTCACCGAAGGCACGCTGCAGGTCTTCCGCGGCGACGCAGAAGGTCTTTTCGAGGCGCCGAAGCGCAGCGATCTCGCCTACAACGGGCACTACCGGGTCTTCATGGACCTGACCGACGCCGCCAACCTGGATCTCGGCCTCTCCTATGGCTTCGGCCCCAACGGCACGGCGGAGAACGCGGACACGCGCCTGGAAGGCCTCGACTTGACCTACCGCTGGAAGCCGCTCCAGACCGGCCTTTATCATTCGCTGCTCTTGCGCGGAGAGGTCTACCGCAGCCAGCGCGAGCAGCCGGCCGGCGACCAGACGGCGATCGGCTGGTACGCCTCCGGCGACTACCAGCTCGCCCGGCGCTGGTTCGCGGGCGCCCGTCTCGAGGCCGCCGAGCACGCCGATGACGACTCGCAGCGAGACACCGGCGTCGCCGGCGTCCTGACCTTCTGGCCGAGCGAGTTCTCGCAGTTGCGGGGTGAGCTGCGGCGCCGCCACTTCAGCCTGACCGACGAGACCGCCAACGAGCTCCTCCTGCAGCTCCAATTCGCGATCGGCGCCCACGGCGCCCATCCTTTCTAGATAGAGGTACGCCATGAAACGCATCCTTGCCGTCGTCTTTGCCTTCGCGTCGCTCGCGAGCTTCAGCTCCGCGGCCGAGGCCAAGATCCGCGTCGTCACATCGCTCCAGGACCTCGCCTCGATCGCCCAGGCGGTCGGCGGCGACCGCATCGACACCTTCGCCCTCGCCAAGGGCTACCAGGATCCGCACTTCGTCGACGCCAAACCCTCTTTCGTGCTCCAGCTCTCGCGCGCCGACCTGCTGGTCGTCGCCGGGCTGGAGCTCGAGATCGGCTACCTGCCGCCGCTGATCGATCAGAGCCGCAACGACAAGATCCATCCCGGAAACCGCGGCTACCTGGACGCCTCGGCCGGCTGCGACATCCTGCAGCGGCCGACGGCTCAGGTCACCCGCGCTGAAGGCGACGTCCATCCGTTCGGCAATCCGCACTACTGGACCGACCCCGACAACGGCCGCGTGATCGCGCGCGCGATCGCCGCCCGCCTGTCGCAGCTCGATCCGGCCGGCAGCGCCGTCTACCAGAAGAACCTCGCCGGCTTCGAGCAGCGCCTGACCCAGAAAGACGCGGAGTGGAAGGCAAAGATGGCACCCTACGCCGGTACCAAGGTCGTCACCTTCCACAACTCCTGGCCCAACTTCGCCAAGCGCTTCAAGCTCGACGTCGTCGGCCACATCGAGCCGAAGCCTGGCATCCCGCCGACGCCCAGCCACACGCTCGAGATCATCAACCTGATCCAGGCGCAGAAGGTACCGGTGATCCTCGTCGAACCGTACTTCGACAAGAAGACACCCAACTTCATCGCCGGCAAGACCGGAGCGAAGGTGGTGACTTTCTTCCCCTCGGTCGGGGGCACGCCCGCGATCAAAGACTACTTCTCACTTTTCGATACGAACATCGACGCCTTCGTCGCGGCGGTCAAGGGAGCGAGATGAGCATCTTCGAGTTGCTGTTGCCCGCCTTCGTGGCAAGCCTGATCCTCACCGGCATCCACGCCTATCTCGGCGTTCACGTGGTCGAACGCGGAGTGATCTTCGTCGACCTCTCGCTCGCCCAGATCGCCGCCCTGGGGACGACCGTCGCCTACCTCGCCGGCTACGACCTCCATGGGACGACGGCCTACCTCTTCTCGCTCGGCTTCACCTTCCTGGGCGCCGCCGTCTTCGCCTTCTCGCGCGTCCACCGGCAGACGCGCATCCCGCAGGAGGCCGTGATCGGCATCGTCTACGCGGTGTCGGCGGCGATCGCCATTCTGGTGATGTCGAAGGCCACCCAGGAAACCGAGCACCTGAAGGAGATGCTGGTCGGCAACATCCTCTCGGTGACGTGGCCCGAGCTGGCGAAAACGGCCGTGCTCTATTCGCTGGTCGGCGCCTTCCACTACGTCTTCCGCGACCGCTTCCTGCTGATTTCGATGGACGAGCCGGAGGCCGAGCGGCGGGGCCTGAACATCCGCTTCTGGGATTTCCTCTTCTACGTTTCGTTCGGCTTCGTGGTGACCTCGTCGGTCGCCATCGCCGGCGTGCTCCTCGTCTTCTGCTTCCTGATCGTGCCCTCGGTGACGGCGATGCTCTTCGCCGCGCGCCTGGGACCGCGGCTGGCGATCGGCTGGACGATGGGCGCGCTGGTCTCGGCCGGCGGCGTCGCCCTGTCGTTCGTCCTCGACCTGCCGACCGGCGCCGCGATCGTCGCCACCTTCGGCCTGGCGCTCCTCCTCCTCGCCGGAGTGAGGCGGGCGTTCTTCAAGCCGATCGCGGCGGATACGCTGGCGGAGGCTTCGGCGGAAAGACGGGCGATACGGTCGTAGATGCAGCCTTTCTATATACAGGAGGAAGTCGCCGGTCCTCCATGGCGACTTCCTCTACTCAACCCTAGGGCCTGCTCTGATAACTGGCCGGGATGCCAAGGATCTTAGCTCGACCGGCTCTCCTCCCGCGGAACGCGAAGGCCATCTCCTTGAACAGGAAGGGGTTCCGGTCGAATCGTCGTACAGTACTTGCTCACGGGAGAGCCTTTTCGTCCCACCAAAAGGGCTTCTCGTTGAACGGGAGAGCCTTCCCGTTGAACAAAAAGGGTCTTCCGTCGAACGAAAAGGGCTTCCCGTTGAACCTTTTTGCAGTACTTGCTCACGGGAGAGTCTTTTCGCTGAACGAGAAGGGCTTTTCGTTGAACGGAAAGGGTCTCCTGTCGAACAAAAAGGGTCTCCCGTCGAGCAAGAAGGGCTTTTCGTTGAACCTCCTTACAGTACTTGCTTACGGGAGAGCCTTTTTGTCGAACAAGAAGGGCTTCTTGTTGAACGGAAAGGGTCACCCGTCGAACAAAAAGGGTCTCTCGTCGAACAAAAAGGGTCTCTCGTTGAACGGGAAAGTCCCCCGCTGGGTGAGAAGGGACCTCCTGTTGAACAGGAGGGGTCTCCCGTTGGCTGAAAGAGGTCCCTTGCACCTAACTGGGCGCACCTAACTGGGCCGGAACGTCTCAGACCCGGGCGCCCGGGCCCGGGTTCAGTACACAAACGGAATCATCCGCTTCGTGCGCTTCGCGTACTCGCCGTACTCCGGGTACTTCGCGGCCACCAGCCGTTCCTCGCTGAGCATCCGCAGGAGCCCGCCACCCAACAACGCGGCCCCCAACGCGACGCTCGCCACCGACCAATGAGCCACGATCCCAGCCCACCCGAACAGGCATACAGCCGTGTAGATCGGATGGCGAATGGAGCGATACGGACCCGATGTGACAAGCCCACCGGCCGTCGGATCCGCCGTGGCATGAAAACTCCGGAGTCCGAAAGTGACCCGTGCCCAGATCATGAGCGCGACGGCGCCGACCTGAAGTGCGATGACGAGAGGCTGGTCCGAAATGAGGCTGCCGGTCATGTACAGCCCCACAAGAGCTGCGACCATGACGAGGAGGCCAAGCAGGGAGAGCGCCTTGAGCATTCTTCGTCCTCTCGGAGTTTCGTTTCACACTCTACCGCAGGGCAGAAAGGTGCCCCGGAATGTGGCGAAGCCAGCGTCCGAGCAGGCAGTAGTCGAGCGATGGGATGCCGAACCCACGCTTCAGGAACAGGTTCCAAAGGTCCATGACCAGAGTTGCGCCGATGCCAGTGGCGATTGCACCGAGGATGTAGCTTGTTTCCATCTTCATGTCAGGGTCCGCCAGCCAGCCGTTGCGGCGTTTGGAATCCCTAGTGGGAGCCGCGACGCGCGCCTCCGGCTGATTGTCAATTCAATTGCCAATCAGCAGAGAGCGAGCGTCCCCCCTCTCCCGCTTCGCGGGGGAGGGGTCGGGGGAGGGGGCTTACCGCTTCACCACCAGCCCGGGATCTCCCAACAACGTATAGAGCCGCACCATCCGGCGGTCTCCTCCGGCGGCGGCGTAGGCGTTCAAGCCCTTCTGGAGGCGGTCGCCGAGACGGCCGGCTCCGGGGGCGGCGAGCTGGGGCATCAGGTAGCCGCCGAGAGCGGTCGCCGCACCGTTGTGCGACAGCCAGGTCGGACCGTAGACCGCGATGGCTCCGCCGTCGGCGCGGAGGACCAACTCCTCGCCCAGAGAGGTCACCGTCGGGTAGGCGAACTGGGAGATGAGGCAGGTCAGAGCGGTCAGGACCGGCAGGCGCGGCGCGTTGCCGAGGTGCGCCACGTCCGAGGTCAGCAGCAGGCCCTCGGAATCGAGGCGGTCGAGCCCGCCGTGGCCGACGTAATTCATCAGGACCTGGCCGCGGCGCAGCGCGTCCTGGAGCTCTCCCCGGGTGGCCGGCATCTGGGACACATCGGTCGGAGAGTAGACGCGGGAGAGCTCGAGCCCCGGCGGCAGCGTGCCGGCCACCGTCTCGCTGGAGGCGGGGAAGTCGCCGCCGAGATCGGCGTCGTCGGCCGCCAGGAGCACCTGGCCCGTCCAGGCTCCCCCGGGGTCGTTCTCATAGGCCGCCACCTTGTCCACGAAGGCCCGCATCTCCGCCGCGGTCAGTGCCGGGATGCGGCCGATCGCCACCGCCGGCAGGCCGCTCCCCAGATCGGCATAGCCGGCGTCAGCCGGGGCCAGGCCGGCTTCGGTCGCCACCAGGAGGGGCGGCACGAGATTCGACGACAACCCCAGGAGGTTGCGGTAGTCGTAGCTCCCCTTGCCGGCCAGGACGACGTAGCGCGGCGGCGTCGACCAGCTCCGTAGCGCGTAGGCGATGAAGCGCTGGATCGCCGCCGGATCGTAGAGGCCGGACGAGAAGGCATCCATGATGTCGCCGACGTCCACCACCAGCGTCGACAGGCCCTGGGCGGAGCGCAGGTCGGCCAGCCGCTGCGCCTCGGCGTGCAGCTCCGGCGTGGTGATGACCAGGTAGGCGGCGGCGCGGCTCGGGTTCGCGAGATCCACCGGATTGCTCCCGCGCAGCCGCGGGCCGGTGAAGGCTGCCGCCGTCGCGGCGACGAAGGGGCCGGCGTCCGGCGCTGTGAACGAGACACCCCAGGAGCCGTCCGTCTGCGGCAGGGCATTGAGGCTGCCGAGGCGCCGGGGAGCGAGGGGCTGCGCGACGTCCCAGACTCCGATGTCCGGCGTGGCGAAGCCGGTCACCGCCACGGTGCCGCCGGCCTCGGCCCGGAAGGCGAGGCGGCCGGCGTCCGCCCGGTATTGGCGCGGATAGGTGAGGTCGAACGAGTCGAGCCACACGCCGCTCGATCCCTCCAGGATGACCAGCTCGATCCGGTTGGCCCCGGGCTGGAGCGCTCCGGAAGCCAGGGGGACGGTGAGGGCGACCGGCCCGATCCCCTCCCAGGTCAGGTCCCCCACCCGGGCGCCGTTGAGCCAGACCTCCGCCCGCTGCGTCGCCGCAAAGCCATAGAGGTGGGCGACCAGCGAGGCAGCTCCCGGTGCCGGCGCGGGGACGGCGGCGTCGAACGTCGCCCGGTCGAAGCCGGGGAATCCGGGGAAGAAGCTCTTCCAGATCCAGAAGTCGTCCACCGGCTCGGGCGCGGCCACCGCCGGGATGGCATCGGTCTCCAGATGGAGGGTGTCGAGGAAGGAAGCCGCCACCGTCCCGGTCACCGGACGCACGGCCGTGGTCGCCATCAGCTGTCCGCTCCCGATCTCCAGCCAGTAGACGTTCAAGTCCGTGTAGGCGGTGTGGACGGCCTCGCCGTAGAACACCAGCCCGTCGCCGTCTCCGGCCGGCTGCCAGGCGACGTCCTGGCCGTTCCGGCTCAAGCGGATGCGACCGGCGCGGACCTGGGCCGCCACCTCGTTCGCGGAGAGGCCGAGAGCGCCCGCGACGTCCGCCACCCGCACCCGCTGCACGCCGCTCTGCGCCACCTCGAGCTTCGCCCGCCGCCCCTGCGACGGCCCGCCGGCCGAGGCGGGAGCCGTTGCCGAGCGTTCCCTCTCCCGCTCCCTTTCCCCCGTCACGGCGGCCCGGGCGACTCGATCGGAGACCTCCTTGCCGCGCGCCTGGAAATCGCCGCCCTTCTCATCATGGGCCGCAGCGACCTCGGCCACGTCCACCCGGAAGGGTCCGAGGATCTCACGTCCTCCCTGCTGGTCCACCTCGACCAGCCGGTAGGTTAGCGCCTGGCCACGCGGCGCGGCGGCGTCCACCAGGCGATAGCGCCCGCCGGGGAGCTGCGCCACCGCCGGCACCGGACGGTTGGTCAGCCGGACGAAGCGGCCGCTCGCCGGGTCCTGCCGCTCCACCTCGAACGCCACCGTCCCGACCTCGGCCGCGGTCTCCCAGCTCACCACCACCTGGCCGCCCTCGGAGCGAGCGGCGAACGAGGAAACCCGGGCGAAAGTGGCCTGGTTGGAGACCGTGAAGCTGCAATTCACCGTGCTCTGCGCCACCTCGCTCGTCCAGGCGGTCGGCCCGACGTTGGACCAGTAGGGGGTCACCGTCTGGGTGATCGTCGTGCCGCTGGCGACCGAAGGGTCGACATAGAACTGATAGGTCATGCTCCCCGACTCGTTGGGGCCGATGACTCCCACGCTCGTGCCGGAGGCCGTGGTGTTCTTCGGCTGCCAGACCACGAGATGGTTGGTGGTGTCCACGCTGACCGAGCCGCCGGTGGTCTCGCTGGGCGTCGCCGGCGACGAGGCGGAATTGAGCACCTGGCCCTGTGCCGCGCTGTATCCCACCTTGTAGCGCACGAAGCTCGCCGTGCCGCACTGGAAACGCTCCGATCCTCCCGACGCCGCCGTGCAGTTGGGAACCGTGTTGGTGAAGCTCACCGTGCAGGCCGTGGACTGCCCCGGCCGCACCGGCGTTGGGCTGCAACTGCACGAGGATGCGAGGCGGGCCACCGGCACCGTCGAGTTGATGACCTCGCACCGGCATTTCGCGCCGGTGCCCGGCATGACGTCGTTTTCGGTGTTGCAGGACCCGCTCGGCCCCACCTGGCCCGAGCTGTTGCCCCAGGTGGTGCAGGTCGGGATGTCGACGAACCCGTCGGGCGAGTTGCTGCCGCTGGCGTTGACGTTGTCCGTGCACTTGACGGTCAACGGCGCGGTGAACGTCATGTTGACCTGCGCGCTGCTGCACTGCCCCTTCACCAGATCGGCACAGCCGTTGCCGTCCGCATTGAAATAGGGACCGCTGCCGCCGCTCAGGTTCAGCGGCGGACAGGTGCCGGTGTTCGCGGTCGTGTAGGGAGGCTCCAGGTTCTCGACCGCACATTGCTGGCCGGCGTACGCGTTGGGCGTGGGATCGCCGCTTCCCAAATAATTATAAATGAAGAGACCGATGTCGTAGCGGGTCTGACCGCTCGTGTTTTCCAGCCGGGCGCCCATGTAGAGCGAGACCGTATCCGACGTGGTGAGACAGCCGTCGGTCTGATCGCCGAGACCGACCAGGACGAAGGTAACGTCATTCGCCGTACAGCTGTTTCCAGGGGAGAGAGGAGCCTGCAGGTTGGCGACGCACGCGGAATTGGTGTTGAGAGCAACCGCCGAGCCCGCGCCCGAGAGGACGAGGACTGCGATCAGAGAGCTACGCCTGATTAAAGCTTTCATTGAACAACCTCCCGCTGGCAACCTGCGGATCACGATGCGTGGTGAAACGCTCCGCATTCTCGCTCAGATCCCAGCAGGAGGCAAGCTCCGCGCAGGGAATGGACCATCTACAAAAATGATTAAAGACGATCCATTCTCTTCTTCAGCTCCTGGAAGAGCTCTTCGTCGTTGTCCCACAGCTCGATGAGCGGATCGGGAACCCGGGCGCTGCCGAGGACGATTCCTGCGCCGATCCGGGGGAAACGTTCGACGGCTTCATCCAGAGCCGCCAGCGCTTCTTCCTGGCGCTGGAGCCGGTGCAGGGCGGCCACCCTGGCAAAGGCGAGACCCGGCTCCTCATCGCCGGGAAAGCGGGCCGCGAGGTCGAGCGTCTTCTGCGGCTCTCCGGCCCAGAGATAGGACGTGCCGAGATCGCTTCGCACGTTCAGAGTGTCCTCCGGATCGAGCTGCAGCAAACGCTCCAGAGGCTCCCGATCAGGGACCGGCTCGCCGGAAAGCGACGCCGATTCCTCGAGGATCTCGAGAGCGGGATAGTTCTCCTCCAAGTCTCCCGGGAGGGCCACCTGCGGCGCCGCGGCGAGCGAGGCGTCGAGAATGGCCATACCGCGGATGACCAGGGGACGGACCAGCGTCTCGTGCAGCCGCGGATATCTTCGGATGGCAAGCTCGGCCGCGCGATCGACGAGGTCCGAGAGCACGAAGAGACTGTCGAGGGCGTCGGGAACCTCTTCGAGGTAGATCAACCAGGGATCGGCTTCGCCAGCCATCCACACCTCCTCGATCTCCTCATCCCACCCGTCGTACTCGGCATCGTCCTCGTCCCAATCGCTCTCCTCGTCGTCCAGCTCCCACTCCACTCCTTCCTCGTCGCCGTCTTCCTTCTCGTCGTCCTCTTCGTCCTCCTCATCCCAGGCGTCGTCGCCGAGGTCCTCCAGATCCGGGAGCCCGGCCTCCACCCAGCCCGCATCCACCGCGCGCAGCTCTTCCGGTGGCAGGAGGCGGCCGGTTCCGGGGCGTTCCCCCTCGGTGCTCACGGCATAGGCGCGGACAGGCCGCTCGGAGAGGTTGGCCAGGAGCCGCTCGAGGCGCTCCACGCTGGGCAGCAGCTCGGCGAGCATCAGACGGCGCTGGCTGGCCGCGGGGCTCTCCGCGGTCTCCTCCAGCAGGGCCAGCGCTTCATCGCTCAGACCCGGGTGGCTCCGGTGACGCTTCAGGGCCTCCTTGGCCCGCTCGGAGGCTTCTTCGAGACGGTCGGAGCCAAGGAGCAGCAACACCTCGACCGGTCCGAGAACCGGGCTGTCGGGGTCGGAGCGCCGGACCCGTTGCGCCGCCTCCCAGGCCCGTTCGGTGTCTCCCCGCGCGGTGAACGACCGGGCGAGGGTTTCCCACAGGACGAGGCGCAGCGAGGGCGGCAGCGTGGAATCGAGCCGGGCGATGGCCCGCTCCTTCGATTCCTCCAGGTCCAGGAGGTCATAGGCGTCGACGAGGGCTTCGACAGCCGCCGCATCGCGCTCGTCCAGCCGCTCCGCCTGCTCGAAGAACGGTTCGAGCAGCGACAGAGCGACCTCCGGCTCTCCATTGACGACCAGCCGGTCGGCAATGCCGGGGATCAGGACGCGGGGCACGCGCCGCTCGGCCGAGAGCTGCGCCACCTCCGCCTCCGGGCTGCCGGCGAGCACCAGCGCCCAGGCATCCTCCGCCTGGAACGGCAGCTCGATCCGGCCGCCCGAGACGGCACCGCAACACTTCTTGTATTTCTGGCCCGAGCCGCAAGGGCAGGGAGCGTTGCGCTCCGGACGCGGAATGGTGCGCGGGCGATAGCCGGAGCCCGGCAGGGGAACCAGGTTCCAGATCTCCCGGCCCATCTCGAACGAGATCGCACGCGCCGCCTGTTCGTTGGGCAGGTCCGCGAACAGCCCCGGGAGGCGGCGGGGAGCCTCGGCCTGCATCCAGGCGAAGAACCGCCCATCGTCCTCCTCGTCCAGGATCTGTTCGATCGCGTCCTCGATGAAGAGCATCAGCTCTTCCGCGAGCGCGTCCTCGGCGTCCTCGATCCGATCGGTCATCTCAACCTCCCGCTGGAAGTCCGGCCGGCGGCGGAGAATATCACGTCCGGGAGCGACGCCGGGTTTCTGCGGACGTTACCCTTATCCCTTCCTCTTCGCGGCCAGGCGCTCGACGAGAGCGCGCAGCACTCCTTGCGTCTCGTCGCTGAACCACATCTCCACGAGGGGGTCGAGCTCGCCGGCGAGCCCCTCCTCGATGATCCGGACGAGGTCGGCCCGGGCGCGCTGCCGGGTCTCCGCCATGGCGATCGGCGGCAGGGCGAGGAGCCCCTGGCACCACGCGACGGCCCGCGGCACCACCTCCTCCGGCGGCGCCACCTCGTCGACGAAGCCGATGCGCAACGCCTCCGCGGGCGGGATCATCCCGGCCGTGACGCTCAAGCGCTCGGCCTGATGCGGACCGACGAGGCGGACGAAGGCGCGGAAGATCGCGACCGGCAGGGGGATGCCGACGGCGACCTCGTTGAGGCCGATCTTGAAGTCCCCCTCGGCCATCACCCGGAAATCGCAGAAGATGCCGAGCACCGCACCTCCCGCCGGGCTGTGCCCCGTGATGGCGGCGGCCACCGGGATCGGAGACGCGGCGAGGCCGAACATCAGCCGGTAGAGCGACTCCCAGGTCTGGCGGATCGCCGCGCGGTCGAGAGGCAGGAGATGGGGGACGTCCAGCCCGCCGGAGAACCAGCCGGGAGAGCCGGAGAGGACGAGAGCCCGGAAGCCCTCCTTCGGCGCGCCGGCCACCGCCTCCCCGAGAGCGGCGATCAGCTCCGGGCTCAACGCATTGGCCGGAGGGCGCGACAGGCGGATCTCGCGGATGGGTCCGTGGTCGATCGTGGATAGCATTGGGGGATTCTACGCGGAGTCTCTCGACCGCCGGGCCATTCAGCTGGCGAGCCAGGCCGTTCGGCTCGCGGGACGGGTGGGTCTCCTCGCGGGACGGATGACTCCTCCTCCCCAGACGGGCCGCCTGTCTCCCCAGACGGAGTCATCTCCTCGCGAGCACGGCGGCTCGGCTCTCGAGCACAGTCGTTCGGCCCGCGGGACAGGTGGGTCTCCTCGCGAGCGCGATCACCTGTCTCCCGAGACGGGGGCCTCTCCTCCCGGGCCCGATGACCTGGCTCTCGAGCCAGATGGCTCGTTTGGGGGAACGCCACGGTCAGGACCGCGTTCCGCTTCCTCCGGTCCTGCGATATCCTGCGCAAGAACAGCACGATACCGGGAGCCGCTTGCAGTGCCCAGACCGGAAGAAAAGGCCCGGACGGAGATCGATGCCGCGCTCACCGCAGCCGGCTGGACCCTCCAGGACAGGACCGCGGTCAACCTCTACGCCGCCCAGGGCGTCGCCGTCCGCGAGTTTCCCCTGACCACCGGCCACGCCGATTATCTCCTCTTCATCGACGGCAAGGCGGCGGGTGTGGTCGAAGCCAAGAAGGAAGGGATGACGCTCACCGGCGTCGAGCCCCAGACCCGCAAGTACTCCGAGGGGCTGCCGAGCCACCTCCGCCCGGCGACGAACCCGCTGCCGTTTCTCTACCGGAGCAACGGCGGCGAGACGTTCTTCAGGCCCGAATCGTGGCGGAGGTTGAACGTCGGCTCTCTTTAGCTGATGAGATTCTCGCGGCTGTCAGTGCCGACCTCCTTAGATCGCATTCCCTGCGCCAAGCCATACTCCGCAAGGCCTTCGAGGACCGCCTCGTCTCCCAAGACCCCAACGACGAGCCGCCTTCGTTCTCCTGGAAAGCATCCGCCAGACGAGGGCCTCGCAGTCTTCGGAACCCCGCGCCAGGAAGATGAGGACGAAGCCCACGCTTGCTCCGTCCCCCTCTTCCCCGCCGCCATGGGCGCTCACTTTGAGCCCCTGGAGGGGGCGCCAGCGCACGTCTCGCGATCTGTGGTTCCGGAGGGAACGTGAAATCTGCTGTCGCCCCGCTGGGGCTCAGGAAATGACGACGACCCGCAAACTGACGCCCCCTCTGGGGGCTCAAAGGCAGTGCCTATGCTCCGACCCGTCCGTTCGCGCCGCAGAGCCCGCCCTTGCCGTTGAGCCTACGCCGGAGCCACTGGAGCGCGACTTCCTCGGCTTTCCTCGGGACGAGCAGATGGAAGTCGTCTGGGAGACCCTCTTCGGCCAGGGGGCACTGGAGAAGGACGTGGCGATTCGCACCGCCGCGGAAGGGCTGCGCGATCAGGGTTTCGCCCAGTTCAAGCGCCTGCGCCAAGGTGGTCCGCTCTACGGCGCCATCGCCGCCGCGATCGAAAGAGGCGTGCGCGAGGGCTGCTTCGACCGGCCGCGGCGCGGGTTCGTACGCGCCGTGCTCGGCGATCCCAAGGAATACGCGATCGAGGATTGGCATCGGTGCCTGCTCGCAGTGGTGAGCACCGAGCCCATCGACCTCGACGCCGCCCTGCACGCCGCCGCAGAATGGGCGCGGGAGGCCATGGGCTCGAATACGTGCGGCTGCGGGAGGACGGGGTGATTTTGACCGCCTGCGCGAGGCCCTGGAGGAGGCGGTGCGGGAGAGGCAGATCGTGCGCAAGGGCGGGCGGGTGCGGCGGGGGTGAGGCTACCGGAGAGGATCGATCTTGCCCAGGGCCTCGAAACTCCGCGCTTTCCGCCAGCAGGTCCTCAGCTCCTCTTGGTGGAGCGATGCCCATTCATCCCACAAACCTGGACCCCCGATGGTAGAGTGGTCAAGCTATGGCGAGAGGCAATATGGCAAAAGCAAGAAGGACGCTCTTCGAACCAATCGTTCCCCTGGAGAAGCTGCACCCTCTCTTTGATGGACTTCGAACATCACCGGGATGCGAACCCGCTCGGTGGATGCTAGATGACGTGTATCAGTCTTTCGAAGACCCCGATGGCAATTTCCTTGAGCAGTTCCAAACCTCAGGTTTCAATGCTCGATATTTTGAGCTTTACCTCTTTGCCTACTTCTCACGCTCAGGGTTTATTGTGGAACGTTCGAAGCCGAACCCAGATTTCCTCGTCTCGCGTGGTGGTCTCCGCGTCGCGATAGAGGCTACAACAACCAATCCGTCTACCTCGGGCGTCCTCGCAGAGGCAGGCAGGAAGATATCGGACCTTAAAGGCATTCAGCTGCTCGAATATGAGCAGCACGAGCTGCCAATCAGATTCGGAGGTCCGCTGTCCTCAAAGCTAAAGAAGCAGTACTGGAAATTGGAGCATTGCAAGGATCTTCCCTTTGTCGTGGCGATAGAGGCATTCCACGAAGAGGAATCACTCTTAATGGCTGATGGAGGACTCATCCGATATTTGTATGGCACTGAAGAAGACGGCATCTGGGATCAAGGAGGTCAATCCAGGGTTGAGACTAGGGTCATTAAAGAGCACACGGTTGGCGATAAGACGATTCCGTCGGGATTCTTTTCGCAGCCGGAAGCGCAGCATATCAGCGCAGTCCTGTTCACCAATTGCGGTTCGAACGCCAAGTTCTCTCGAATGGGATACCAGCATGGCGTGGGGTGTAACGTAATCACCATGACGCGGATAGGCTACTCTTTCAACCCCCGTTCTGACATAATGGACCCGACCTTCTTCTTGTATAACCTTGACGGGCCTCCCCTTGTGGAGTCTTGGGGGCAAGGCCTTGTTGTGCTGCACAACCCCAATGCTCTGAAACCCCTCCCCAAGAGATTCTTTGTGGATGCGCTTGAAAGTCATTTAGAGGAGGGAGCTTTAAGGTCATACCCTTCACATTGGCACCCACTTTCATCCCAAACCTTAACCTCATATCTAGGCGAAGGGAAGTTGAAGGTCTTCATGGATACTTTTAGGCCGATACAATGCGCAGTCGCCGCAATATCCCAGGATCAATTCCGGGAATCCTGTGATGGATACGCAGCTCCCGCCTCCTTAGAGGAAAACGGCTGGTTGATGGATGAGACTTTCTCATTTGCCGGGCTTGTTCTTAGGGACAAGACCGACAACGACTGGGGCTATGCGGTACTGGGGCGCGACACACAATTCTGCTTTAGGTCGATAACGAACAGCAGAGGCTTTGAGACACGTTATCAGGCACGAATTGAACTTCAGCGTAAAATAGCAGAGCTATTATCTCATCCACAACGGATCTTCCCAAAACCCTTATAAGATCATTCCAAGTGATTGCCCTAACCTGACCCTAGAGTCGATCGTTAGATCTTCCATCGGTGGCGTCCCGCGCCTGCCCTTCGAGAGCCAGTCCCCCCGCCGCTGTCGGGAAGGCCGAGTTTCGAGGCCGGTGGGCCCGACTCGCGGGTTTGGTCGAAGGGCCGACGATAGGAAGACCCGAGATCGAACAGTGCAGATGCCAGCCAAAAGAACAGAAATCGCTAAATAGCTACCTGCCAGGCGGCCCCGCCCAATACGGTTTCCGGTGCAACAGGGCGTTCTCGGGCTCTGACGGGAACATCGCAACACCTCCAAATCGCGATGCGACAGGAGGAACGAGCCAGCGGCCGTCCCCACAAGGCACACTTCGACCGTCGACCGGCGAAGCTCGCCGGTCCAACCAAGTCCATCTGTCGTGCCCATATCCTGGATGGGCTCAGGCCGGCACGAACGGCAGATGGGGCGGGAAGCTCCCCGGCGGAAAGGCGGCGTTCCGGTCCCCCCTGTCTGAGCCGTTCCGCCGCTTCCCGGTAGGCGGCCACAAACCAGCCGTACGCCTCCCATCTCTTTGCGGATCTTCCGCGTAGCGGCGTGGACGAAGGGCGCTGGCGAGCGGTCCAAGCTCTCGGGACGGGTCTCCGGCTCCGCCGCCAGGATCTTCTCCACGCCGAGAGGTTCAATCCCCTTCTTAGCCCGATCGGCAGCCGCGGTCGCCTCGATCTGGCGAATCAGCTCGGCCACCCGGGCG
>DASPXX010000073.1:0-15115 GCA_035637095.1 Thermoanaerobaculia bacterium
TCGGGCGAGAGCGCCGGGGAGCCCACGGTCCACGAGAGGTCCTGCCAGAGCTCACCTTCGCGGGGCTCGCCGGAGCGCCGCTCGGCTTCCAGGGCGCGCCAGGTCAGCTCGGCGCGGAAGCGGTCGTAGAGGTCCTGGGGATCGTCGCCGAAGACGCCGCGGAACGCCTCCTCGAAGCTCCGCGTCCGGCGCGCGGTCATCCGCGCCCAGAGGTTGCGCAGGCTGCCCGGCCCGGCCCGCTCCTCCAGCCATTCGAGATAAGCGGACCCGGCGAGATAGGCCATGGACATCCCCATCCAGCTGCGCGAGTCGGAGGCCAGCCGCGCGTAGGACGGCAGCCGTCCCGCCTGCGCCCAGCGGCGGAGGACCACCGCGCGCACGTCGCTGTTCGGCCGGCCGGCGCCCGTGAGCCGCCCCTCGACCACGGTCGCATACCCCTCCATGACCCAGCGCGGCGCGGCGAGAGGGATCGGGCCGACGGGCGCCACGCGGGCGAGGAGCTCGCGGACCGGGTTGCGCGACGGCCGCAGGAGGTGGGCCAGATGGGTCTCCTCGTGGGTGATCAGGACCTCGGACCAGTCGCGGTAATGGCCGAGGACCGACTCCGGAGCCGGAGGGCTGGTCCACAGGATCATCCGCGGCCAGCCGAGGATGGGGAACGCCTCCCCGTTCGAATCGGCCACCGGATCGGAGACCAGCACGTCGACCACCTCGGGAGGCGCATATCCCACCTCCGCCGCCACCCGCTCGCGGATCGCCTCCAGCCGGGCCGCCGCCCGCCGCGCCCACTCCTCGGAAGGAGCCGGATAGTGGACCCGGAAGTGCGGCGTCTCGAGCGTCCGCCAGTCCGCCGAGGGTCCCTGGGCCAGGGCGGGGAAAGAGGACAGGACGAGGACGAGAAAAAGGAGGCCCCTCACACCTTCTTCGGCGGCAGGTCCCGCGCCTGCGGCTCGTCCTGGAAACCGTGATGGTTGTGACTGCCGTCGCAGAACGGCTTGTTCATGGATTGACCGCAGCGGCAGAGCGACACGACGGTGCGGCCGCCCAGGCCGTAGGCGCCGCCCTGCGGATCGGCGAGCTGGATATCGTCTCCCTCCAACCGCAACGGACCGTTCTTCATGACCGTGATCTTCATCGCGCCGTCTTCCTTTCTTTGAAGGCATGCGACCGCACCTGTAGGGTATCCTAGGCGGCCTGCTCATGACGTCCCCCGAGCCTACCCCCGAGCCCCGGTCCACCCGCTGGTGGGGCTTGCTGCTCAAAGTGGGGATCTCCGCCCTGGCGCTCTACTTTACCTGGCGCCTCCTGACCGGATTGAGCTGGCGGGAGCTCGGCGGCCGGCTCTCCGAGGCGAGCTGGCTCTATCTCACGCCGGCCATCCTCTTCCTCCTGGCGCGCTGGGCTGCCTGGGCCTGGCGCTTCCGGCTCGCGGCCCGCCAGGCGGTCGGGCTCGACCCGGGGAGCGTGCTCGGCTATTTCGTGCTCAAGGCCTCGGCCGCCCTCAACCTGATCACGCCGTCGGCGCGCCTGATCGGGGGCCTCATGCGGGCGCGCTACTTCTCCCGCGCGGCCGGCCTCCCTTTCGGCGTCCTCTACGGCGTCGTGCTCTACGACCAGATCGCGCATCACGCCGTGATGATCACAGCGACCTGGATCGCCCTGATCGCCACCGCCTGGGCGATGGGAAAGACTGGCCTGAGCCTCGCCGCCGCGGCCGCTCTGGCCGCCGTCGTGGCCGCGCTCGTCCTGTGGAGCCGGCGCGGCCGGTTCGAGACGAACCCGCTCGTGCGCTTCCTCGCCCGCCGGGCCGAGCGGGCCGAAGGGCGGATGCAGAGCTTCTACGCCCACGGCCATGAGGCGGTCCACATCTTCGTCCGCCTGCTCGCCTCGCCCCGCCTGCACGTCCGGGCGGCGCTCCTCGGGCTGCTCTACGTGCTCTTCAACGTCGGCGCGCAGTGGCTGGTCTTCCTCGCCATGGGCCGGCCGATCGACCTCCTGGTCGTCTTCACCGGAGTCTCCCTGGGGACCGCGGCCGGGACGCTCACCGGCACGCCGGGCGGGCTCGGCACCACCGAAGCCGCCATGGTCGCCTCCTTCACGCTCCTCGGAGTCGACCGCGTCGACGCCGCGGCCGGCACCCTGCTCTTCCGGGGGCTCCACTACGCGACCGTCCTCGGGCTCGGCCTGCCGGCCCTGCTGGTTCTCGAATTCCGCCTGCCGCAGGAGGGATAGATGAACGACGACGCCGTGCGCCGCTGGCGCGACGAAGAGTTCCCGGTCACCCGCGAATGCGCCTACATGAACCATGCGGGCAACGGTCCCCTGCCGCGCCGCGGCGTCGAGCGGATGAAGGCCCTGGCCGACCTGGTCTCGCGCTCCGGCGACCGCCGCTGGCTGGAGCGCAACACCGAGATGGAGCGCGTCCGCGGCCTCGCCGCCCGCCTGCTGGGAGCCCGCCATGCCCACGAGATCGCCTTCGTCGAGAACACCTCGGGCGCCCTCTCCCTCATCGCCTCCGGGATCGACTGGAAGAGCGGCGACAACATCGTCAGCGCGGCCCTGGAGTTCCCGTCCAACGTCTACCCCTGGATGCAGCTCGCCGAGCGCGGCGTCGAGCTCCGCCGGGTCCCCGAGCGCGACGGCCGCATCGACAACGACGAGCTCCTGGCGACCCTCGACGAGCGCACCCGCGCGGTGGCCCTCTCCTGGGTGCAGTACGGCAGCGGCTTCCGCTCCGACCTGGCGCGCCTCGGCGCCGCCTGCCGTGAGAGGGGCATCCTCTTCATCGTGGACGGCATCCAGGGAGTGGGAGCCCTGTCCATCGACGTGGAACGCGACAACGTGGACATCTGCGCCGGCTCCAGCCACAAATGGCTGCTCGCCCCCGAGGGGATCGGCCTTCTCTATGTCTCGGACCGCGTCGTCGAGCAGCTGCACCCGGTCCGCTCCGGCTGGCGCTCGATGCGCAACATGTTCGACTGGAAGGACCTCCAGCTGAGCTTCGCCGCGGGCGCCCGGCGCTTCGAGACCGGAACGCTCAACGTCTACGGCATCGTGGCGCTCGGCGGCGCCCTGGAGATCTTCCTGGAGATCGGCGCCGCGGACCTGGAGCGCCGGGTCCTCGCCCTCTCCGGCCGCGCCGCCACCGGTCTCGCCGCGCTCGGCTTCCAGGTGATCAGCTCCCGCCGTCCCGGGGAGACTTCCGGGATCGTGGCCGCCGTCCACCCGCGGCGCGCCGCCGGGGAGCTGGTCAAGCACCTGGCGCAGCGGGACGTCGTGGTCGCCGCCCGGCTGGGGCGCTTCCGCGTCTCTCCCCACTTTTACAACTCCGAGGACGAGATCGACCGCATGCTGGAGGAGCTGAAAGGCGCCGTAGATCTGGAGAAGTCGCCGTAGATCCAGAGAAGTCGCCGTAACTTGACGGGTACTTGATGGAGCGGACATCTTGGGCGGGCGCCGAGGCCATAGTCTACGTAGATTCAGTCACTTAGACCCCCTCAGGTTACTTGACGGGTACTTGATGGAAGGAGTGTCGTGACCACCGACCGCCCTGCTGAGTATCTGGTGAGCCTGGTACGGGAGCTGTGCAAGCTGCCACGGGAGACCGAGTGGGTCGAATTCAAGCTGAATGATGCCGAGCCGCAGGAAAGAGCTGGAAAACTGGCTGCTGCGCCTCCTGACGCCCAAAATCCATTTCAGCTTCTTCGAGGTGAGGGTGGACGGCCAGCCCGTGGTGCTGCTGGAGATCGAGCGGGCTTTCCGCCACCCGGTGCAGTTCCAGGGAGTCGAGCTCATCCGTGTGGGTTCCTACAAGAAGAAGCTGAAGGACTTTCCGGAGAAAGAGCGGGCGTTGTGGCGTCTCTTCGACCGCATACCCTTCGAGGATGGCATTGCCGCCGAGCGGGTCCTGGACGAGGAAGTGCTTCGGTTGCTGGACTACCCGGGCTACTTCGACCTGCTGAAGCAACCGCTTCCGGAAAACCGCGATGGAATCTTGGAGGCCTTGGTGGAGGACAGCTTGATCCGTCCTTGCGAGGCGGGCGGTTGGAACATCACAAATCTCGGAGCGCTTCTCTTCGCGAAGCGGCTGGAAGACTTCCGCCTGCTGCGGCGCAAGGCCATGAGGGTCATTCAGTACAACGGCGTGAGCCGCGTGACCACTCGCAAAGAACAGATCGGCGCCAAAGGCTATGCCTGCGGCTTCGAGGATCTGATCAACTTTATCGACGGCCTCTTGCCGTCCAGCGAGGTGATCGAGCAGGCCCTGCGCAAGACAGTGCCGATGTTCCCGGAGCCAGCCGTACGCGAGCTGGTGGCCAATGCGCTCATCCACCAAGATTTCTTTGCCACCGGCGTCGGGCCGATGGTAGAGATCTTCGATGATCGGCTCGAGATCACCAACCCGGGCGCGCCGCTGGTGGATACACAACGCTTCGTCGATACTCCACCCCGATCGCGGAACGAGTCGTTGGCTTCGTTGATGCGCCGCATCGGTATCTGCGAGGAGCGTGGCAGCGGCTGGGACAAAGTGGTGTTCCAGACCGAGCTCTACCAGCTACCTGCCCCGCTCGCCGAGGCCATCGATGACCATACGCGGGTCGTGCTCTTCGCACCGAAGCCGCTCACGAGGATGGATAAGGCCGACCGGGTGCGGGCTGTCTATCTCCACGCATGTTTGCGTTATGTAAACCGGGAGCACCTGACCAACGCTTCGGTGCGGCACCGGTTCGGGATCGAGCCACAAAACATTGCGGCCGCCTCGCGCCTGATCCGGGAGGCGGTCGAGGCCGGGTTCATCGTGCCCTATGATCCCCGAACCGCAATGACGATCACCACAAAGAGATCGTCGCAGCTCTCAAAGAGATTCGGGATCCGGACCGTCTCCTGGAATGGGGCGAGCGCGTGTTGGCTGCCGAGAGTCTCCAGGACGTCTTTCGGGATTGATCGGCAACACGAGCGTGAACCGCACCCATCCCGGCCGCGCGGTGTCCACCCGGAGCTCGCCGCCGTGGCTCGTGGCAATCTCGCGGGCGAGGCTCAGGCCCAGACCGACTCCTTCCACCCGGCGGCTGCGGGAGGGGTCGCCGCGATAGAACCTCTCGAAGATGCGCTCCTGCTCCTCGCGTGATAGGGGCTGCCCGGTGTTCGCCATGCGGAAGACGGCATGACCATCCTCCCTGCGCAGCTCGATCTCGATCGCTCCGGGATTTCCGTGGTTGAACTTCACGGCGTTGCTCGCCAGGTTCTGCAGGACCTGGGTGAGCAGATCGGGGTCGCCGCGGACCCAGACGTCGGGCGCGATGTCCGCCCGCACCGAGAGATGCGGCGCCAGCTCGCGGATGTCTTCGAGCACCTCCTGGGCTTTTTCGCTCAGGTGGACGGCGTCCATGCCTCCCCGCATCTGGCCGGCGTCGGCCTGCGCGAGCAACAGGAGCTTGCGGATGATCGAGCGCAACCGCTGCACCTCGGCGAGGAGATCTCCATAGTTCCGCTGCTCGGCCGATCCGTCCGGCGCCTCCTGCAGGACCTGCTCCAACTGTCCCTGCAGAATGGTCAGCGGCGTCTTGAGCTCGTGCGCGGCGTCGGCGCTGAAGCGCGCGGCTTGGCGAAAGCTCCTCTCCAGGCGCTCCAGCATGCGGTTCATGACCTCGACGAGCTGCGCGAGCTCGCGGTCGGAGCGGATGGCCGGGATGCGCTCGTTCAGGCCCCGCGCGTTGATCCGGGCCGCGGTGCCGGTGATCACCCCGACCGGCCGCAGAGCGCGCGTCGCCAGCCACCAGCCGCCTCCGGCCAGAAGCGCGAGAGCGAGCGGGCAGGTCACCAGGAAAAGGTTGCGATAGCGGTCGTTGTCGGCGAGGAACGCGGCCAGATCCACGCCGAGGACGATCGAATTCCTCTCGTGCCCCATGACGCCGACCCGCCAGGAGGTCGCCCCGTCCCGGATCGTCGCGAAAGCGGGCTTGCGCGGGCGGGGCGGGCGCGGAGCCCCCTCTTCCGGAGGAGCACCCGGAGGACGGTCCAGCGGCGGGGGCGGAGGATGGCCGAAGGGAGGAGGAGGACCGGGCGGCGGAGGCGGCGGTGGGCGCCGGCCCGGCTCCGGCTCGGGGAGGATTTCTCCGAGGTGCGGCAGGCTCCGGTCGTCCAGCGCCGCCGGCCACCGCGGGGATTGATACAGGACCTCCCCGTCCTGATCCAACAACCTCAAAACGAACCGCTGCTCTCCCTCTCCATAAATGAAATGCAGCGAACGTTCGAAATCACGGCCTACGTCCCGGCGCGGCCGGCCCCGCAGCTGGCTCTCACCGAGCGCGCGGATCTCGCGATCGATCCGCTCGAGGCCGACGCGATAGATCAATCCCAGGAAAAACCATCCGAACGCCAGCAGGATGCTCCCCGAAACCAGCGTCGAGAGGAGAGCGATCTTGAGCCGGAAGGAGCGGGCGCGCACCTGGTCTACCCTGATAATCGGCCTTGATAATCGGCCTTGCTAATCGGCCTTGCGCATCCGGTAGCCGACGCCGCGCACCGTCTCGAGGAGCGGCGGCTCCCGGTGGGCATCGATCTTCTTGCGGAGCCGCTGGACGTTGACGTCCACGAGATTGGTCTGCGGATCGAAATCATAGCCCCACACCCGCTCCAGCAGCTGGGAGCGGGTGAACACCCGGCCGGGAGTGCGCATCAAGACTTCGAGAAGGTTGAGCTCGCGCGGCGTCAGCGCGATCACCTGACCGCTGCGCCGGACCTCCCGGGTCACCAGGTTGAGCACCAGATCGCCGGTCTGCAGCAGCGTCCCCTGATCACCGCCGCGGCGGCGGGCGACCGCATGGATGCGCGCGATCAGCTCTTCGAGAAAAAACGGCTTGGTCACATAGTCGTCGGCTCCGAGGTTGAGACCCTGGACGCGCTCGTCGAGCTCGGAGCGGGCGGTGAGGAGAATGATCGGAACGTTCTGTTTCTGGGCACGCAGATTGCCGAGGATGCTCAAGCCGTCGCGCCCGGGAAGCATGATGTCGAGCAGGATGACGTCATAGACCCGTGTGCGCGCGAGCTCGTACGCGGCATCGCCGTGATCGCTGACCTCGACGAGAAATCCCTGCTCCTCCAGCCCCTTCTTGACGAAGCCGGCGACCCTCGCTTCATCTTCCACGATGAGCACTTTCACGTCCCGGAAATGTACCAGATTCCCCGCGCGGCGTGAGGGCCGCCGGAGATGACGATTTTGTCATGCGGGCAGGGCGGGTCCCGTCATCTCGGACGCGTAGCTTGGAGACAGAGCAGCGCCCCGCGACGAAAGGAGACCCCGATGAAGATGAGGATGAAGAAGAAGGCCCGCGTGCTGACCTGGGGCCTGGCTGGAGCCCTGGCGTTGGCTCCGCTGATCGGCGCCCAGCCGGCGGCCGCCCAGCCGGCCCGCTTCCCTGCCGACTTCCGTTCGCTGGACGGCAGCGGAAACAACCCGGCCCAACCCCAGTGGGGGCGGGCGCGGACCACGCTCCTGCGCCGCACCACCGTGGGGTACGCCGACGGCGCCGGCGCGCCGGCGGGAGAGGACCGGCCGAGCGCCCGCGTGATCAGCAATACCTGCGCCGCCGCCGACCGGTCGCGGCCGAATGCCCGGGGCGCCTCGGATTTCGTCGTGCAATGGGGGCAGTTCCTGGACCACGATCTCGACCTCGTGCTGACCAGTCCGACCGAGCCGTTCAACATCGAGGTCCCGCGCGGCGATCCGCAGTTCGATCCCGCGGCGACGGGGACCCAGGTGATCCCGCTCTCCCGGTCGCTCGCGATCACCGCGGGCGGCGTCCGCCAGCAGGTGAACACGATCACCGCCTACATCGACGCCTCCCAGGTCTACGGCTCGGACGAGGAGCGGGCGCTCGCGCTGCGCGCGCTGGACGGCACCGGGCGCCTCAAATCGAGCGCCGGCTCGCTGCTGCTGCTGGACACCACCGGCTCGTTTGTGGCGGGGGACATCCGGGTCAATGAGCAGGTGGGCCTCACGGCGATGCACACGGTCTTCCTGCGCGAGCACAACTTCTGGGCGGACCGCATCCGGGAGGACCACCCGGAGCCCTCCGACGAGCAGGTCTACCTGCAGGCCCGCGCCATCGTGGGAGCCGAGATCCAGGCCGTCACCTACAACGAGTTCCTCCCCGTCCTCCTCGGGCGCGGAGCGATCCGGCCCTACCGGGGCTACCGGCCGCAGGTCAACGCCGGCATCGAGAACGTCTTTGCCGCCGCCGCCTACCGCCTGGGGCACAGCATGCTCTCCGCGACCCTGTTGCGGATCGGCGCCAACGGGCGTTCGATCGCGCAGGGCAACATCGCGCTGGCCGACGCGTTCTTCAATCCCACCGCCATCCGCCAGATCGGCATCGATCCCTATCTGCGGGGGATGGCGGCGCAGCGCGCCCAGGAGATCGACAACCAGGTGGTGGACGCGGTGCGCAACTTCCTGTTCGGCGCGCCGGGGGCCGGCGGGTTCGATCTCGCCTCGCTCAACGTCCAGCGCGGCCGCGACCACGGACTCCCCGGCTACAACCAGGTACGCGCCGACTACGGCCTGCCGCGGGTGGCGAGCTTCGCGGGGATCAGCGCGGACCCGGCCGTCCAGTCGAAGCTGGCCACGGTCTACGGCTCGCCGGACGACGTCGACGTCTGGGTGGGAGGACTGGCCGAAGACCACGTTCCGGGCGCCATGGTGGGCCCGACCTTCTTCGCGATCCTGAGGGATCAGTTCGAGCGCCTGCGCGACGGGGACCGGTTCTGGTACGAGAGCTACCTCCCACCGGATCTGGTGCAGATGGTGCGCGGACAGACGCTGGCCCGGATCATTCGGAGGAACACCTCGATCGGTCCAGAGTTGCAACCCAATGTCTTCCTCGTGCGGACAGGAAGATAGACCGCGCTGGTAGACTGCACGGGCTACAAACCCCGGACCCTCCCCTGGCGGTGGGAGAGGGGGAGAGAGGGCACGGTATGTGCCGCCCTCTCCCGATCCGCACAGGGGAGGGGACGAGGTCAGGGGGCCTGGAGTGAAGACCAGGCCAACCGAGCGGTTCGTCAGCTCAGCCGCGAGCGGAACCGCTGGTAGTCGCGCGTGTCGTGGACGCCGTTGTTCGGATAACGGGCCGCCTCGGCTTCCGCACGGACGATCCGGTCCTCGGTCAGCGGGTGGGTCGAGAAGAACTGTTCGACCTGCGAAGGACGGCGCTGGCGCGTCTGCAGGAGCTGCCGGAACAGGTCGGCAGAGCCCCGCGGGTTGTAACCGGCCTGGTAGGCGAAATCCACACCCAGGCGGTCCGCCTCCAGCTCGGCGCTCCGGCTGTAGCGCGTCAACACGCCGGTGCCCACGAGCTGCGCCAGGATCTGCTGGCCCTGGCCCGGATTCCGCCCCAGCAGCAGGCCGGCCAGCAGGCTGTAACCGTAGGAACGCGACATCATCTGCGTGCCGTGCCGCGCCACGCCATGCCCGATCTCGTGAGCGATCGCGCCGGCGAGCTGGTCGAGGCTGTCCGATTCCTCGATCAGGCCGCGGTTGACGTAGACCAGGCCCCCGGGCAGGTTGAAGGCGTTCACCGACGGATCGTCGATGATGAAGAAGTCCCAGGGACGGTTCCCCATCGGCGTCTGAGCGGCGATCCGCCGCCCGATCTCATTGATGTACTGGAGTGATGCCCGGTCGTTGACCAGCCGGTACTGCTGCTGGACCTGGGCATGAAGGTCTCCCCGCATGGACCACTCCTGGTCCAGGGACACCAGGTTGAAACCGGCGGCCTGTGCCGCACCGGCACTGAGCAGAACGGCCAGGAAGGCCGGAGCAATCTTCTGGTAGAAGCGTCGTTCGTTGCGCTGTGAGCTCATGCTGCGTCCTCCTCTCCTTGCGCAGACCCCAAATCCTCCCGGGGTCACTTCTCAAGAGGAGCAAGAGAGATGCCAAAATTGATCTGCTGAAAACAAACGACTTACAGGAGGAGGCTGTCCAGGACGAGCCCGGAGGAATTCCGGCTCTGTCCTCTAGCGAGGACGACCAACCGCGTCGAGGTCGACCCGCCAGACGGTGACGCCGCCCTCTTTCCCGGCCGGCGCGAGCCAGAGCACCGCCGGCCGGTCGCCGAGCAGCGACGGCGGCCGGTCGCGCAGGTCCACCGGACCGGCCACGATATAGGCCACCCGGGCGCGGCGCAGGAGCGGGACGATCTTCCTATACCACTGGCTCGGGTCGGCGATCTCCGGGCCGAAGGCGTCGGGGAGGTCCACATAGGTCCGCCCGAGATAGCGGCCGAGGAAGGGGGAGGTCCCGGCCAGGGCCGCTCCCGGAGGGAGGGACGCGTCGAGCCGCTCCAGGACCGCGATCTCGCGGTAGGGGTGGCGCTCGATGAACGCGGGGAGCCGGAAGGCGAAGGTCTTCACCGCCAGGAGAGCCACCAGGGCGAGCGCCGCGGCGTGGAGCACCCGGCTCGGGGTGCGCCAGGGGACAAACGAGAGCCCGCAGCCGATCGGCAGCAGGAGGAGCAGGAGCCGGCCCCAGGTGAAGAAGGCGAACGCGATAGCGGTCAGGAAGAGGCTGCCGGCGAAGAGGAGCCAGACCGTGGCCACGGGGCGGCGGCGCAGGCCCACGACGATTCCCACGGCGAGGAGGAGGACGTGCACCCAGGTGCCGAAGAGCTGGGAGACGCCGCCTTCGAAGAAGAACCGGACGAGCTCCGAGACGCCGCCGCGGGCCACGGCGAGCGGGTCCTCCCGGATCACCTCCAGGGCGCTCGTGTAGGGGACGCGGTCCAGATACGACCAGTCCGGATAGCCGTGGAGCTTCCAGGCGAGGTTCTTCCAGTTCTCGTCATGGAACGGCGACCCGAAGACCGCCTGCCGCAGAGCCCAGTGGGGGATGAGGGCGAGGAGGGCGGTGGCGAGGAGGGCCGCGAGGGACCTCACCCCCTGGCCCCCTCTCCCATCGCCCCCCCTCCAACCGGGAGAGGGGGAACCCCCACCCATCAAGCATGCCGCCAGGAGAGGCGGCAGGAGGAACATCGCATTCGAGCGGGTGAAGGCGGCGAGGCCGAGGAAGGCTCCGGATGCCACCGCGGCGCGCAGCGAAGGGCTCTCCAGGTAGACGAAGCCGGCGTAGAGCGCCGCCGCGGCGAGGGCCGCGAACAGCATGTCGGTCGAGGCGTGCTGGCCGATGATCCAGAGGTTTGGATTGACCGCGGCCAGGGCGAACGCCCAGAAGCCGGCGGCGGTTCCTCCAAGGCGGCGGCCGAACGCCCAGGCGAGCCAGGCCAGGACGGCGGCGGACAGGTTGGAGAGGAGGCGGGCCGCGGCGAACGGCGGAACGCCCAGCTTCGCGACACCGGCGACGAGGAGCGGATAGAGGAGCGGCCGGAAGGCGTCCTGCGGCAGCTCGCCGCGCAGGATCTGCTCCGCCTGCGCCACATAGCCGTCCCGTTCGGCAGTCCCGGCCTCCTCCACCCAGTGGACGCGGGCTCCGAAAATGGCGAGCGCGGCGAAGAGCAGAAGGGCTGCCAGGGCGGCGGCCCGCCCCCCGGCGATCGCGTCAGGGGCGCGCAAGGGGCTCGGGCGCAGGAGGTCCGACGGCGGGAACCGGGGTCGGAGAAACCCTCGGCGGCGCCGGCGGTCCCATGACGCCTGGCAAAGAGGCCTTCGCTGTGCTCCCCTCGCCCGCTCGCGGGAGAGGGGCCGGGGGTGAGGGCTCTCCTTCGAGCGGCAGCTCGATGATCACGTCGCCCGGGCGGACCATCCCCAGGTCCTCGCGGGCCAGGCGCTCGAGCAGACCGGGATCGCTGCGCAGGCGCTCGATCCGGCTGTGCAGGCGATCGATCTCAGCCTCCGTGGATTCGATGCGCGTCTCCAGCGTGCGCTTGCGCTGCCGGGCCGCGGTGAGGTCGTGGGAGCCCTTGACTCCGGTGATCCCCAACACCGCCAGGAAGAGGAGGACAGAGGCCACCAACACGGGGCGGAACGAGCCGGTACGTCCGGAAGTCTCGGTGTGGGTCAAGGCGCCCAGCGTGGAAAAGCCGCGCGCCCCGGATAGGACGCGACGCCCTCCAACTCCTCCTCGATGCGGAGCAGCCGGTTGTATTTGGCCACCCGGTCGCTGCGGCACGGAGCACCGGTCTTGATCTGGCCGCAGCGGGTGGCGACCGCGAGGTCGGAAATGGTGGTGTCCTCGGTCTCCCCCGAGCGGTGGCTCAGAATGTTGGCGTAGGCGTGGGTCTTGGCCATCTCCACCGCTTCCAGTGTCTCGGTCAGGGTGCCGATCTGGTTGACCTTGACCAGCAGGGCGTTGGCCATCCCGTCGGCGATGCCGCGCGCCAGGATCTCGGGATTGGTGACGAAAAGGTCGTCGCCGACGAGCTGGACGCGGCGGCCGAGCTCGGCCGTGAGGTGCTTCCACCCTTCGGCGTCGTTCTCGGCGAGCCCGTCCTCGATCGAGACCAGGGGATAGGCGTCGAGCCATTCCCGGTAGATGTCCACCAGGTCGGCGCTGGAAAGGCCGCTCCGCCCCTCGCCGGCCAGCGCATAGCGGACCTCCCGCGGCGCCTTCTTTTTCTTGCTCTTGTCCTTCGCGCTCTCCTTCTCGCCCGCGCCCTCGACGAGCTCGTTCGCGGCGACGTCGACGGCCAGGGCGACCTGCTTGCCCGGGGTGTAGCCGGCCTTCTCGATCGCCCGCGTCAGGTAGTCCAGCGCATCGCGGTTGCTCTTCAAGTCGGGAGCGAAGCCGCCCTCGTCGCCGACCGCCGTGACCTTCCCTTCCTTCTTCAGGATCTCCTTGAGCGTGTGGTAGATCTCGACGCCGGCGCGCAGGGCCTCGGCGAAGCGGTCGAAGCCGAGAGGGACCAGCATGAATTCCTGGATGTCGACCGAGTTGTCGGCGTGGGCGCCGCCGTTGACCACGTTCAGGAGGGGGACGGGCAGGACCGTCGCGGCCGGGCCTCCGATGTAGGCGTAGAGCGGCAGGCCGCTCGCTTCGGCGGCGGCGCGGGCCACGGCGAGCGAGGCGCCGAGCACGGCGTTGGCGCCCAGCCGGCTCTTGCCGGGCGTGCCGTCGAGATCGATCAGCGCGCGGTCGATCCGGGCCTGATCGCGGGCGTCCATGCCGCGCAGGCGCGGACCGATCTCGTCCGTCACGTTGGCGATGGCGCGGTGGACCCCCTTGCCGCGATAGCGCTTGCCGCCGTCGCGCAGCTCCAGGGCCTCACGGCTGCCGGTCGAGGCTCCGGACGGGACCGCGGCACGGCCGCCGACGCCGCCGTCGAGCACGCAATCGACCTCGAGGGTCGGATTTCCCCGCGAATCCAGGATCTCGCGGGCGACGATCTCTTCGATACAGAACATTCCCCCTCCTCCCAAACCGGTGATGCAACCAGACTCCGCGCTGAAAGATTATCTGCAAAGGCCCGTTCCCTCAAGCATGTTAGACTCCGCGGCCGGAAAAAGACCACCATGTCGCCGCTCTTTGCCCGTTCTTTCCCGTCCCACTCCCGCCTTCACGTAGGGAGCGGCCGGGCGCGCCTGGAGGGATGGGTCAACATCGACATCCAGGCGCTCCCGGGGGTGGACGTGGTCGCGGACGTCACCCGGGGGTTGCGCTTCAAGGACGCCGAGGCGGTCTTCGCCGAGCACTTCCTGGAGCATCTGGCGATCGCCGACGCGATCAGCTTCCTCCTCGAAGTGCATCGCGTCCTCGAGCCCGGCGGCTGGTTCCGCCTGTCCACCCCCAACCTCGACTGGGTCTGGCTGACCCACTACCGGCTCCAGGGCGAGCCCGAGCCGAGGCGCCAGGATGCCCTGGCGATCAACCGCGCCTTCCACGGCTGGCGCCACCAGTTCCTGTGGAACCGCGAGATGCTCGCCGAGGCCCTCGCCGCCTGCGGCTTCGAGCCGGTGCGCTGGTGCCGCTACGGCGAGAGCGAGCTGCCGGTCTTCCAGGGGCTGGAGCGGCACGAGACCTACCCCGACGCTCCCGAGCTCCCGCACGTGATCATCGCCGAGGCGTGCAAGGGAGCGCCGCAGCCGGAGCGGCTGGCGCGCTTCCGCGAGCTGGTGCAGCGCGAGCTGCTCGATCACCTGGCGGACTGACCCCAATCTGATCCGATCGCCGTGCAACCGCCGTCCCGCCTGACCCACGCGTTCGCCCTCCTGGCGTCGGTCTGCCTGGTCCTCGCCGCGGCCTGCGCCTTCGGCTGGTGGCGGGCGGCGCACCGCGAGCGGCTCGGCCTCGACTCCCTCGGGCCGGAAGAGCGCCAGGCTCTTCTCGACGAGATGATCGCGGTCAGCCCGGGCGCCTTCGCGCCGGCGTATTTCGAGCCGGCCGTCGGCTACACGCTGCGGCGGGGGAAGATCACCGCCTGGACCGACACCTTCCGGGCCAACGAGATCGGCTACCGCACGGTCTCCCTCACCAAAGCCAAGCCCGCGGGCACGTTCCGCGTCGTCTTCCTGGGCGACTCCTGGACGTTCGGCCTGGGGATCCGCGAGGCCGAGACCTTCCCGCGCCGCTTCGAGGAGATCGCCCGGCAGCTCGGCGCCGGCGGCGGTCGCCGGGTCCAGGCCGTGAACCTCGGAATGCCCGGCTACAACACGGCGAACGAGATCGCCGCCCTCGACTTCTTCTGGGAGCGGGTGCGGCCCGACGCGGTCGTCCTCTGCCCCACCGGCAACGACGCCGACAGCTCGGCCAACGTGCTCGCCAACGGCTCGCTGACCCGCCAGGGGGTGGAGCGCGACGCGTTCGGCGAGGACCACTCCCTGGTCTTCCGGGCCCACCTGGTGGACTCGTTCAAGTTCCGCCGGCGCTGGCGGGCCAACTTCCAGGCGATCCGGGAGCTGGAGGCGCGGCTGCGCGCCCGCGGCGTGCCGCTGGTCCTCTTCTTCACGGCCACCTGGGACGAGCCGTTCGCGCACGCCCTGGTCCGCGAGGCCGGGCTCACGACGCCTTATGTGGTGACCCCGCGCGTCCTGGCTTCGCCGCGCTGGCGCAACCCGGCCCCCTGGGGGCACGGCAATGCGTCCGCCAACCGCCTCTACGGCGCCATGGTGTACAAGCTGGTGGCGGAGACCCTCGGCTGGCCGGCCGCGCCGGCGCCGGACGTCG
>DASPXX010000074.1:0-20436 GCA_035637095.1 Thermoanaerobaculia bacterium
TTAGGGCCACCTCCGGGCGGAGGGCGTGGCGGGAGACCTCGACGTCCATGGTGGACGACTCGATCTCGTAGCTCATTCCGGGCGGGATCATGGCCGCGGTGCCTCGGGGCAGCTCCAGCGACGGCGGATCGCCGCGGTCGAGCTCCGCCGCGGTGCCGAGGAGGAGGTGGGCGTCTCCGCGCGATACGAAGAGGACCAGGGCTTCCTCGTCCGACGTCTGCCGCGGGCTCCGCCTCCCGCCCTCCAGCCGGAACCGTTCCGCGCGGAGCCCCGGCACCGCGCCGATCGTCACGAGCTCGCCGCCGGGGAAACTCTTCCGTGGAAGGGAACGCCGCTCCCGGCCCGGCAGGAGGATTTCATGACTGGCCGTGGGGGCCGGCACATCGCGCAGGAGGCGCAGCGCCGTCTCCCGGCAGAAGGCTTCCGGGATCGCCGCCCCTTCGTTCTGATCGTGCAGCCGGTCGACCATGTCCGTGGAGACCGTGGCGAACTCTTCGAGAGTGCAGCCGATCACCGTGTGGACGATGCCGACCCTCTCGAGGCAGAGGACGTCTCCCGGCAGGAGCGGGATACTCCATCTCTCGTAACGCGGGTCGGCCGCGCCGTCCAGCCAGCGCGCGAAGGCGTCCTTTTCGTACGCGGCGTTCCACTCGTCGAGCGAGCAGATCAGCGCGAACGCGCCGGGCCGGGTGTCGAGCACGTGAAAGATCTCGACCTTGTGGACGCGGTGCTGCTGGAAGCTGAATCCCTGCCCCGGCTCCTGGAAGAAGACCGAATAGCCGAGCGGGCTGCTCGCTTTGATCGCATAGCTTTTATATTTCGGCAAGAGGCCGACGTCGCGCTGAAAGGCCGCGATCCGGCGCGCCTCGCTTCCTGTGAGAGGAGCGGCCAGAAGCTCGCCCAGGGCACTCTTCCAGGAGTCCTCGAAGCGCTCCAGGCTCGCGATCGGCATGTCGGACGTGAGCGGCTCGCGGAGCGCTTCGAGCTGCTCCAGCGTGGCGTCCACGGATGTCCGTTGCTGCGTCTCTCCAGGCATGATGGCGCTGGATTCTAGCAGCTCCGTCCGACGTCCTCGGGAGTCTCCCTCTCCCCCGGCACAGGGGAGAGGGGGGATGGGCCGGTCGGCGGCACCTATTTTCGCAGCACCAAGAAATCGACATCGCTGCCGGCGTGGGCCTCGCCGCGCGCGAAGGAGCCGAAGATCTTCAGGCTGCGCGCCCCGTGGCGGGCCGCCAGGGAGAGGATCTTCTGGCGTTTCGCCTGGAGGAGAGGGTCGAGGATGGAGCTTTCGACGATCTGCATGGGCTTAACCTCTCGCTCCATGATACCTGCACTCCCTCAGCCTGTGGGAGCCTCGACCAGGTACGGCGCTAAATCTCCTGTTCCCATCTGCGCCGTCGTCCGGCGAGCGCCGTTGCGCGTCACCTCCTCCTTGAGCCAGGTCTGAAATATAGAGCTCACTTGGGTGGAACCTGTTACTGGGGGAACCTCCAGAAGCAAACCTGGCGCAGGTTCAAGGCCGGCAGGCCGGTGTCAGAGCTTCCGCGGAAACTTCCCCGGCGGGCGCGGAAGCTTCCGCCGCGGTTCTGTCCGCTCGACTGCCTGGGTTACACGGTGTACTTCTTTACTTCAGCGCACCTACCCTCTCTTCCGCCTTCCCGGACTTCAGATGTTTCTCGATATATTCTCGCTCTTGCTCAAAGGTCATCCCTTGAATCTCGCGACTGATCTCATCCCGAATCTCTCGCATGGTCTTTACAGCATCAAACCGTTTCTCATTCTTCATCGGATACCACCTCCTGGGGACTACGGATCTCTAATTGAGGATAGCCAAGACGCAGGTTAACCGAATTGTAACCATGGATTCTGTTTACGTTCACTATGTGTTTGAAGTTCCAGCTCACCAGCAGATCAACGCGATTGATTGTTGCTGTTGCGATATGCTGCGCATCGAGAAGGCTTCCTGGTCCTATAACCCTCGCTCCGAGGTACTGCTCAGCAAGCTCCCTTGCCTCCGGGGTGAGTTGGACTTCCTCGATGGCCGCTTGAGGCAGTTGGTCAATTACCTCGCGCACTACCGCGGCTGCTCGTTCGAGCTCCAACCGCGTTAGATCAGAGAGCACGAGTACGTCACTGCCGCGCGCAAAGCGCTCGAACAGCCGCGTGGAAGAGGCCGAGAATTCCCTGTCCAAGCAGCCACCAATAACAGAGGTATCGGTGTAGATTCGTCGCTTCATCGGCTTCTCAGTTTGTCGCGTTCCTCACCGTGTAACGACTCATGGCCTAAGCGGCGCGGAGCGTCCGCTTGAGGCCTCGGGTTGGGCGCTGTACTCCTCCACGTTCCTTCACCGTGGCAGCCTTATGGTAACACCAGGGCATATCTCTATCTCGGCAGGGATAGACCGCCACTCTGCCTCACGTAGATACTCATTTCTCAGCCAGCGGCGTAGGTCGCCAATGTCGCGCAGGCCCATCAAGAGTGCACGCTGTTCGGCGAACCACCGAGCGTCTGGCGTAAAGGTCGTATTGGTTACGAGGAGGCCAGCATTGAAGCCATTTGCTTGCACTGTTCCGAAAAGCTCCCGACCTGGTGCAGGGCCGATCTTATGGTCAGGTTGACCAGTGTGCTTTGCCTGGACTGCCATTAGAAACGGAATAGGAGAGGAGGTCGGCCATGCGACAAAATCGACTCCACCATCCTTGTGGTAGGTGCCAGTGCCCACACGTACAACCTCAAGCCCCATCGCCTCCAGCCGATTTCCGATGAGGCTCTCAAAAACGTCGGGCTTGAGGCGATGTATGTCTTCTGGGCTGTCGGCGAGCATTCTCAGTATATACGGCGTGAAGTCTACTAGTTCGACTCGGGGAGGGAAGAGCAGGAAGCCATTCCGAGTCAACTCAAAGCCTAAAGGTAGCTGCCCTGAAGCTGAGAATGCCTCCAGGAAGGAGTCAACGGCGTCTGCGCCGAGGACGCATTCCAGACAAAGTTGCTGCGTCACGGCCTCTCCACGCATCCGCGCGAATGGGTGGGGCTCGTCGCGGAAGTATCTTTGGCCTCGCCGAATGAGGTTCGAGCAGCGAGCACACTGATAAGAGTACCGTGCTCGAGAGATGCGAAGATAAGGCATGGCTTAGCCTATCATTCTCCTCTGCGCCCAACCTCTGCCTTACGGATTCGCCGCCGACCGCCTGAACGTCTTCCCACCGGCGCTCGGCAGCCACTGACGCGAAGCGGGTAGGAGCGTAAGTTTCTCATGTCCTTTGGCTTTGTTGAGCCTACTCTGGTGCCGTATGCTCGTCAATGCCTGCCTGGAGTGTCTTCAATATGCCATGGCTTCGGTTTTCCGCCCACGGCCTTCACGTCGGCTCGGGAGAGCCATGCAGTCCGCCCTGGAAGTCTAAGCGCTTGACCTGCCACCAGTTCCGCGCAGGAGCTCAGGTGTTGAGCGGCCGTTCATCCGGCGGGGAAGGGGGTCGCTGTCGGATGTACGGCCGTTCAAGCGGCTCTCTCCACCCAGTGTGGGGGCTCAGTTTCCGTTCAGAAGCTTGCGTCTACTGATCCCGCAAGACCTCGATCGGCCGCCTCTCGAGCGCGCGAGTGCTGGCGAGCACGCCGGCCGCAACGGCCAGGAGGACCGCCCCGGCGATCGCGACGGTGAACGGCGCCGGCTGGAAGCTCCAGGTGAGATCGAAGCCGCGCTTCAGCACGCTCCAGGAGAGGAGGGTGCCGCCCACGGCTCCGATCACGGCGGCGACCAGGCCGATCAGGGCGTATTCGACCGCGAACGTGCCGAGGACCGTGCGCCGGGTCATCCCCAGCGTCTTGAGCAGGGCCACCTCGCGGCCACGGCGGAGCGACCCGGCGCTGATCGCGCCGGCCAGGATGGCGATCCCGGCGAGCACCGTGAAGCCCCCCAGGAAGCGGATGCCGAGCCCGATCCGGTCCATCACCTGGACGATCCTGTCCAGGATCTCCCGGATGCGCAGGAGAGTCACGTTCGGATAGCTCGCCGCCAGCAGGTCCTGCACCCGCTGCTCGCTCCCCGGCGGCAGTTGGAACGCCGCCAGCCGCTGCTGCGGCGCGGATTCCAGGACCCCGGGCTCCACCACCAGGAAGAAGTTGATGCCGAAGGTCCGCCAGTTGACGGTCCGCAGGCTGGTCACGGTCAGCTCGAGCGGCACCCCCTGGATGTCGAAGCGGATCGTCGAGCCGAGGCGCAGGCCCAGATCCGCGGCGAAGTCCTGCTCGACGCTCACCTCGGCGTGCTGCGGATCGCCCCACAGCACCCCTTCGACGATCTGGTTGTCCTCCGGCAGCGTGCGCATGTAGGTCAGCCGCTGCTCGCGGGTGAGCGCCCAGCGCCGGGAGCCCTCTCCCCGCTCCCCCCGTCCCCTCCTTCCGTGTTCCTCCTCTCCGGCCTCCGGCCGGTCCCGGTGGGCCAGCTCCTCGACCGGCTGGCCGTCGATCGCGGCGATGCGTCCCATCACCACGGGCACGGACTGGATGCGGGTCGCTCCCTGCTCGTGGAGCAGCTTCTCGACGCCCGGCCACTGCGCCGGCTGGATGTCGATCAGGAAGGCGCTCGGGGCTTCCTTCGGCAGCTCGGCCGACAGCTCCTCATTCAGCCGCCGCTGGACGAGCGACATCCCCAGGACCACCAGGACGCCCAGGCCGAGGGCCACGATGGCGCTGAACGTGGGAGCGCCGGGGCGGGCCAGGGCCGCCACGCCATGGCGCAGCCAGGGGCGCCGCAGCGACTCGCGCGGCAGGCGGCGCACCCCGCGGGTGATCAGCCAGGCGCCCAGGGAGAGGGCGAGGGTCGCTCCGGCCACGCCGCCGGTGAAGCGCGCTCCCAGGTCCCACGAGCGGGCCTGGACGCTCGCCATCAGCCAGACACCGAGGGCCAGGACGACCAGGGTCGCCACCATCACCCAGCGATGGCCGGGGAGGGGCTCGGCGTCGCGGCGCAGCACCCGCGCCGGCGGCACCCGCAGGACAGCCGAGAGCGGCGGCAGGCTGAAGAGGACGGCGACTCCGACTCCCAGCGTCAGGCCGCGCAGCAGGGCGGTCGGCTGCCACGGGCGGACCAGTGCGGCCGGGATCAGATCGGGGAAGAGGGAGGGGAGGGCGAGCTGCACGGCGACGCCCACGGCGATCCCGACCAGGCTTCCGGCGACGCCGAGGAGCGCGGTCTGGCCGAGATAGAGCGGGAAGATCTCGCGCGGGCGCATCCCCAGGCATTTGAGGATCGCGATCGCGTCCAGCCGGCCGGCGAGCCAGGCCCGCACGCTCTGCGCCACGCCGATGCCGCCCACGAAGAGAGAGAGCAGAGCCACGAGACCGAGGAAGCGCTCGACCCGGGCGAAGCTCTGGCGCAGGGCCGGCTGCGCGTCGCGGTAGGTCTCGATGCGGTAGAACGCCGGCTCCGGGAGAGTCCGCAGCAGCTTGTCCTTCGCCGCGTCGAGAGCGGAGAGCGGAAAGCCCGCGGGCACCTTGAGCAGCGTGCGGTGCTCGATGCGGCTGCCGTATCCCGCCAGGCCGGCGCGGCGGAAGCCCTCGCCGGAGAGGAAGAGCCGCGGGCCGAGAGTCATCGAGATGCTGATGCGGTCCGGCTCGGAGAGCACGATGCCGGCGATCCGGAAGGGCTTGCCCCCGATGCGCAGCGAGTCGCCGACCTCGAGGCCCAGGCGGGCCAGGAGCTCGGAGGCGACCACGGTCGTCTGCGGGGTGAGGAGCTGGGAGAGCGGGCGCCGCGGCTCGATCACCAGCGTGCCGTAGAACGGATAGTCGCCGGAGACCGCCTTGAGCTCGACGAGCTGGCTGCGTCCGGGCTGCCCCGCGGCGCGAGGAGGGGCCGCCACGACCGTGACCGTCTCCTCGAGATCGGTGCGCTCGGCGCCGGCCAAGCCGGCCGCCGCCAGATCGAGGTGCGGCGGGATCGGGCGCCTCCCCTGGATGGCGAGGTCGGCGGCGAGGAGCTGGCGGGCCTCGCTGCGGATCCCGTCGTCCAGGCTGGCGGAGAGGCCGGCCACGGCCACCACGGCGGCGACCCCCACCGACAGGCAGGCGATGAAGAAGAGGAGCCGGCCGCGCGAGCCGCGCGACTCGCGCAGGAGGGTGCGGAAGAAGAACGCCGGAGTCATCGCACCTCGCGCGCGGCCTGCACCGCGCCGGCGGGGCTCTCCGGGATCTCCTCGCGTTCGATCCGGCCGTCGCGCAGGTGGATCAAGCGGTCGGCGAGCGCTCCCACGGCGGAATCGTGGGTGACGAGGACCAGAGTGGTTCCCTCGCGGCGGCGCAGCTCGGTCAGAATCTCCAGGATGCGTTTACCCGTAGCGCCGTCCAGGTTGCCGGTGGGCTCGTCGGCGAGGAGGATCGGCGGCCGGGCGGCGAAGGCGCGCGCGAGCGCCACCCGCTGCTGCTCGCCGCCGGAGAGCTGGCTCGGATAGTGATGGCCGCGGTCCGCCAGGCCCACGGTGTCCAGGAGCTCGTCGGCGCGGCGCAGCGGATCGCTCTGGCCGAGGAGCTCGATGGGCAGGAGGACGTTCTCGCGCGCCGTCAGGTTGGTCAGCAGCTGGAAGCTCTGGAAGACGAAGCCGATCTTGTGCCGGCGCAGCATGGCGAGCTGGTCCTCCGACAGGTCCTGGATCGGCTGGCCGTCGATCCGCACCTCGCCGGAGGTGGGGCGGTCGAGGCCCGCCATCAGAGCGAGGAGGGTGGACTTGCCGCTGCCCGAGGGCCCGAGCACGGCGACGAACTCACCGGGCTCGATCCGCAGATCGATGCGGTCGACGATGGTCAGGACGCGATCGCCGGAGGGGAGCCTTCGGGTGAGCTCGCGGAGCTCGATGCGGGGTGGGGTCGTCGGGCTCATTCTCTCTGGCTTGGGGCGGAATAAGACGCGGGCACATCCGATTTCATTCTCGTGGGAGACGCAATCCGATGTGGCGAAAGCTCGCAACCCTCGTTCTGACACTGGTTATTCCCGGGCTCGCCGGCTGCGACACGGGCACCGCCGAGGAGGCGCGCGCAGAGCACCGGCAGCCCGCTCCGGCGCCGGTTGCGCCGGCTCCCGCCGCGCATCGCGATGAGCGCAACGAGGGGCCTCTGGTCATCTTCCTGGGCGACAGCCTGACGGCCGGCCAGGGTCTCGCCGAAGATCAGGCCTATCCGGCGGTCCTCGACCGGCGGCTGGACGCCGAGGGGATGCCGGCGCGGGTGCTGAACGCCGGCGTCAGCGGCGACACCACGGCCGGCGGCCTCGCCCGCCTCGGCTGGCTCCTGAAGCAGAAGCCCGACGTGCTGGTCGTGGGTCTCGGAGCGAACGACGGCCTGCGCGGCCTCGACCTGGGCGAGACCGAGAAGAACCTGCGCGAGATCGTCCGCCGCGGCAAGGCCTCCGGAGCCCGCGTCCTCCTCCTCGGCATGATGATCCCGCCGAACTACGGCCCCGACTACACCGAGCAGTTCCGCGACATCTACCCGCGGATCGCCAAGGACCTGGACGTCCCTCTGGTCCCCTTCCTCCTGGACAAGGTGGGAGGCTTGGCCGAGCTCAACCAGGCGGACGGCGTCCACCCCACGGCCAGGGGGCAGGAGATGGTGGCGGACAATGTGGAGCCGTATCTGGTGAAATTGCTGCCGGATGGTTCGCAGGAGAGAGACGTGCGGCTTTCCCCTACCCGAACCGGCGCAGACGACGTACCATAAGAAGGCATGAGCCGAAAGCCGGAAAGGTCTCACGATGTCTGGTTGGCGGGGCTGGGCGCCCTGGCCATTGCCGAGCAGGAGGGTAGTGACCTCTTCCAGATCCTCGTGGAAAAAGGAGAAGAGCTTGAGCAGACGCTGATCTCCGACTTGAGGCAGCCGAAGAGAGCTCGGGGCTTCGGGCTGGAGCTGCGCTCGGCGTTGAAGCCCAAAAAACTACCCGAGCCTCTCGATTCGGACGAGGTGGCGCGTCGCCAAGCTCGCCGGCTCGATCTGGCACGCAAAGAGTTCCTGAAGGAATTCGGTGGTTCCGCCAGCGGTGCCCCCCGAGGAGCTCTGGACCGTTGGAGGCGAGAGAGGAAAATCTTCGCAGTCGCCGATCGGAAGGCAACGTACGTCCCCGGCTTCCAATTCGATGACAAAGGTCATCCCCGTCCAGCCGTGGCCCGGGTGATTCAGTTGCTCGGAGACACGACTTCCGAATGGGGCCTGGCATTGTGGTTCGCCGCAGACAATGGGTGGCTCGACGGGAGGAGGCCGGTGGATCTTCTGGCTTCAGCTCCCGAGGAGGTGGTGGAGGCGGCGGAGCGCGAAGCCGAAGAGCTTGTCTTCTGATCCGGTCGCCGAGGGAGGCTCCCTCCCGGACCCACCGGACTCCTCTGCCCTCGACCCTCTTGTCGAGGTTTGGCCGCGCGGCCGGTCCTTCGTCCGCTGCCACCATCTCGGCTTCGGACCGAGAGACTTCAATCCCGGTTTCGGGCGAGGCAGGTTCCACCCATTCCAGGATGCCTCCGGGAACCTCGTACCAACCCTCTACGCGGCCGATCAGATCGAGGGCGCCCTCTCCGAAACGGTCTTGCACAGCATCCCGGTCCGCGGCGCCCTGAAGGTCGTCCGGCGGGAGCGACTGAAATCCTTGGGCATCTCGTCCCTGGCACCTCGGCGCGACCTGTCTCTTCTTCAACTCCACGGATTCGGCTTGCATCGCCTCGGGGTTTCGCGCGAGGAGCTGATCGCCTCGAATGCCAGGCAATACCCGCGAACCGTCCTTTGGGCACAGGCGCTCCACGCCTGTCGCCGTAAGGCTGATGGTCTGGTGTGGGTTTCCCGCCAGCATGACACGTCCCTGTGCCTGGTCCTGTTCGGCGATCGGGTCCAACCGGAGGACTTGCGGGTAGTCCGACGTCCTCGGCCGCTCGAGACGGCGGCTTTCGAGCACGTCGAGAGGGCTGCCGCAGCGGCAGGAATCCACATCATCGACTGAGCACGCCGATGCGTGCGGAAATGATGGAAATGTCTCTGTCGACCTGATATCATTCCTCTCACGAAGGTGCGGAGCACCGGGAGGGAGCCATGCAGGTCTCGAATTCGACCCGACAGAATGCCCGGTACAGGTTCATGAGCGGAGAGAGCGTCGTCGAGCGGCGGTTACCGCCTTACAGCTATGCCCGCCATGACGTGGCGCCCGGTGAGCCGCCGGCGGTGGAGCTCGAAGTCATCGATGAGAAGGGTGCTGTAGGCTCTACCTTGCGGGTGCAGCCGCTGGACTCGCGCGACGACGTGGTGCTGATGGAGGGGAAGGGAGGGGATTGCGAGGTGCGGGTGCTGGCTCCCGAGGAGCCGGCCGGAACCGTTTCTCACGGGGCCCAGATGGAACGGATGATCGAGGCCATGCTGCCACCCCTTTCGACATTGCTCCCCAGCACTGTAGAGGCCCTCCAGGCGCGGCGCAATGCCGAGGCGCGGGCCTCCCTGGTGCGAGACTTCGGAGCCCTGACCAGCACGCAGGTGGCGGAGCTCGCCGGCTCGCGCGCGTCGAACCGCGCGGCGCTGGCGAACCGCTGGAAGCAGGAGGGGCGGATCTTCTCTGTGAATTATGAGGGGGCGACCCTCTATCCAGCCTTCCAGCTCGACGCCGAGGGACGTCCTTGGCCGGTCATCGCCGAGGTGATCCGTACCTTGGGCAGCAAGAGCACGGACTGGGAGCTTGCCCTCTGGTTCACCACCAACGTCGGCTGGCTGGACGGCCAGCGCCCGGTGGATCTCCTGGAGAGTGACCCGGCTGCGGTCGCGGAGGCGGCCGAGTCCGAGGCCGCCGAGCTTGTCTACTAACCGAGCGCTTCCACCGCCTCCCGATCCCGACCGGCTCGATCCCCTGGTGGAGGAGTGGAAGCGAGGTACGCCGATCATCCGGTGCCACCACGTTCAGTTCGGCGCGACCGAATTCAACCCGGGAATCGGTAAAGGCCGTTTCCACCCGTTCTCCGATCTGGCGGCTCAGTCTGTCCCCACCTTGTACGGCGCCGGCTCGATTGAGGGCGCTCTCTCGGAAACCGTCTTTCACGACGTACCGGTGCGCGGCCCCGTGCGCCGCATCCGCAAATTCTCTCTGCGGCCACTGGTGGTCTCGACCATCGCCGCGAAGCGTCTTCTCAGGCTGGCCCAGCTCCACACCACCGGGTTGCGACGTCTCCAGGTTTCGCGCGCCGAATTGATCGACGGCAACTCCCGGAGCTACCCGGCCACGGTGCTCTGGGCTCGGGCGCTCCATCGCTGCCGCGAGGATCTCGACGGGCTCGCCTGGGTCTCGCGGCTGCACGACACCTCCCGCGCGCTGGTGCTCTTCGGGGATCGCGTGGCGCGGCGCGATCTGGAGGTGGTCGAACCGCCTCTCCCCCTCTTCGAGGGACGAGGCTTTGACAAGGTCTGGAAAGCCGCGGAAGAGGCCGGGATCACGCTGATCACGGCCTCAACTCCCTGAACCGCCGTCCTTCGCCTGGATCTGGGTGCTCTGAGTGTCCCGGAGCAGGAGGGAAGCCAGAAACCGGAGATGCAACGATCCCTTCCCGAACCGGCGCGGACGGTGTATAGTGACCAAGCATGAACTACTTCCTTAGGCGTGCTCCACATTCTTCTTCGCGAGAACAGGGAGCCCCGCAAGAAGAGCCCGGCGAGCACTTCAGCCCGGAGGAGGTCGCGCGCCGGCAGGCTCGCCGACTCGAGCTGGCAAAGCAGGAGTTTCTGAAGGAGTTCGGGGAGCCGGTCGATGGCGAGCTTCTGGGTGACCCGGAACACTGGCGGCGAGAGGGGAAGATTTTCACGGTCACCGACCGGAAGGCGACGTATGTCCCCAGATTCCAGCTCGATGAAAAGGGTCATCCTCGTCCAGCCGTCGCCCAGGTCATCCGAGTTTTTGGGAGCACGATGTCGGATTGGGGCTTGGCTCTCTGGTTTGCCTCGGCCAACGGCTGGCTTGGAGGCAGAAGGGCCGTCGACCTTCTCGACTCCGCGCCCGAGCGAGTCGTGGAGGCGGCGAGGCGGGCAACCGAAGAGCTTGTCTTCTGACCGAGCTGGCGTGGGTTGCACGCTTCCGGAGCCGCCTGGTTTGGCGGCTCTCGATCCACTCCTTGAGATCTGGCCCCGCGGCCGGTCCTTGACGCGCTGCCATAACCTCCGCTACGGCTCGAGAGACTTCAATCCCGGACACGGGCTGGGCAGATTCCATCCCTTCTCGGATGTTTCTGGGAACCCGGTGCCCACACTCTACGCCGCCGATGGGGTCGATGGCGCGCTTTCAGAAACCGCCTTTCACGATGTTCCAGCCCGTGGGTTTCTCAAGGCGATGCCACGGGAACGGCTGAAGACTCTCGGCCTCTCGTTCCTGGCGCCGCGGCGCGACTTGGTCCTTGTGCAGCTCCATGGTTTCGGCCTTCGCAGGCTCGGGGTGACGCGTGAAGAGCTGATCGCATCGGACGCCGAGGAGTACCTGCGAACGGCCCTCTGGGCTCGGGCGCTTCACGCGTGCCGCCCCGAGGCCGACGGCCTCGTATGGGTCTCTCGACAACACGACAGATCCTTGTGCCTGGTCCTGTTCGGCGACCGGGTCAAACCGGAGGATCTGCGGGTCCTCCGGCGACCTCGTCCGCTCGAAACGGCGGCTTTCGAGCACGTCGAAAGGGCTGCCTTGGAGGCGGGGATCTCCATCATCGATTGATCGTGCCTTTCCGCCATGTCCGTGGTCGTTGCAGCCGTGGAGACGCCCCGGCGGGCGTGCACCCGGTCCTGTCATGCCGTCCGACTGGGGCGTCTCTACAGACCGTGGATGTCCCGGGTCCGGTGGGATGCGGGCCGTGGCTGTCCCGGGTCAGTCGGTCCCCTTCGCCTCCTCCCACAGCGCGTCCATCTCCGCGAGCGAGGCCTCGGCCGCCGTCTTGCCCTGGGCGGCGAGGCCTTCCTCGACCTGGGAGAAGCGCTTGCGGAACTTGCGGTTGGTGCCGGCGAGGGCGGCCTCGGGGTCGACGGCCAGCTTGCGCGCCAGGTTGGCCAGGGTGAAGAGGACGTCCCCCAGCTCCTCGCGGACCGACCCCTCGTCGCCTTCGGCCAGCGCGTGGCGCAGCTCCTCGATCTCCTCCTCGGCCTTGACCAGCACCGCGTCGGCGTCCGGCCAGTCGAAGCCGACGCCGGCCGCCTTCTGGGTCAGGCGGTAGGCGGCGAGGAGGGCCGGGAGCGACCCCGGCACTCCGGCGAGGAGCGAGGCGCGGCCCGGCTCCTCCTTGAGCTTGCGCCGTTCCCAGGCCTGCCGCACCGCCTCGGCGTCGGCCAGCACCTCGTCGCCGAAGACGTGGGGGTGCCGCGCGACCATTTTCTGGTAGACGCCGTCCACGACCTGTGAGACGCTGAAGGCACCAGCCTCCTCGGCCAGACGACCGATGAAGGCGACCTGGAAGAGCAGATCGCCGAGCTCTTCGGCGAGCTCTCCCCAGTCGCCGCTGTCGATCGCACCGGCCACCTCGTGCGCCTCTTCGAGCAGGTAGGCCCGCACGTCCGCGAGCCCCTGCTCGCGGTCCCAGGGACAACCGTCCTGGGCGCGCAGACGGGCCACCAGGTCGAGGAGCTTCTGGAGATCGGGGGGTTGCATTCGCCATCCGTCCTTCAGAAAGGAGTGTCGATCCGGGTGAGTAGTCAGGAGAAGCAGATCAAGGTCACCGACAAGCGGATGTTCACGCCGGAGGGCGACCTCCGGGAAGAGTACCGCTTCCTCGCCGAGAAATCGACCGCAGACGCCGCGGCCGAGCCGGGTCCGGTACCCGCTGCGGCCGAGCCGGTTGCCGCCGCGTCCGCTCCCACGGCGCCGGCTCAGCCCCCTCCGGATCTGACGGGCATGGAGACCACGGCGGCTCCTCCCCTGGAGCTTCCGGGCACGCCGCCGGGCTACGGCCCCTCGTTTTACGACTTGGTCCAGATGATGGCGGAGCCGATCCCGCTCTATCTGGGCGACATGGACCTGCCCAACGGCCAGGTCGTCGAGAACCTGGAGATGGCCCGCCTGCACATCGACCTGCTCGACGTGCTCCGGGAGAAGACCGCCGGCAACCTCACGGCCCAGGAGGCCGCCTATCTGGAAGACCTGCTCTACCGTGCGCGGGTCCGCTATGTCCAGAAGACTGGCTGACCGGCTCGCCGCCATGGCCCTGGCGCTCCTCTGCGCCGCCGCGCCCGCGGCGGCGAGCAGCGGCGTGTCCTCGCCGCAGGTCACCGGGATCGAGATGACCAACCCGGTCCGCCGGACGCTCAAGCAGATCGAGGAGCAGTGGCTGCAGTGGATCGTGCAGAACAGCCGCAAAGATTCGGAGAGGGTGGTCGACGACCTCCTCGCCACGGCGCGGCAGCTCGGCATGCGGCGCCTCCCCGATTTGAGCGTCGGCGCCATCGCCCGCGCCCACCAGGTCGCCCAGCAGGGGGATTTCACGCGCGCCCACTGGGCGCTGGAGGCGGCCGACCGGCTCGACCCGGGGCGCCCGGCGGTGGCCTTCGCCGAAGCGCACGTCGCTCGCCGGCAGGGGAACTATCTGGGCGCGTTCGCCGCCACGCTGCGCGGGTTCGTGCGCATCTTCAACGCACCGCTGGAGCGCTATCTCTGGCTGCACGATCTCCTCGTCTGGAGCCTCTGCCTGCTGCTCGTCGCCGGCGCCCTGTTCATCGCGGTCCAGATGGTGAGCAAGGGAGGCGCCCTGTTCCAGGACCTCGTCGCCATGTTCTCGCGGCGCCTCCCTCACGGTGCCGCCACCGCGGCGACCATCGTGGTGCTGCTGTTCCCGCTGGCGCTGCCCTCCGGTCTCCTCTGGCTCCCGCTGTTCTGGTCGGTTCTCCTCTGGGCCTACACTTCGGTGAGCGAGCGCGCCGTCTTCCTCACCCTGTGGCTCCTGGCCGGCGCCTCGCCGATCCTGATCGCGGCCCAGGGCCGGGAGGTGGCGGTGCGCCTCTCGCCGCCCGACATGGCCATGGAGAGCCTGCTGCACCACCGCCTCTACGGCGGCCTGTTCACCGACCTGGGAGTCCTGCGGTCCCTGCTGCCGGAGAGCACCGCGGTCAAGCACTTCCTGGCGGACGTCCACCGCTCCCTCAACCAGTGGGAGCAGGCCAACTCGCTCTATCTCCAGGTTCTGGAGAAGGAGCCGGACAACCAGGCCGCCCAGATGAACATCGGAGCCTATGCCTTCCTCAAGGGGGATTTCGCCACGGCCATCCAGCATTTCCAGAAGGTGGCCACCACCGATCCGGCGAATGCCGCGGCCCAGTTCAATCTCAGCCAGGCCTATTCCGAGTCCTATCTCTTCGACGAATCGCACAAGGCCCTGGCGCAGGCGCGCCAGATCAACAACTCGCAGGTGGACGTCTGGGTGCGCAACCTGAGCCAGCAGCGGGTGGTCACGCCCGATGACGGCCTGCAGCGCATCCCCGAGATCCGGCGCCAGCTCATGTCCACCTACCGCATCCAGGACGGTGCATCGGCCAACCTGGAGCTGTTCCGGCGCTGGCTGTCGCTGCTGATGCCGTTGATCCTCGCCCTCCTGGCGCTGGCGATCCATCTGGCCCGCCGTCCGTTCGGGCTGACCGAGAAGCTCGCCGAGCCGCGGCGCTCCCGGACCCACGACCGCTGGCGGCGGGTCCTGGTGCCGGGCCTGACCTCGGCGGAGGCCGGAGAGGGCGTGCGCTCCTATCTGTCCCTGCTCCTGGCGATCGGTCTCCTGCTCCTGCCGCTGTTCGGAGGGCTCGGCTACCGCATTCCCTGGGGGTATGATCCCGGGAATCTCACCGCCTGGATCGTGGCGATCCTGGGCATCCTGCTCTATCTGGGCGCGAGGCTCCGCTGGGAGCTGCGCCACGGCGTGTGAGCCGATCCCATGGCGGTTGAAGGCACCCTCGACCTCTTCAAGCTGCCGGAGATCCTGCAGCTGGTCGCCCAGCAGCGGAAGACCGGGATCCTCACCATCCAGGGACAGCAGGACATCATCGCGATCTCCTTCCTGAGCGGCCAGATCGTCGCGGCCGACGCCCTGAACCAATCCATGGAGGAGGGGCTGGCCCAGATCCTCGTCGGTGAGGGTCTGATGAGCGCGAACGACTTCTCGCGCGCCGCTGCCGAGTACCACGCTTCCGGTCTCCGCCTCCCCGACTTCCTGGTCGAGCGGCTGTACGTCGCGCGGGCGGAGCTGCTGCGCGCCCTGCGGATCCAGACGGCCCGGCTGCTCGAGCAGCTCCTGCGCTGGGACAAGGGCGAGTTCAAGTTCTACAGCGGCGATGAGGTCTCCTACGAGGAGGGGTTCACCCCCATCCCGGTGGACGAGCTCCTCTTCCAGATCGCCCAGCGCAACCCGGGAGTCGCAGCCGGTCCGCGCCCGGTGCCGGCCCCGGCTCCGGCGCCCTCACCACCCGCGCCTCTGCCACCCGCGGCTGTCGCAACACCGGCCGCCGCGCCCGAGGATGCTGCCGCGGCCCGGCCGGGCCTGCGCGTGGTCCGCCGCGAGGGGACTCCTCCCGCCGCCGCACGGACAGCGCCGGCCGAAGGAGAGATGTCCGGTCCCTTCCGCAAGATGAAGGTCGTGGCCCCCGTGGTCGCGCCGGCCAGATCTCTCGTGCCCACGGTCCTCGCGGCCGGCCTCGCCCTGCTCATGGTCCTCGCCCTGCTCTTCCGGCCCGAGGCCGTGCTCCTCCCTTTCCCATGGCAGGAACGGGAGCGTGACGTCCTCGCCCAGGACCTGCGGAGCTCGCAGTATCTGAAGATCGATCAGGCCGCCAAGACCGCGTTCCTCCTCGAAGGACGCTTCCCGGTCCGGTTGAGCGACCTGCTCGCCGCCGGCCTCCTCGCCCGTGCGGACCTGCGCGATCCGCAGGGCCGGCCGTTCCGCTACGAGCCGGGCGAAGAGAGCTATACCCTGCAGCCCCTGGAGGCCGGCAAGCTGGTGCCCGGAGCCGAGACCAGCGAGGCCGTCACCGGCAACTTCCTCCTCGACCCCGAGATCCTCACGGTGCCCGCGGAGTCGACCGAGCACCCGCTGGTTCTGCTGGACTAGCCCCTCACCCCCTGGCCCTCTCTCCCACCCCCTCCCGGCCTCCGGGAGAGGGGGAAACTGGAAAACCTCTGGCAAAGGGGAAAGGCACCAAGGACTCTTTTTTCCCCTCTCCCGGCAGGGAGGGAGGGGGTGGGAGAGGGGCCGGGGGTGAGGGGAATAAATCTGCGTCCACTTTTGTCAAGAAGGGTGTGGCGGAAAGTTGACTGGCCGCCACTAAGGTTTTATACTTCGCAGCGAAGGAGGGAATTCGCGTGAGCAAGATCATCGGAATCGACCTGGGCACCACGAACAGCGTGGTGGCAGTGATGGAGGGGAGCGAGGCGAAGGTCATCCCCAATGCCGAAGGGAACCGCACCACCCCCTCGGTCGTCGGCTTCACCAAGAGCGGTGAGCGTCTCGTCGGCCAGGTGGCGAAGCGGCAGTCCATCACGAACCCCAAGAACACCGTCTTCTCGATCAAGCGGTTCATGGGCCGCAAGTACGACGAGGTGAACGAGGAAATGAAAATGGTGCCGTACGCCGTCGAGCGGGCCGAGAACGGCGACGTGCGCGTGAACATCGACGGCAAGAAGTATTCGCCCCCCGAGATCTCGGCGATGATCCTGGGCAAGCTGAAGCAGGCGGCCGAGGACTATCTGGGCGAGAAGGTGGAGGCCGCGGTCATCACCGTGCCCGCCTACTTCAACGACGCCCAGCGGCAGGCCACCAAGGATGCCGGCCGCATCGCGGGCCTGGAGGTCAAGCGGCTGGTCAACGAGCCGACCGCGGCGGCCCTGGCCTACGGCCTCGACAAGAAGAAGGACCAGACGATCGCCGTCTACGACTTCGGCGGCGGCACCTTCGACATTTCGATCCTCGAGGTGGGCGAGGGCGTGGTCGAGGTGAAGGCCACCAACGGCGACACCCATCTGGGCGGCGACAACATCGACCAGCGGGTCATCGAGTGGCTGCTCGACGAGTTCAAGAAGGACCAGGGCATCGACCTGGGCAACGACCCGATGGCCATCCAGCGTCTCAAGGAGGCGGCGGAGAAGGCCAAGATCGAGCTGTCGAGCGCCCAGGAGACGGACGTCAACCTGCCGTTCATCACCGCCGACGCCGCGGGGCCGAAGCACATGAACCTGCGCCTGACCCGCAGCAAGCTGGAGCAGATGGTCGAAGACCTCATCAAGCGCTCCATCGAGCCGTGCAAGAAGGCGATCAAGGATTCCGGCTTGAAGGCCGAGGACATCGACGAGGTCGTCCTGGTCGGCGGCCAGACCCGCATGCCGGCGATCCAGAAGCTGGTGGCCGAGCTGTTCGGCAAGGAGCCGCACAAGGGCGTCAACCCGGACGAGGTCGTGGCGGTCGGAGCGGCGATCCAGGGCGGCGTGCTGCGCGGCGACGTCAAGGACGTCCTGCTCCTCGACGTGACGCCGCTGTCGCTCGGCATCGAGACGCTGGGCGGCGTGTTCACCAAGCTGATCGAGAGGAACACCACGATCCCGACGCGCAAGGCCGAGATCTTCTCGACCGCGGCGGACAACCAGACCTCGGTGGAGGTCCACGTGCTCCAGGGCGAGCGCGAGATGGCGCGCGACAACCGGACGCTGGGCAAGTTCCACCTGGTGGGCATCCCGTCGGCGCCGCGCGGCGTGCCGCAGGTCGAGGTGGCGTTCGACATCGACGCCAACGGCATCGTCCATGTGTCCGCCAAGGACCTGGGCACCGGCAAGGAGCAGAAGATCACGATTACCGCGTCGAGCGGTCTCAACGACAGCGACATCGACCGGATGATCAAGGAGGCCGACTCGCACCGGTCGGAGGACCAGGAGCGGCGCCGGCAGGTGGAGGCGCGCAACCGCCTCGACAGCCTGATCTACTCGACCGAGAAGACCTACAACGAGCACAAGGAGAAGCTCGGTCCGGACGAGAAGGGGCAGCTCGAGCAGGCGCTCGAGCAGGCGCGCAAGGCCCTGGAGAGCGAGGATTCCGGCCAGATGGAGCAGGCGGCCGAGCGCCTCACCCAGGCATCTCACAAGCTGGCTGAAGCGATGTATCGCCAGGGCCAGGGCGCGGGTGCTCCGGGCGAAGGCGCGGCAGAGGCGGGTGCTCCGGGTGGCGGGCAGCCGCGCGGCGGCGCCGCGGACGAGGTGATCGACGCCGAGTACGTGGACGTGGACGAGAAGCGCTGAGGAGACGAGCCATGGCGCCGCTCAAAAAGGCCTACCTGGGGGAGCTCGCGCGCATCCAGGAGAGGATCAACAGCCTGTTCGAGCAGGCGCTTCTCCCCACGGATTATGAAGACGCGGAAGGGGGCCTGCCCGGAACCTGGGCCCCCGCCGTCGACGTCATCGAAACCGAGGACGCCTACATCCTCTACGCCGAGCTGCCGGGAGTGCGGCGGGAAGACATCCAGCTTCAGGTGCTCGAGCGGCGGCTGGAGCTCTCCGGCCGCCGCCACAACCTCGGTGAAAACCGCAACTTCCTCCGCATGGAGCGGAGCTATGGACCGTTCCGCCGCACCTTCGAGCTCGCCACCGCGATGGATACCGAAAAGGTCGCCGCGGACTTCCAGCAAGGAATCTTGCGGGTCCACATTCCCAAGCGGGTGCCCGGGCCGGCCCGCGTGCCGATCAAGGACGATCCGGCGCGAGGGGAGGGGGTCTGATGAACGGCCGACGCCGCAAGGCAGAACAGAAATTCGTCATGATCAGCGTGGTGTCCGAACGCTACGGCATCCATCCGCAGACCTTGCGGCTCTACGAGCGGGAGGGTCTGATCAAGCCGACCCGTAGCGCCGGCAACACCCGCCTCTACGATGAGGAGGCGCTCCGCCGGCTGGAGATCATCCTCACCTTGACGCGCGACCTCGGGGTCAACTTGGCCGGCGTCGAGGTGATCCTCAACATGAAGGAACGGATGGACAAGATGCAGGGCGATCTCGACCGGATGCTCGAGGTGGTGCGGCGGATGGCGGACGAGCGACGGCAGGGGATCGAGCACAAGCACGCCCTGGTGAAGGTCCAGAGCGGGCCTCTGACGAAGCTCAAATAAACGCCCTGCATAAGGATCGTTGGGCGACGGCGGCTCTCCGGAGCCGCCGTTTTTGCATCACTCCTGCACGTAACGGTCGCAATCGATCATTCCCGCTCAACTGCGGACTTGATATCGTGTAGGTCTTGCAGGATGGCCTTTTTCGCCACGCCCTTGAACAGAAACATCATTGGGACCGACATTAATCTTGCAACGATACTTTGAGGCTGGGAATCATGAGAGCTGGTCAACGTAATGCCGCCACTGCTCTCTGAAATACTGGTGGTGGATATGAATACAAATCCATCACTTTCTGCTCTGGTTCTGTAGAACTCGTTCTCAGCCGCATCAGTGATCCACTTCTCCGCGGTAGCCGGCTTGCCGAATAGCATTCGGGTCTCTCGCCACCTGAGTCCTACGAGCCCGTTTGCCGGTCTTTCGAGAACCTCAATGTTCTCGATTCCGCTGATGGTTTCCGAGGCGTTCTCGATGTTGGTGATTGCGGCCCAGATCGCCGCCCTGGATCCGTTGATGGGTACCTGTGCTTCAACGATCATGGTGTTCCTCCTGGGGCTCGAGTGATACCGTATCCTGGCTAGCTCATTGAAGCAGAATTATCTTACGCCCGGTTCGCATCCGCGTCAACGTTCGCCTGCGGGGGGAGAAGCACGAAGAAAGGAAGTACGCGAGCACCGAGGTCGTGCACCTGAGCCCGCTGCCCTGCTGGAAACACCTCTCCGCCGACGTCTATCGGGAGCGGGTGGCGGAGCCGGTTCGGCAGATCGAGCAGGCTGCGGCGCGGCCCAGCGTGTCAAGAGAGCGGTATCCCGCCGCTTGGAGCGGACGGAGTCAAGGCGCAGCCGCGCCGGAAGCGGCGGCGAAGCTGCGTTCCGGAGATCGGAACGCAGTCTTCCCGCGGGGCTGTTTCCCGCCCCGGTTGCCCTTCGTGGCTGCCTGAGCTCGGCCGCTCCGCTCCGACCCGGCGGCGATCCGGGAGACTTCGATGTGGGCAATACCGCTGCCTGCCCGCAAAGTAGAGGTGTGCCTCCGCACCTGAAATCCGATTCCGCAGGAAAGCGAACCGGGCACAAATTGAGGCTGCTCGGCGCCTGAAAGACCGTCCCTGAGACGTGAGCAGGGCGATTTCTGTTCCCCCAGAGGTGCCGCAGCGGTGTCTTCCTGGCGGGGTTTCAAGAAATGGGTGGAACCTATCTGGTTAGGGTGTGGCTCTTTTGGAACGGCGAGTTCGTCAGTTGAGCCAGCCTGGTTGGCGAGCCATTGGCCCAACAGAGAGCGCCTGGCTCTGTCTGGGGGGAAGGAGGAGATCTCTAATGCTGATTTATAGCCAACGGCTCACAC
>DASPXX010000075.1:0-9587 GCA_035637095.1 Thermoanaerobaculia bacterium
TCTCCCGCCAGATTCACCACCCGCACCGACGCCGGCACCGCCCCCAGCCGCAGCAGCTCCGCCATCGCCGAAGGCACCGTATTGATCAGCGTCACCTCATCCGCCGCCGGCAGGTCGCGCAGCGCCAGGGCATCCTCGGCCAGGATCACCGTCCCGCCGAGAGACAGCGGCACGAAGATCTCGAACACCGACAGGTCGAAGTTGATCGACGTCGCCGCCAGCACCCCTCGCCAGACCTCCACGGGATAGGCCGCAGCCGCCCACGCCACCCGCGCCACCGCACTGGAGTGGCGCACGCCGACGCCCTTGGGCAGGCCCGTGGAGCCGGAGGTGTAGATGAGGTAGGCGAGACCCTCACCCCCGGCCCCTCTCCCGCGAGCGGGAGAGGGGTGTGGGTTAGCTTGCGCAAGCTCGGCCGAAATAACGATTCTTGCCCCGCTATCCGCCCTCAGAAACTCAATCCGCTCCCGCGGATACGCCGGATCGATCGGCACGTACGCGCCGCCCGCCTTGAGCACGCCGAGCAGGGCCGCGATCAGGTCCGGGGTCCGCGGCATCGACACCCCCACCCGCTCCTCCGGTTTCAAACCCTGCTCGCGCAGCCACGCGGCGACCCTCTCCGCCCGCTCGTCCAGTTCGGCGTAGGTCACCCGCTCGTGGCCCCAGAGGACCGCGACCGCTTCCGGTGTGCGCCGCGCCTGGTCCTCGAACAGCTCGTGGAGACCGCGGTCGGTCGGATAGGGCGCCGCCGTGGCGTTCCATTCCTCCAGTGCCTGGCGCTCTTCCGCCTCCGTGAGCAGCGGCAGGTCACCCAGGCGGCGCGAGGGATCGGCCGCGGCCGACTCCAGCAGCACCCCGAGATGGCCGGCCAGACGGCGGATCGTCGCCGCGTCGAACAGGTCCGTGGCGTATTCGATCCCTCCCGCGATCCCCTCCTCCGCAGCCTGGAGGGCCAGGGTCAGGTCGAACTTGGCGGTGCCGCCATGGACCAGCGAGGCCGGGATCATCTCGGCGATGACTCCAGGTAGGCGCAGAGGCTCCGAGGGAGCGTCCTGAACCGTGAGCAGGACCTGAAAGAGCGGGCTGCGCGACAGATCTCGCACCGGCCGCAGCTCCTCCACAAGTTTTTCGAACGGCACCTCGGCCCCGGCGTGCGCGTCGAGCGTGGCCCTCCTCGCCCGTTGGACCAGGGTCGTGAAGTCGGGGTCTCCGGTCAGGTCGAGCCGCAGGGGCAGGGTGTTGACGAAGAACCCGATCAGACCCTCCAGCTCCTTGCGGTCGCGTCCGGCCACCGGCGAGCCGATCACCAAGTCGTCCTGCCCGGTGTACCGGTGGAGTACCGCCGCGAGGCCGGCGAGGACCGTCATGAAGAGCGTCGCGCCCTCGCCGCGCACCGCCGGCAGCCTCAGCGTCTCCACGGCGCCGCGGTAGCTCTGGGCCGCGGGACGCGGCCGGTCGGTGGGCAGCTCCAGAGCCGCCGGAGCCCCGGCCAGGCGCTCCCGCCAGCCGGCCAGCAAGCGGTCGAGCGTCGGTCCTGCGAGCCGGCGCCGGTGCCAGACCGCGAAATCGGCGTACTGCACCGGCAACGGAGAGAGCGCCTCTCCCGCCGCCAGCGCCGAGAGGTCGCTGGCGAGCACGTCCATGGACCAGCCGTCCGCCACCGTGTGATGCAGGTTCACCAGAAGGACGTGGCCTTCGCCTCCGAGCCGCAGCAGCGCCGCCCGGAACAGCGGTCCGGCTGCGAGATCGAACGGCCGCCCCGCCTCCTCTCGCGCCAGCCGCAAGGCCTCTGCCTCAGGATCGTCGGCGGTAGTCAGATCGAGCCGTTGGAGAGTGAATCCGCCCGGCGGATGGATGCGCTGGTACGGCCGGCCACCTTCCGCCGGAAAGGTCGTGCGCAGCGCCTCATGGTGCTCCACCAGGGCGGCGAGCGCCGTCTCCAGCGCTGTGGGATCGAGAGACCCGCGCAAGCGGATCGCCGCCGGAATGTTGTAGACCGCGCTCCCCGGCTCCAGGCGATCCAGGAACCACAGCCGTTCCTGGGCGAACGAGAGCGGAATCTCGGCTTCCCGGGAGACCACCTCCAGCGGCACGTCCTCGCCGTCGCCCAACCCGCGCGCCTCCTCGATCACCGCCGCCAGGTCCGCCAGCCGCGGATGCGCGAAGAATGCCGCCAGCGGCAACTCCACGCCGAACGCCTCGCGCACCCGAGAGGACACCCGCGCTGCGAGCAGAGAATGGCCGCCCAGCCGGAAGAAGTCGTCCGCCGCGCCGACCCGCTCGATCCCGATCACCTCGGCCCAGATCGCCGCCAGCCGCTCCTCCACCGCCATGCGCGGCGCCGCGGGCGCTTCCTCCTCCAGCGGCAGACGGGCGAGAGCATCGCGATCCACCTTGGCGTTCGGCGTCAGGGGGAGCGCTGGGAGCAGCAGGAACGCCGAAGGGACCATGGGCTCCGGCAGCCGCTCGCGCAGCCGCGCGCGCAGCTCCTCACCCCCCTGGCCCCCCTCTCCCATCCCCTCCCCTCCTTCCGGGAGAGGGGGGAATCTCTCCGGCACCACATACCCCACCAGCATCCGCCCGCCCGCTCCGGTTCGCGCGAGCACCACGGCCTCGCGCACGCCCGGGCAGGCGCGCAGCGCCGACTCCACCTCGCCCAGCTCGATGCGGAATCCTCGGATCTTCACCTGGTGATCGCGCCGGCCCAGGAAATCGATCCGGCCGTCCGGCAGCCAACGCCCCAGGTCGCCCGTGCGGTAGACCCGGCCCCCCGGCTCCGCAATGTCCTCAGGGAGGGGATCAGGCACGAAGGCTTCGGCAGTCATTCGCGGATGACCAAGGTAGCCGCGGGCGAGGCCGGCACCGCCCAGCAGGATCTCCCCCGGCACTCCGGCGGGCACCGGCTGCAGCTCGCGGTCCACGATCGCCACGCGCACTCCGGAGAGCGGCCGGCCGATCGAGGGGATGCGCTCCCCATCGCTCTCCACCCGGCCGGCGGTCGCGATGACCGTCCCCTCCGTTGGACCGTAGCCGTTGATGAGCTCGAAGCGAGCCTCCGCTGGCGGCCGGGTGAGCAGCCGGTCGCCGCCGGTCAGCAGCATGCGGAGCGCGAGCCCCTCCGGCAGCGGCCCGGCGAGAGCCGCCTCGGCGAGCGGCGTGGGAAGCCAGGTGAGCGTGATCCGCTGCTCGGCGAGCCAGGCCAGCAGCTCGGGAGGGGACGCCACCGTCTCCGCGGAGGGAAGCCACAAGCTCGCGCCGGCGGCGAGCACCGGCCACATCTCGGCGACCGAGGCGTCGAAGCCCACGCCCGCGAGGAGGGTGGAGCGGTCTTCCGGCGTCACGCCGAAGGTGGCATGAAACCACGCGACCAGGTTGGCGAGGCCGGCATGGCACATCTCCGCTCCCTTGGGCGTGCCGGTCGAGCCCGAGGTGTAGATCAGATAGGCGAGGTTCTCAGGGAAGACCGGGATCTCGGGTTCGTCGGGCGGCTCTTCCTCCCAAGGTCGATCGAGGAGGACCGTCTCGACGCCCTCCAGGGCGAACCCGGCGGCCAGCCCTTCGCGGGTGAGGAGCACGTGGGCGCCCGAGTCGGCGAGCATCCGCCGCAGGCGCTCCATGGGCTGCACCGGATCGAGCGGCAGGTAGGCCGCTCCCGCCTTGAGCACCGCGAGCGCGCCGACCACCAGCTCCGGCGAGCGCTCGGCACACAAGCCGACCACCCGCTCCGGCCCGATCCCGCGCCGCCGCAGGAACGCCGCGAGTGCACCGGCCCGGCGGTTCAGCTCGGCATAGGTGACCCGGAGATCCGCTGCGACCAGAGCCGGAGCGTCCGGCTGCTCCGCCGCCCGGCGCGCCACTTCGCGATGCACCAGGAACGGCTCCGCCGCGGGCGCGGTCTCTCCCCAGTCGTGGCGCACCTGCCGCAGCTCGGCCGGCGTGAGGAACGGCAGCTCCGCCACCGGCCGGCCAGGCTCCACTGCCATGCCGGCGAGCAGCGTGCTGAAATGAGCTGCCATCCGCTCGGCAGTAGCCGCATCGAAGAGGTCCGCGTTGACCTGAAGGGATCCGGCGAACCCGTCCTCCGTCTCCGCGAGCATCAGGACCAGCTCGAATGGCACCCGCCGCTCGGCCAGCTTCACCGACTCGACCGGCAGGCCGGCCAGCTCGGCGCGCGCACCGTCCTCGCCCAGGGCGAACGCGCTCCAGGCCCGCTCGTCCGCGCGATGCGCCTTCTGCAGCACGAAGGAGACCTGGAACACCGGCGGACGGCTCGGATCGCGCTGCGGCTGCAGCCGCTCCGCCAGCCGTGGGAACGGGAAAGCCTGGTGCGCCAGTGCACCGATCACCACCCCCGCCGTCCGACGGACGAGCTCAGCGAAGGCCGGGCGGCCCGTCAGGTCGGCCGCGAGCGGCAGTACGTTCACGAAATAGCCGACCACATCGGCCAGATCCGCGGAATCCCGCCCCGCTGTCGGCGCGCCGACCAGGATGCTCTCCTGGCCCGTGTAGCGGTGCAGAAGCGCTTCGAAAGCCGCGAGGAGCGCAACGAAGAGCGTCGTTCCGTGGCTGCGCGCGAGGCCGGCGATGGAGCCGGACAGCTCCGGTCCGATCGCGAACGGCACCGAGAGCCCGCGATACGTCTGGACCGGAGGGCGCGGCCGGTCGGTCATCAGCTCCAGGTCGTGGAGCCTGCCGGCCAGGGCGTCCCGCCAGTACTCCCAAAGCGCCTCTCCCTCCGGACCCGCGAGCCGCCGCTCCTCCCGCGCCACGTGGTCCGCGAAGGTCCGCACCGGAGCCGGCAGCACCGCCGGCTCGCCACCTGTCTCCTGCCGGTAGAGGGCCGACAGCTCGCGCACCAGCACGGCGAGCGACCAGAAATCGACGGCGATGTGGTGGGCGGTGAGGAGGAGGATGGTCTCCCCGGAGCCGAGGTGGAAAACCGCTGCCCGCAGCAGCGGTCCGGCCTCGAGATCGAACGGCCGGTAGGCCTCCTCGATCAGACGCTCAGCAACCCGGCTCTCACCGAAATCCACACCCCGCAATGAGAGGTGCCGCCCGACCAGGATTCGCAGGCTCCTCCACAACGCGTCCACATCCAGTTTCCCCAACACCCGCAGCGGTACCGGAACGTTGTAGACGCCGGGCGCCATCCGCTCCAGCAGCTGGAGCCCCTGCTGCCCGGCCGAGAGCGGCACCTTCTCTTCCGAAGGCACGGCGGTTTCGCTCGGCTCGTCGAGCCGGGCCGCAATCTCCGCCGCCAGCTCTCTGAGGCTCCGCGCCTCCAGCCAACGCGCCAGCGGCAGGGCTACGCCGAGGCGTGCCTCCAACCGATGTCCGATCTCGACCGCCGCCAGCGAGTCCAGTCCCACGCTCGTCGGCGCGGTGTCCTCGCTCAGCGCAGCCGGATCGACTCCCGTTGCGCGGGCCAGCTCGCTGCGCAGCCACTCCACCACCGCTGCCGGTTTCTCCTCCAGGTCCGCCGCCGCGGGCTCCTCCGCCTGGACCGCCAGATCCACCGCGTCGCGGCCCACGATCTCCAGCCCGTCTCCTCCCGCGAGCCAAGCGGCCCGGCAGGCATGGCGCTGCACCTTGCCGCTGGAGGTCCGCGGCAGCGTCCCCGGCCGGATCAGCACCACCTCGTGGACTTGGACCTCGTGCTCCTCCGCGACCGCCCGGCGGACCGCCGCGGCCACCAAAGGCACCTCCAGCCCGCGGAGCGCCCGGCGCCCCACCTCGAGGACGAGCACCAGCCTCTCCTCCCCCGCCACATCCACGGAGAACGCCGCTTCGCCTCCCGGCTCCAGGGAAGGGTGCGCGCGCCCGGCAGTGAGCTCCAGGTCCTGCGGATAGAGATTCCTCCCGCGCAGGATGATCAGGTCCTTGAGCCGCCCGGTGACGAACAGCTCGCCGTCCCACACGAACCCCAGGTCTCCAGTGCGCAGGAACGGGCCGCTACCGTCCGCGAGGAGCGCGCCGAACGTACGCGCCGTCTCCTCGGGCCGGTCCCAGTACCCCGCTGCCACGCTCGCGCCGGCCACCCAGATCTCGCCGGTCCTTCCCGGCTCCACAGACGCGCCCGACTCCGGGTCCGCGATCACGATCCGCTGGCCGGCCCAGGCGCTCCCGCAGCCAACGAACCGCTCCACCACCGGTGGCTCGCCGTGCCGGCCGCCCGCCACGAACAGTGTGGCCTCGGCCAGGCCGTAGCAGGGGAAGAACGCCTCGCGGCGGAACCCGCACGATCCAAATGCTTCGACGAAGCGGTCGAGCGTCTCGGCGCGCACCGGCTCGGCGCCGTTGAACGCCAAGGTCCAGCTCGACAGATCGAGCTCCGCCCGCTCCTCGGGGCCGACCTTGCGCATGCAGAGGTCATAGCCGAAGTTGGGTCCGCCGCTCGTCGTCCCCCGGTAGCGGTGGATCGCGCGCAGCCAGCGCACCGGCTTCTGAAGGAACGCGAGCGGCGGCATCAGCACGCACGCCGCGCCGGTGTAGAGCGGCTGCAGCACGTTCCCGATCAGCCCCATGTCGTGGAAAAGCGGCAGCCAGCCCACCACCACCGAATCCTCGGACTGGCCGAACGCCTTCCGGATCATCTCCTCGTTGTGGAGGATGTTCCCGTGGGTGACGACCACCCCCTTGGGCAGAGCGGTCGATCCGGAGGTGTACTGGAGGAATGCGGGGGTCTCCGCCGCGGGCTCGGGAGCGCTCCACCGCTCCGCCCCGTGCAGATCGATCTCCTCCACCGCCAGCCACACCGTTCCGGCGAGCTCGGGCACCCGGCTCACGAGCGCCTCGCGCCGGGAAGCCAGCTCCGCCGTGGTAAGCGCGAAGCCGGGACACGCATCGCGGGCGATAGCCCGCAGGCGCGGCTGGTCGCGATGCTGCCGGGGAGGATAGCTGGGCACCGCCACCGCGCCGGCATAGAGGCACCCGAAGAACGCGGCGATGAAATCGAGCCCCGGGGGAAACAGCAGCAGGACCCGCTCGCCTTCCGCCCTTTGCCCGGCCAGGGCCGCACCGATCCCGCGAGCCCGCGCATCGAGCTCCCCCCACGAGAGCGCCGCGCTTTCCGTCTCCCCATCCGCCAGGAACGTATAGGCGCGCCGGTCGGGCGTGGCGGAAGCCCGCTCGCGCAGGAGGTCCACGAGGTTGGTGACGGCAGCGGCCGGCGGAGTCTCGAGACTGTGTGTCGCGTCCATTGCTTAAAAGACCTTCAAGGGGACGGGACCTCTGGGGGATACGGCAGAGGCGGAATGCGGAAGAGTACCACGCCCTGGATCTCGGGCGTGCCCGTCCTCGGAAAAGGACGCCCGCGCGGAGCCGCTATCTGTCTATCCGCCGGCCAACTCCCTGAAGGTAAAGAAGATTCCGGTAATGAGCCCACCTGGCATAGCTCTTGATCTATAGAGGCTTCAAGGAGAGAGATCCGTCGAAAGGAGTCCAGACATGTTCACCAAGGCAAGAAAACGGACCTTCATCACCCTGTTCCTGATGTCATTCCTGGTCTTCGGCGCGGCTTCGGCCCAAGCCGGTACCCATGGCTCGGATCGCGTCGTGAAGGGGGCCGTCGCGGGCGCCATCATCGGCGCGTTCTCCCAGGCTGCCCGCGGCAGGACCACAGGTGGCGAGGTCCTGCGCGGAGCCGCCGTCGGTAGCGCGGTCGGCGCCGCGGTCGGTGCCCTCAGCGATCACCGGAACGATCGGTACAGGCGGGACCGCTACCGCTACGATTCGTATGGGCGCTACAGAGACTACGACCGTCCGGTCTACCGGACCTCCCGCCCCGCTTACCGCACTCCCTACTACGACCGCGGCGGCTACTACGACCGCGGCTACTCTGACCGCGATTACTACCGCAACAGTCGCGGTAACCACCGTCACCGCTGCCACTGAGCCGCTGCAAGGATGACGACCAGAGGGACCGGGGCGGACCCGGTCCCTTTCTCATTCCTGCCGCACCAGGGACCGGAAATACGTCTGCAGGTCGCGCCGCCCTACGGCCGGGGCCACTACATCGACCGTGCTGACCGCGGCACCAAAGGCCATCAGCGCATGGAGCCGCGGATTCACCAGCCGCACCGGCGCGACCAGGCTGCGGAAAAGCCACGGCGGGATGCGGGTGATCCTGGGTGTCTTCCCCACCACGTCGAGCGCGAGCTCCACGATCTCCCGCCGTGAGTAGATGTCCGGACCACCGACCGCGATCTCGCTCTCAGCGCCATGGACCGCCTCCGCACAGACGGCGGCGACGTCCGCCTCGTGGACCGGATTGGTGCGCGCCGTGCCCCGGCCGATGACGATGCCTCTCCCCTTCCGGGCCATGCGCAGGATCTCCGCGAAGAATCCGAAGAACCGGGTCGGCCGGATGACGGTGGACGGCATACCGGAGCCCCGCAGCAGCTCGGCGAACCGCTCGTGGGCCCGCGCGTACTCGGTGCGCAGGAGGCTCTCGGCGGCATACAGAGACACATAGACAAACTTCTCGACCCTGGCCTGCTGCGCCTCCGCGAGCAGGTTGCGGTTGCCCGCGAAGTCCACCGCCATGAACGAGCGCGGGTCGCCCCAGTTGTCCAGGCTCATCGAGGCCCCGGCGCACGACAGGAACCGCGTCGATGCCGTCGCAGCAGCCTTCCAGGAATTGGGGTTTGGTCAGATCGCCCTCGAAGGTCTCGTCGAGGGGCAGCCGCCGCAACGCCGGGACGTACCGCCCCAGGCCGCGGACGAAGTCGCCCTGCTCCTTCAGCTGCCGGGCCGCGGCGCGGCCGAGGGTGCCGGTCGCTCCGGCGAGGAGGATCTTGGCCATGGGCTCATTTGCGGAGCAGAAGTCGTCCGGAGGATGCTAGCACGCGCGCTTCAGGCGGGATACCCGACCACGTACGTAACGGGGATGAGCGGCCTCGGGTTCGGCTCCTCCCCCACCTGCCAGACATAGGTGTCCGCGCCCGCCACGCTCGCGATCAGCGCGCGCAGCTCGCGAGGAGTGTAGGTCCGCAGGCAGGAGACGAAGCCGTCCCAGGCGATCAGCGCCGGCAGGGCCGGCACGACATACGTCCAGAACAGGCGGGACCAGCGGAAAGGAGAGATGAACGGCGCCGCCGCCAAGGCCAGCAGAGGAGCAGGAAGGATGGCCGCGATGGCGGCCGGGCTCCGCCGCGTCGCCTCGAAGATGCCGATCCCCTGACGCCGGCGCACGGCATCCGCGAGCACCTCCCGCGCCACGTGCGGCGGAAAGTGATGGAACGAGGTGAAAAGGGTGCGAAAGCCCGCGAGCCCGGCGGGAACGGCCCCGGCATCGACCGGGCTCGAGACGGCCGTGACCTGCTCCGGAAACCGGCGCGCGAAGGCGGCAAAGGCGCGGTGGTTCGGGAACTTGTCGGTCAGATGGATCTCGATCGAATCGTCGTCCGCGAGAAGCCGAGGCAGGAGCCGGGGCCATGGACCGCTGCCGCCCGCCGCGAGATCGACGATGCGGCTCGTTCCACACGAAGCCAGCGCCGCCTGCAACCGGGGAACGATGACGGCGTAGGGATCGCTCAGCCCCAGGAGGAGGTGGAGGAAATCAGTCGCCGCGTCGCGCAAGCTGGCCG
>DASPXX010000076.1:0-33443 GCA_035637095.1 Thermoanaerobaculia bacterium
AGCGCTGACGGCGACGGCGGCGCGCCGGATCTCCGCCGGGACCGGCCGCTGCGCATCCTCCTGGTGGAGGACCATGCCGATACTGCCGCGGCCGTTGCCGAGGTCCTGGACATCCTGGGACACCAGGTCCTCGTGGCACACGACCTGGCCTCCGGCCGGGCCACCGCTACGGCCGCCTTGAACGACGCGGGACTCGATCTGTTGATCAGCGACCTGGGGCTGCCCGACGGCAGCGGCCTCGACCTGATGCGCGAGCTGGCCGAACGCGGCCTGCGCGGGATCGCCCTGTCCGGCTACGGGACCGACAGGGATGTCCGCGCCAGCCTCGCGGCGGGCTTCGCTCAGCACCTGACCAAGCCCGTCGACCTGGAGCGGCTGCGCGCCGCGCTCCGGGACTGACGCGTTCGTCTTTTTCGGCATTCCGGAATACACTTGCAGCTATTACTTGCCGGCTCCCTCGGGACCAGCAGTGGAGGTTTTTTCAACTTGGTGAGCGACCCACGGTTCGGGAAGGGTGTCGCTGCCGGTCAGGATGGCCCGTTCCAGGACGAATCAGAGAGCGGGGATCTGGCGGCGGCGGCCCTCGCCGGTCTCGGCAATCTGGTGGTCCTCCTCGACCTCCAGGGGAGGATCGTCCTGTTCAACCGCGAGTGCGAGCGGATCACCGGCTGCCCGGCGGCCGAGGTGATGGGCCGCCCCCTCTGGGAGCTGTTCGCCGACGCCGGGGACGCCGCCCCTTTTCGCGCCTTCTTCGACCATCTCGCTCCGGAGCTCTTCCCGCGGGCGAGCGAGAGCCGTCTCAAGAGCTGTGACGAGGAGCCTCGCCTGATCTCCTGGATCTTCACCGCCGTGGAGGAAGGCGGGCGGATCGGGCACGTCGCCGGCGCCGGAGTCGACGTCACCGAGCGCCGTTGGGCCGAAGAGGACCTGCTGCGCTCGCACCAGACCCTGCGCACCCTGATCGAAGCCTCTCCGCTGGCGATCAGCGTGCTCGACCGGCAGGGGATCGTCCGCACCTGGAACCCGGCGGCCGAGCTCCTCTTCGGCTGGAGCCGCCGCGAGGTCTTCGGCCGGCCGCTTCCCACGGTGCCGGACGATCGCCGGGAGGAGCTTTCTTCCATCCTGCGCCGGACGCTCGCGGGCGAGAGCGTGGACGGCATCGAGACGGTCCGGCGCCGCAAGGACGGCTCGCTCGTGGACGTCGAGATCTGGACCGCTCTGCTGCGCAGCCCGGAGGACGAGCCGGAGCTGATCCTCGCCATGTCCACCGATATCGGCGTCCGCAAGCAGGCCGAAGCGGCGCTGCGCACCGCCAAGGAGGCTGTGGAAGCGGCGAGCCGCGCCAAGGACCATTTCCTCGCCGTCCTCTCCCACGAGCTGCGCACTCCGCTCACCCCGGTCCTCGCCGCGGTCTCGGTCCTGGAGGAGGACGCCACGCTGCGCCCCGGCCTGCGCGACAGCCTGGCGATGATCCGCCGCAACGTCGAGCTGGAGGCCCGCCTCATCGACGACCTCCTCGACCTGACCCGCATCTCCCGCGGCAAGCTCGTGCTCCAGCCGCAGGGCATCGACGTGCAGCAGACCCTGGCCCACGCGGTCGACATCTGCTGCGCGCAGGAGGTGGCGTCCGGGCGCCTGCACCTAGAAATGGACCTGACGCCGGGCGACTACCACACCCAGGCCGACGGCTCGCGTCTGATGCAGGTCTTCTGGAACCTGCTCAACAACGCCGTCAAGTTCACCCCTGCCGGCGGCACGGTCCGGGTGCGCTCCCGGGTTGGGTCGGCGCACTCCGGCCGCTGGATCGAGGTGGAGATCGCCGACACCGGGATCGGGATCGAGCCGGAGATGCTGCCGCGGGTCTTCGACGCCTTCGAGCAGGCGGACCGCCGGATCACCCGCCGTTTCGGCGGCCTCGGTCTCGGCCTGGCGGTCAGCCGGGCGATCCTCGAGCTGCACGGCGGTACGCTGACCGCCTCCAGCCAGGGACACGGCAGCGGCGCCACCTTCGTCGCCCGCTTCCCGGCCGGAGAGCTGCTCGACCTGGACGACACGATGATCGGGCCGGGGCGCCAGCCGGTGCGGAGGGAGGCGAGCGCGCCGCGGGCCGACCTCCCGCTGCGCATCCTCCTCGTCGAGGACCACGCCGACACGGCCGAGGCCATGGCCGAGCTCCTGCGCGGCCATGGGCACCGGGTCACGGTCGCCGGCAGCGTCGCCCAGGGGCTCGCCGCGGCCGAATCGTGCGGCGGCGCCGCGGGGCTCGATCTCCTGCTCTCCGACCTGGGGCTGCCGGACGGCAGCGGGCTCGACCTGATGCGCGAGCTGGGGAAGCGCCACGGGCTGCGCGGGATCGCCCTCTCCGGCTACGGCATGGAAGAGGACATCCGGAAGAGCCTGGAGGCCGGATTCGAAAGGCACCTGACCAAGCCGGTGAGCGTGCAGGCGCTGCGGACGGTCCTCCAGGAGGTGGCGGTCCACAGGAGAGGATAGAATCAAAACCCATGAGACAGAGCGGAAAGTGCCCCAAGTGCGGCAGCCAGGACATCGTCGCGAACGCGAAGCAGGTGATCCCCTACATCCAGCGGCCTGTGGAGGTCGCGGTCTTCGAAAAGCCCGAGGCGATCGTCTTCATGGGAGAGAAGGAGCGGTACACGCTGGGCGCCTGGATCTGCAAAGGCTGCGGCTATACCGAGCTCTACTGCCTCTGAGCCTCCACGGTCAAGCTTCGCTGGGAGCGCCGCCATCCTGGCGGCTCGGCGTCCACCGAGCCCAGCTCATCGAGGGTCCGCATCGGAGTCCGCGCCATTGCCGCCGTCTGGATCGACATGGAGCGTGTGCAGGAGGCGGTGCGCGACCGGCGCGATGAGAAGGCCGGCGATACCGAGGAACGCCACACCGGAGTAGAGCGCGTAGAACGTCGCGAACAGCTTGGCGGAGGTGTCCAGGGGATGGTCCGTCGCCACCGGCCCCATGCCGGTCAGGATCATCGCAGCGTTCAGCAGCGCATCGATCCAGTCCATGCCGGTGGTCAGGCGATATCCGGCCATGCCCAGAGCCAGGGAGCCCAGGATCAGACCGCCCGACACAGCCGCGTGCCGTCCCAGGCGGAGGAAGAAGGCGCGGCGGCTCAGCAGAGGCTCGGTGCGGTTCTCGTACATGGGCCGTTTATAGCACCAAGCCTGCTCGCGAGCTGCGCAGGGTATTGAGCAGTCCGATCTTTAGCGCTACAATACGAGCGTCCCCATCACTCAATCCGCCCTCGGTCTGCCAGAGGAGAGAGAGATGCCAATCAAGCGCTCGTTCTGGACCGGAAGGATCAAGGAGATCGACGGCGAGAAGGTGAAGCGTGGCTTGTTGAGCGCCGAGGTGAACCGGATCGGCGCCAAGGAGATCGAGAGAGGGGCCGTGGGCAGGGAGATCAAGAAGGTCGGAGAGGTCCAGATCCAACGGTCCTGGTGGACCGGGATGGTGACCGGAGCGCCGGATGACTACTACAAGGCGAAGCTGATCGATGAGGACGATGCGAGGCTCCATGCGCCTCCGTCGATGAGAGACAGGAAGTAGCTTCGCCAGGGTCGGTCTTCCGGTATATAGTGGCCCAGGAACCCCTTGTTCCCGGTTGCGAGGTATCCCGGTTGGAAGACCTGTCCCCTGGCCGCTTCCGTCCGCCTTTCCTGACGGCAGGGCAGGTCCTCGCCGGCCGTTTCCGCATCGTGGCCTGCCTCGGCGACGGAGCGATCGGCGAGGTCTACGAGGCCACCGACCTCGAGCTGGAGGAGCAGGTGGCGATCAAGCTGGTGCGCCCCGAGATCGCGCGCGATCCGGAGGTGCTGCACCGCTTCAAGCGCGAGATCCAGCTCGCCCGCCGGGTCACCCATCCCAGCGTGTGCCGGACGTTCGACCTGTTCCACCATCGCGAGGAGGGCGGGGCCGACCTCGCCTTCATCACCATGGAGCTGCTGCGCGGCGAGACGCTGGAAGCCTACCTGCAGCGCGAGGGGCGGATGGCCCCGGCCGCGGCGCTGCCGTTGGTCGCCCAGATCGCCGAGGGGCTGCAGGCCGCGCATCAGGCCGGCGTCGTCCATCGCGACTTCAAGAGCGGCAATGTGATGCTGGTGCCGGGACCCGACGGCCTGCGCGCCGTGGTCACCGATTTCGGTCTCGCCTGGAGCAGCTCGGGCGCGGCCTCGGTCACCCGCACGGGGGCTCTCATCGGCTCTCCGGCTTACATGGCCCCCGAGCAGGTCCGGGGCGAGGCGGTGACGCCGGCGACCGACATCTACGCCTTCGGGATCGTCCTCTATGAAATGGTCACCGGCAGCCTGCCGTTCAGCGCCGACACGGCGGTCGGCACGGCGATCAAGCGCCTGCGCGAGCCGCCGACGCTCCCCCGCGTCCACGCTCCGGATCTCGATCCGCTCTGGGAAGAGGTGATCCTGCGCTGCCTGGAGAGCGATCCGGCGGATCGTTTCGCCACGCCCGGGGAGGTGGCGCGAGCGTTGGCGGCTCCCCGGGAGGCTCGAGCCTCCTCGCCCGGCGCGTTGCGCCGGCGGCGCCAGTCCCGCCATGCCTGGTGGACGCGGGCCGCGGGGGTGGCCGTCGCGGTGGCCGGCCTCGTCCTCGGCTTCCTGGCCTGGCACCGGCGGCAGGCCCCCATGCGATCGACCGCCGCGCCGCGCCCGGCCGTGGCGGTGTTCGGCTTCGAGAACCTGTCGCGCGACCCGGACGTGGACTACGTGGAGCGGTCGCTGGTGCGCCTGCTGCCGTCCGAGCTCGCGGCCGGCGAGCGGTTGCGGCTGATTTCCGGCGAGCAGGTGAGCCGGGCGCGCCGCGAGCTCGGCTTGACCGGCGGCACGGACCTCGCGCCGGAGACCCTGGCCCGCCTGCGCTCGCGGCTCGGAGCCGACTTCGTGATCACCGGCTCGTATCTCGCCGGCCGCCGTGGAGAGCGGCTCCGCTGCGTGGTGGCGATCCAGGATGCGAAGAGCGGCGAGATCGTCGCCTCCCTGCGCCAGGAGGGGACCGAGGCGGGTCTCCTCGATCTGGTCGACGCTTTGGGCGTGCAGCTGCGGAACCGTCTGGGAGCAGGCGATCTCTCCGCCGCCGAGCAGCTGGCGGTGCGCTCCGCCCGCCCGGCCAGCGTGCGCGCCGCACGCCTCTACGCCGAGGGCCTGGAGAACCTCTCCCGCTTCGAGACTCTGGCCGCGAAGGACCTGCTCGAGCAGGCCAGCGCCGCCGATCCGGAGAACGCCCTGATCCGGGCCGATCTGGCCGCCGCCTGGAGGGCGCTAGGTTGGCAGGCGAAGGCCGAGGAGGCCGCGCGGGAGGCCGTCCGCCGCTCTTCCGGGCTCGGCGACGAGCCGCGCCTCCGCGTCGAGGCCCGCTATGCCGAGACCACGTGGCAGTGGGACCGCACGATCGCCATCTATCGCGAGCTGTGGACACGGTTCCCCGATGAGCTGGAATATGGGCTCGGTCTGGAGCGGGCGCAGATCCAGCAGGGGGAAGCCGGCGAGGCCCTCCGCACGGTCGAGCGCCTGAAGGCTGCGCCCGAGCCCTGGCACGACGATCCGCGGATCGACCTCGCCGAGGCCGAAGCCACCCAGAGCCTCGGCGACCACGCCCGCGGGATCGAGGCCGCGCTCCGCGCCGAGCGCAAAGGAGAGGCCCAGGGTGCGCCGCTCATCGTCGCGCGGGCGCTGCACATCCAGGGGAACGGTCTGCGCGGCCTCGGCCGCCTGCCCGAGGCGCGGGCGGCCGGCGAGCGGGCGAGCGAGCTGTTCCGCAAAGCCGGAGACCTGGCCTCTGCCGCCGGGGCGCTCACCACCGTCGGCAACGTCCTCACCCAGCAGGGCGATCTGGCGGCCGCCCGCCGGACCTTCGAGGAAGTCGCCGCCATCGGCCGTGCGATCGGCAGTGAGGAGACTCTCGGGTTGGGCCTGACCAACATCGGAGCGACCCTCTCCGAGCAGGGTGACCTCGCGGGAGCCAGGAAGCACTACGAGGAGGCGGTGGCCATCTTCCGCCGCACCGGCTCGCGGCGGAGGGCGGCACAGATCGCGGTCAATCTGGCGCGCGTCGACCAGCGCCTCGGCCAGCGCGCCCAGGCGCGCATCTTGTACGAAGAGGCGGAAACGACCTTGCGCGAGCTCGGCGACCGCGACAGCGAGGCGGCCGTGCTCGGCAACCTGGCGGCGCTGGCGGTCGAGGAGGGGAGGCTCGCGGAGGCGCGCGACCTGGCCTCCCGCGCCCTCGCGCTGGACCGGGAGATCGGCAGCGCCTCCGGCGTCGCCGAGGATCGCGGGATGCTCGGACAGGTGCTCGCCCTGCAGGGAGACCTGCAGGCCGCCCAGCGCGAGCTGGAGGCTGCAGCCGCGGAGTTCGCGGCTGTCGGAGAGAAGCTCTGGGAAGCCCGCCAGCGGATCGAGCTGGCCCGCGTGCTGGTCGAGGCGGGCCGGGCCGAGGCGGCGGAGCCGGTGGCCCGGCAGGCTCTGGCCGGACTCGGCGCGAAGCCGACCCCGGACGACGAGCTGGCGGCGCGGACCGTTCTCGCCCTCGCCGCCCTGGCCCAGGGGCACAGGGACGCCGCCGCCGATCAGGTGCGGCAGGCCGCGGGGCCGCTCGCCGCGTGCGAGAACCAGGCGCTGCGCCTGCGGGCTCAGCTCGCCGCAGCTCGCGTCCATGCCGCCACGGGCCAGGCGCGCCAGGCGGCTGGCGAGCTGCGCTCGATCCTCGCGGAGGCGGAGCGCAGCGGCCTGCACCCGTTGGCTATGGAAGCCCGGCTCGCCCTCAGCCGCGTCCCTTTTTGAACGCCAGCGCGTCGATGTTGTACCGGCTCATCTTGTCGTAGAAGTTTTTGACGTCGATCCCTGCCGCGCGCGCCGCCTGGCTGATGTTCCCCTCGGCCTCGCGCAGGCAGCGGGTGATGTAGTCGCGCTCGAACTCCTCGACGACGCGTTGCTTGGCGGCACGGAAGCCCTGGAGGGCTCCGCCTTTGCCCTTGGGCAGCACGGCCCGGAAGCTCGCCGGCAGGTCGCCCGGCTCGATGAGCGGCCCCCTGGACAGCAGCACGGCGCGCTGGATCGCGTTCTGCAGCTCGCGGACGTTGCCCGGATAGTCGTAGACCTGGAGCAGCTCTTCGGTCGCCGCCGCCAGGTCGCGGGTCTTGCCGTGCTTCTCGTTGAAGCGGGCGAGGAAGGTGCGGGCCAGCAGCAGGACGTCGCCGGTCCGTCCGCGCAGCGGCGGCGTCTGAATCTCGATGACGTTCAAGCGATAGAAGAGGTCCTCGCGCATCTTCCCGTCGCGGACCATCCCGGCGAGGTCGCGGTTCGTCGCGGCCACCACGCGCGCGTCGGAGCTCCGCACCGTCGTGCTCCCCACGCGGGCGTACTCTCCGACTTCCAGCACCCGGAGCATCTTGGCCTGCAGGCTGGGAGACATCTCGCCGATCTCGTCGAGGAAGATCGTCCCGCCGGCCGCCCGCTCGAACCAGCCGGCGCTGTCCGCCACGGCTCCGGTGTAGGCGCCGCGCACATGGCCGAACAGCTCGGTATCGAGGAGCTGCTCGGGCAGGGCGCCGCAGTTGATCGCCACGAACGGCCGGCTGCGGCGCCGGCTGTTGTAGTGGATGGCGCGGGCGATGAGCTCCTTGCCGGTGCCGCTCTCCCCGAGGATGAGCACCGTCGCCTCGGAGTCGGCCACTTGCGAAACCAGGCGCAGCGTCTCCATGATCTGCGGCGACTGGCCCACGATGGAATCGAAGCGGTACTGGCTGCGCAGCTCGCGGGCGAGGTCCTCGACGTGGTCGTGCAGGCGCCGGCGCTCCAGGGCGTTGTAGGCGGCCAGCGAGATCAGGTCGGCGAAGCTCTCCACGACCTCCAGCGTCTCCTCGGTGAAGACGCCGGCCATCCGGCGGTTGTCGAGGTAGACCAGGCCGAGCACCTCGCCGCCCTCGCCGCCATGACGGATGGGCAGGCAGATCACGGAGAGGATCTGCAGGCGCATCACACTGCGGCGCGCCCCCAGCCCGGGGTCCGCGAGCACGTTCGGGCTCCAGAACGCGGTCCCCTCGGCGCGCACCTTGTCGAGGATGCTCCGGCTGACCTCGAGCTCGGGTCCTTCGAGATCCTGCCGGCCGATGCCGCGCGCCTCTTCGAACAGCGCCTCCCCGCCGGGGCCGAAGAGGAGGATCATGCCGCGCTCGGCCGCGCACAGCTCGATCACCCCGTCGAGCGCGACGGTCAGCACGCGGCCGATGTCGCTCTCCGCCAGGACCTGCTTTCCGATCTCCAGCAGCCGGTTCTGCATCGTCGGGGTGACTTTACCAAAACCCTGGTGACGCCGCCCCGGGAAAGCGGCCGGCCCGGACCGCGGCGCTTCGGCCAAACCATTGACGTGACTGGATCTTGCGGATTTTGCGGGCGCGGCACGGGGGTTGCGATGAGGGGTTCCCGTCTACAGCACGTCAAACCAGGAAAGGAACAACCCCATGCTCCGCAAGCTCATGATTCACAGTGTCTTCTGCGGTCTCGTCGTCGCTGCGGCTCCGTCTGCCGTGCACGCAGCCTGCCCCGCCGGATTCGTCGAGCTCGACTTGAAGACCGGCGTCGCCACCATCAGCGCCCCTCTCGCTCCGTACTTCTCCTACGTTAATGCGGGAGCCCCCGCTGCGGTTCCGGCGACCGCCGCCTGCCCGGCCGCGGCCGGCTGGAAGAAGGCCGCCCTCAAGATCGTCATCCCTGGTGCGCCGAATACCTGCACGCAGGCCAACATCGTGGTCGAGTACGAGGGCCTGCCGTCGGCGTGGTCGGTCGACCTCGGCGATTCGCCGACCAACGACGGCTTTGCCGGAGACGGAGGTACCACCGACCACGACGCCGAGCTGTGGATCCTCAATGAAAACCTGGCGCTGGCGAACGGCGGCACCAACCCCAACAACCCCCAGGTCTTCCAGCACCTCGCCCTGACCGACGGCGCCATCAAGTTCGCGGTCAAGAACCAGTTCGTGAGCTGGGGCCAGCCGTACAACTTCGCCCAGGCGCCGGCCAGTCAGGACCTCTTCGCGATTCCCGACACCACGGTCCCGGCAGCCGACCAGCGGGCCATCTACCTCGGCCTCAACCGGGTCATCAGCAACCGGCTGGACCGCACCGGCTGCGGCGCTCGCCGCGTCTTGATCACCTTCCAGTAGGTCTCACCGGACCGGGCGGCCCCGAAGCCGGGCCGCCCGGGTGAGCCCTCCCTCTGCGGTTCTCTGCTAAACTCATCGCAATTTTCGAATCCTTTCCTGCGAGGAGAACCGGCATGACCGATTTTCACGGGGTGAGGGGCACCGGAGTCCGCTTCACGCTGCGGTACGTCCCACGGTTTTCGGGTCTTTGGCTGTTGGTCTGCGTCCTCACGCTGGTTGTGTTCGCCCTCACCTCGTACCTGGGGCTCGTCAACAGCCTCGGTCCGGCGGGGAGGTCGCGGCTCCTGCTCGTCCTGATCCTGCAGACGATCTGCGTGATCCTGGGGATGGTGGCCCTGGCGGTCTTCACCACGCACCGTCTGGCCGGGCCGCTCGTCGCCCTGTTGCGGGCGTTCCAGGACGTCAAGGCCGGCGATCTCGACCGGCAGCTCCGCTTCCGCCAGTCCGACCGCCACCTGGCCGAGCTGGAGAAGTCGTTCAACGAGATGATGGCCGCCGTCCGCCAGCGGCTGGACGACGAGCGCTCACCGGGCCACGTCGCCGGCGGCGAGTCGGCATGATGCGCCGGTCGACGCTGGCGCTCACCCGCGCTCTCGTCCTCGCCGGGTGCCTGGCGCCGCTCGCGCCGGGTGCGCAGGCCCAGACGCTCCAGCCGCCGCCGCTCCTGCCCGATCCGGTGGTGCGCGCTCTTGCGGCGGAGGTCTCCGGCACCGAGGCGAAGCGGACCGCCCAGGACCTGACGCTCTTCCACCGCATGCGCGGCTCGCGGGGGTTCCGCGCCGCGGCCGAGCGGGTGCGCGACCGGCTGCGGCAATACGGCCTCGCGGACGTCCAGATCCTCGAGCTGCCGGCGGACGGCACGATCTTCTACGGCACGCAGCGCTCGCGGCCGGCCTGGGACGCCGACTTCGCCGAGCTCTGGGAAGAGGAGCGCGCCGGAGACGCCTGGGTGGACGCGCGGCGGATCGCCTCCTACGACACGCGGCCGGTGACGCTGGCGGAAGACAGCGCCGGCGGTGCGGTGACGGCCGAGCTGGTCGACGTCGGCGCCGGCGCGTCCGAGCAGGACTACGCGGGCAAGGACGTGCGCGGCAAGCTCGTCCTGATCTCGACGCAGCCGGGCGCGGCCGCGTCGCTGGCCGAGCGGCTCGGTGTCGCGGGGATCGTCTCGTACGCCCAGAACCAGGAGACGGCCTGGTGGAAGGAGGACGAAACCCTGGTCCGCTGGGGGCACCTCCCGACCTTCCCGGCCCCGAAGACCTTCGCCTTCATGGTCTCGCTGCGGCAGGCGCGCGACTGGCAGGAGCGCCTCGCCCGCGGCCAGGCCGTGCGGCTGCGCGCCGAGGTCAAGGCCGGGCAGCACCCGGGGAGCTACGACGTCGTCACCGCGGTGATCCCCGGGGCCGATCCGGCGCTCGAGGGGGAGGAGATCGTCCTCTCCTGCCATCTCGACCACCTGCGGCCCGGAGCCAATGACAACGCCAGTGGGTGCGCGGCGATCCTGGAGGTGGCGCGGACGCTCTCGAAGCTCCTCCGCGAGAAGGAGATCCCGGCGCCGCGGCGGACCATCCGCTTCGTCTGGCCGCCGGAGATGGAGGGGACGACCGCCCTCTTGAACGCCCGGCCGGAGATCGCGCGCCGGGCGCGCGCGGTGATCCACCTGGACATGGTTGGGGGCGACGCGTCGATCACCAAGGCGGTCTTCCACGTGACGCGCTCACCGAAGAGCCTGCCGACCTTCGTCAACGACGTGGGCGAGGCCCTGGGCCGCTTCGTGAACGAGCAGACGACGCGCTTCGCGGACACCGGGTCCGCCCCCTATCCGCTGGTCGATCCCGAGGGGAGCAAGCAGGCGCTCCAGGCGGCGTTCGTCGACTACACCGAGGGGAGCGACCACGACGTCTGGTCCGAGGGCTCGTTTCGGGTGCCGGCGATCTACATGAACGACTGGCCGGACCGCTACATCCACACCGACGGCGACGAGATCGGCAACCTCGATCCCACCAAGCTCCTCCGCGCCGCCTTCCTCGGCGCCGCGAGCGCCTGGTACCTGGCGGATTTGGATGCCGCGGACGTCCCGGCGCTCTGGCAGGTGATGCGGCGCCATGCGCTGGAGCGGACCGCCGAGGCGCTCGCTCGGCGCGACCGTCTGCGGACGGCCGGTCAGCCGGAAGAAGGGGAAAACGTGCTGCGCTTCCACTGGGCCTGGGAGAGAGCCGCGGTCGATTCGCTCCGCGCCTTCGCCCAGCTGCCGCCCGAGGTGGCCAACGACGCCGCGAGCTTCCTCGCCGGTCTGCAGCAGCTCGCCGGCAGCGGCGGACCCGCTCCGGCGGCAGCCCATCCGGACGCGGACGTGGTCTACGTCCGTTCCGCGGAGCCCAAGGGAGCGATGAGCGGCTTCGGCTACAACTACTTCGACGACAAGCGGCAGGCCCTGGGGCTCCCGGAGCCGGCCCTCGCCGGCTGGAACGGTCTCTGGGGCAACGGCGACCTCTATCTCTATGAAGCCCTGAACCTGGTCGACGGAAAGCGGACCGTCCGCCAGATCCGCGACGACCTCGCCGCCATCTACGGCCCGGTGCCGATCGAGCAGGTGGCGGAGTTTCTGGATGAGATGCGGCGGATCGGGGTGGTGGGGCGGCGGTAGGTCAGCCGCCCGATCCACCAGGCGTTTTCAGCTCTTTGGCCTTGGACAGGATCTCCAGCATGATCGCTCCCGGTACTACACCGGCCACATCTCGAATGTCTGTGTGGCGAATACGCGCCACCCACGTGCAGACGGCAGCGCACTTGCGGTTGAGCCCAGTCCGCGGATGTCCTTGGGCTTGCCACGGCAGCAATACATGGTCATGGGGCAACGGCTCGGGTACACGGCTCGTCACCGCGATGACATCCAGCGGCGCAGTTGGAGTGATCCGGTCGCTCGGGGTGACAATCACCACCGGGCGCAGCTTGGGAATACCGTTCGCGTCCGCAACTTCTGCCCAGACAATGCGACCGAGCTGGAGTGGCTCAGCCATACTTGTCCCTGTGTGCTCTTAGAACGGCTTGGGCTCTTCGCCTTCAAACCATTGCTGGGGAGGAGGAGAGTCTTGGGCCATCTTCGCCCAGTCGATCTGGGCCGCGCGCTGCTCGGCCTCCTGCTGCGCCAGGAGCTCCCGGAGCAGCTTCAGGTACTCCAAGGGAATAACGGCGGCTACATCCGCCCCACCTCGGCGGACGATCACTGGGTGCTGTGTAGCTGCCACCCGGCTCACAAGACCCTTGTAGTCCTGGACCTCCTGCGGCTCGTCCACGAGGTCCGGTTCACTGAGAAGCGTGTGCTTGAGCATACAACCACTCCTGAGAAGAGACAGCGCCAACTGCTGTCGGTAGGTTGGCCGCCAGACGCCCTGCACGGCTGGAGGTGATTCTACACCGGAGTGGAGAGGAGAAAAAGACCCTCTGGAGAGGCAACCGGCAGGTACGACCTCCGGAAAATTCGACATTCTGAGATAGGGCTGCGGGCGCATCGCGGCCGGCGCTTCCGGCGGAGACGCCGCCGCCCTGGTGGCGTCCGTGATCATCCTCGCGAGCGCGGTGACTCCCCTCGCCACGGCGGTGACCGCCGCGGCTTCCTGCGCGAGTTCGCCCGTCACGGCTGCGACCGCCGTGGCGACATACGCGAGTCCCCTCGCCACGGCGATGACCGCCGTCGCGGCGTGAGTCATCCCGCCCGCCACATGCGCGTCTCCCCTCCCGACAGCGGCGACCCACGTCGCGGGGGGAGCAACGCCGCTCGCGACGGCAGCGATGTACGCCGCGGGGGGAGTGCCCGCCGTGGCGAGGGGGCCGACGTTCCCCGCCGGGGGAGTCGCGCACGCCGCGACGGCGATGACGCACGTCGCGAGCGCGGTCGCCGCCGTGGCGAGGGGACTCGCGTACGTCGCCAGGGGGATCGCTCCCCTCGCGAGGGGGAGGCTCCCTCACAGTGAACGCAAATCGCGTGCGCTGTCAGATGAATGCACCTGCAACCACCTTCAAAGAACGTCCATCGGCCGGCTGGCATAGGCTCCGGTCAGCGGCACTCCGTAGAAGCCAGTATACGTGCCGTTGGGGTGAGGCGCCAGGGGGAGCGAGACCGGTCTTCGCCGCGGGCGTCTGAGGCGGCCGGGAGCGGTAAACAAATTCTGGCCGTCTGCTGTCAAAAAGTGTGGAGGTGCGGACCGGCGGGGCGGCGGCTCCTCGGGAGGCGGACGCGGTGTGAGCTTGGCTGAAATACAATCTCCTCTCCGGTCATCTCCCTTACAAAGAGATTAGAGGCAGTCTCGGCGCGGCCATTGGAGGAGCACCATGTCTCAGAGAGTCCAGTTCGATGCCGTCGAGGAGATCATCCGGGCTTCCGCGTGTGGGCGTGACATCCTGTGCCTGACCGGCGCCGGGGTCTCGGTCGACGCCGGGATTCCCCACCTCACCAAGCTGACCGAATACCTCGCCAAGGTCCAGTGCTACATCACGAAGGGTGCCTTTCAGCCGAAGAGATCGGAGAATGACAAGCAGCCGCGCTTTGGAAACGCCTATCTGGACGACCCCAGCCGGTACGTACGCGATTTCGGCTGGCCCGATCCCAACCAGTTGAATGCCGATCTCTGGCAGTGGATCGGCCAGGGCTTCGAGGGAGTTCCATGCGATCGCCGGAATTATCTGGATTACCTTGTCCGGGCCGAGCGGATCGGAGACCTGCTGCGTTTCGAGCCCGGGCTCGACAAGGCTCATCTGGTCGAGAAGCTGAAAACGGACCAGCGCGAAGGAAAGGTGCGTTTCGACAAGAAGGAATGGGAGCAGAGCGGTCTATGGCATCTCCGGGGCAACTGGAAGCCCCTGCTGGCCTACCTGACCCATTCGAACCCCGATTACGCCGATACGCTATTCCAGAGCCTGATCCGGAACCGCTGCCCGGGGATGGCCCACAGATTCCTGGCCTTCCTGACTCCGATCCTGGGCTTGCGCCTCTTCCTGACGGTCAACTTCGACGATCTCCTGGAGGAAGCCCTCCGCGTTGAAGGTCACGACCCGGTGGTCTATGCCGTGGCGCGCGACTCTCCGTTGCCGCACCCCTCGCTCGTGAGGAGCCAGCTCTCGGTTATCAAGCTGCATGGGGATGCGTTCCGGCTGCGGATCGGGGAGGACCTGGACGGTCCGCTCGACGAGGACAGCAAGAGGCGTCTCGATCTCTATGCAGGAGGCCGGCCTCTCCTTCTGGTCCTGGGCGTGGGCGGCGCGGACCGCCGGGTGATGGACGTCGTCGACCTAGTAGCGCAGAAGTGGAAGGATGAGGCGGCGGCGGCGGTGTATTGGCTCCACTTCGGCACGGAGTGCCCGAAGGTCGTGAAGGACCTCATGCAACGCAGCAAACCCGGAGCGGTGTGCGCGGTCCCCACCTTCAGCCCCGCCTCCTTCCTCCTCGAGATGTTCAGCCGCCAGACCGGCGCTCATCCTCCGAGCCTGCGGCCCTATGAACCGAGGATGTTCCGCCCCATCGTTCCGGCGCGAAGCACGACCGGCGGCCCCGGCACGGATGGCGCTCCTCCGGAAGAGAACAAACGCGTCTGGGTTTTTCTCGACAGAGAGAACCACTTCGATTTCGGGGCCTCGCTCGATCTCGCCCGCTTCGTGGCCTCCAAAGCGGAAACGCACACTCCGATCTGGGTCGACCTCTCCGCAATGCACAAGTACGAGGACCTAGTCGTCGAGATCATTCGCCAGATCCGCAAGTACGACCGTTCCGTGCCGCCGCTCACCTTGCCCGGAGGTCTCGCGCAGAATGGGAAAAAAGAGCCCAAAATCGACAGCGCGTTGGCCAAGAAGGCCGTACAGCGGATCTTCGAGGCTCTCTGCCGGGACCGTTACGTCTTGGCTCTCAACGGGGTCTGGTCTTTCGGCCGGCCGCCGAGCTGTCACCACTGGCCGCGGAGCGACCGGCACGCCGGGCCCGGCGATGCGGAGCGGGAGGCGACCGATGTATTTCTCCGCGAGTTGGTCAAGGAGGCGCGCTCCGAGGATGGGCCTCTGCAGGATTCGATCCTCGCCCTGTCGGTGAGCTCCCCCGATACCAAACGCCTCCCGGTCCTCCTGCCTGTCGAGCCGGAAGGCGAGCCCTGGAAACGAAAGAAAGGAGGGCTCAACAAAGAGGCCAGAGCGTGGTACGCAGATGCCCTGCTCCTGCTCTCGACGTCTCGTCGGCGCTGGAGTTGGGTGCCTCTCCTGGAGCTACTGCCGGGCTACATGCCGGAAGGAGAGGCGTCGCCCGATCACGTCGTCAAGTTCCTCCAGCAGATCGAAACCCAATACGTTTTGCGGTGCGAGGGCGCCGAGTACTGGATGTGCAGGGGGATGCGAGATGGCGTCTATGAGACAGGCCAGAAGTGGACATGGCCCAGCGAGTGGCCGAGGCTCCGAGAAATTAGAGTCGACGCTGCGCCACAGCTGGCCCGGCTCGCCCGCATTCATGCCGACTTAGGGAAGTACTATTACGGGCACCTCTATGCAGCCTCCCAGGAGCCTTACGCCCTGCTCGAGAGTCTCTACCACCAGATTTCCTCGCTGCGTTACCTGACTCGCCTGGACGCGTGGCTTCAGTTCTCGCCGGGAGAGGAGCAATGGAGCCAGGGGCTCCGCAGATGGCTCGCGTCTCAGAGCGATAACAACGGGCCACTCCAGGTGGTTCGCGAGCTGCGCCGCCAACACCTATGGGCCCTGCGACGGCTGTTTTCTCGCGAGCGCGAGGTTCTCCTGAGCTTGCTCTGTGCAGATACTTTGCTTGGCTGGGTCGACTGGATCAAGACGCAGGACCTGCCGCGGTTTCGCATCCCGGACTGTCTCGGTGATCCAGAGGTCGAGGCAGCGCAGCCATGGCACGACTACCCGGTCCTAGAGAGCTCCGTCGACGCTCTCGGCGAGCAACTCGATGAGCTCAAAGCGGATGCTCTTCGCCACAAGATGGACTTCCAGGAGGGGCTCCGTGAGCGCTTCCACCAGATCGGCCGCTTGACGAAGATCGAGATGAAGCCGACCGACCCGGGCGCGGCTCTGCAGGCGCTCGTCCGCGACTGCGACCATTGGTTTCCCGGGAAACCGTCCCAGGATCTCTTGAAGCTCGTCCGTGGCCTGTGCGATGTCTGGCAATGTCTGCGCGGAATGGAGAAGACGCGCGATACTGGCGAGCTCTGCCTGCTCTTTTCCCGGATTGTCAAGGAAGCGGCAGACAACTTCCGCCTCGGCGCTGAGAATGACCAGTGGGATCTGCAGGCGATCACGATCCGCTGGCTTCGCGGAGCGGCGGATCATCAATTGACGGCGATCTCACCCTGGAGCTTGAGGGGGGCCCCCGAATGGGAACGTCAGAAGGTCTTGACCTCTTGCCAGCGGGCCGTAGAGATCTGCGAGGAAGCCCTCGGCACGATCGAATGGGCGGCGGGAGAAGACTATGCCAGGCATGTCTCCTACTTCCACTCCTACAAGGGCCGAGCCCTCTACCTTCGCGCCTATCTTTCCCCAGGCGCGATGCGGAGCGACGATTTTGCTGCGGCGCACCGAGAGCTCGATCGGGCCCAGGCGGGTCTCCTGCCGCGAGTGGGCGTGAATCGCGAGTCTCTGGCGGTGAGCTTGCTCCGCCTAGCCGAGTGCCTGATGGTCCGCGCGGACACTTTTCTCCAGAGCCGTGATCCTTTAGTGGATACGACCAAGGCTCTCTCCTCGGCGGCGCGCGAGCTCGATCGAGCGACGGAGGTCCTCGGTCAGGCCGAGTCCATGCTCATCGAAGCGAGGCAGAATCTGGAGTGGTGGTCCTGTCTCTATCAGCTTCGGGCCCAGCTCGAGGTGGAGCATCTCCTGCTGCAAATGTCCGGGTACCGGTCGGATAATCCCGAGGTTTCCCTGCTCGACGCTCGCCTACCTCATACGGTACAGGCGGGCCTCCGGGCCATCCGGCAGGGGCTCGATGTCTTGCTGCCCATTCAGTGCGGCAAAGGTCACCCGCGACCCTACTACCGAATCGAACGCTTCCTGCGCATGTGGATCTAGCTGGCGATTTGCGCGCTCGTGCTGGTCCGGATGGGCTGGCAGGCCAGCCCGGATTCTGCTGCCGGCGCAAGGGAGGCCGAGACGAGGGATTCCCTCTGGGAGAGGTGGAAGTCCTTGAATCTGACGGCCGGTCTCAGGGAGCTGATTCAAGAGGACAAGGAAAAGCATGAGGATGCACGAACCTTCCTCGAAGCCATCGATCAGAAATTGGGAAAACCGCCGGCCTCTGGGCTGGAAGCGCGTGCCACCGCTCTCTGTCTGATCGCCGAAGCAGTCATCGACATCGGGAGTTGGGAGGAGTCGTGGATCTGGAAGATGATGCTGCTCGCCGAGTCGGAGAAGGACCCAGCGACCACTCCGGCTGCGGTCGCCGCGAGTGGGCTTGTGCCCGGCGAGATCCCGCCGGTTTCCATCTCCTCTGGGAACGGTCGGTCCGCAAAATCTTCACCCTCCTGTCCGCCACCGCAGCCCAGCGATCCTCCACCCTCTGCGCTCGATCTCGGTGCGGGTGAAACGACCGGCAATGGGTAGCAGAGGAAGGGGTAAGATTACTCCCGGGGGAGAGGCTTTGCACATCATAGGGGCAGTCCGCTGGGGTGCTCCTGCTGAGCTGAGGATCACGTAGAAGGGCTTGGCTCGAAATACCTGGTCCGGTCAAGGCGGGGTGCCCGCCACCCGCAGCACCTTCGCCCCGCGGATCTTCCGCTCCTTGAGCTCCCGCAAGGCCCGGTTCGCCTCCTCCAGCGGGTATTCCTGGACCTCGGGACGGAGGGGGATCTCGGCGGCCAAGGCCAGGCGACGTCGGTCCGGGCGACGCTGGCCACGCTCTTGATCTCCTTCTCGCGCTCTTCCTTGCGGATGGCGTTCACCACAAGCCGGGGCGGGACGTGATCACAACCGTACCACGTCGATCCTCCGCCCCTCGTGCTCGACCTCAGTGCGGAGGCAGCGCCCGGGAATGGGCGGTGCTGAGGTCCGGTGGTCGAAGAGGATCAGGGTTCCGTGGTCGAGGCCGAGCCGGGCGAGGTAGCCGGAGAGCTGGGCCAGACCTTCGGGGAGAGGATCGGGACGGTCGTCGCGCCAGACCTTCAACTCCACGGCCCAGCGCTGGACTCCCCCGGGATGCGGCCAGCGCACGCACAGGTCGATCCGGCCGCGGCCGACGCCGTACTCGCGGTCGATGAAGCCGCCTCCGTTGACCACTCGCTGCAGGTAGGCCATGAAGACGAGCTGCGCCGCCGCCTCGGAATAGGGTTGGCGCGTCAGGAAGAACTCGGCGTGCTGGCACCAGAAGGCGATGAAACCGTCGAGCAGAGCGTCAGTGCGGAGGCTGCCGTCCGATGCGATGAAGGGCGCCCGGGGGACGGGCAGGGATTCCTGCACCACCCAGGCCAAGGCGCGGGGGATGACCTCCCGGCGTCGATCTCGTCGAGGAACAGCACGACAGGGCGGGGCGAGCGCTGGCACCACGCGCTCAAATACTCCGTGAGGCGGGTCTCGGCCTTGATTCCATTGAAACTATCCAGCGGCGTGGGCCTGAGCTCGGAAGGAAGCTCGGAGGCCCGCCACTCGATGGACCGCAGAACCGCAGCGATGCCGCGGTCGATATCATTTCCCGCCGTCTGCCCTGTCTCGCAAGACCCAAGAACGGATACGAACCCCCCCTCGGCCGTCAGGCTGCGCGCGAAGCTCTCGAAGCAGGTCGTCTTTCCCGATTGGCGCGGGGCATGGACGACGACGTACATCTTGCGCTCGATGAGCTCGCGGAGGCCCGGCAGCCGCTGCTCGGGACGCAGCATGTAATGATCGGCGGGATCGCAGGGGCCGGCGGTATTGAAGAAGCGAGGCATCGTTCTTTCCGGAAGAGCCAGCGTAGCACAGGGCCGCTACGGCCCGGAGGGACCCACTCGCAGCACCTTCGCTCCGCGGATCTTCCGCTCCTTGAGTTCCCGCAAGGCCCGGTTTGCCTCCTCCAGCGGGTATTCCTGGACCTCGGGGCGGAGCGGGATCTCGGCGGCCAGGGCGAGGAATTCGGCGACGTCGGTCCGGGCGACGTTCGCCACGCTCTTGATCTCCTTCTCGCGCCAGAGGTGCTCCGTCCAGTCGAGGCGGAGGAGGGCCTCCTTGTCGCGCTCTTCCTTGCGGATCGCGTTCACCACCAGCCGGCCTCCGGGCTCCAGGTTGCGCAGGGCCTCGACGACCGGCTCCCAGGCAGGCGTCGTGTCGATGACGGCGCGCAGGGGCTCGGGTGCGGTGTCGCGCGTGTCGCCGGCCCAGGCGGCTCCGAGCTCGCGGGCGAAGGCCCGTTCGGCGTCGCTCCGCGCGAAGACGTGGACGCGGGTCTCCGGAAAGCGGTGGCGGACCATTTTCAGGACCAGGTGTGCGGAGGCTCCGAAGCCGGTCAGTCCGAGGGGCTCGCCGTTGCGCAGCCCGGTGAGGCGGAGCGACCGGTAGCCGATCGCTCCGGCGCAGAGGAGGGGAGCCGCCTCGGAGTCCGTGAAGGTGTCCGGGATCGGATAGGCGAAGCCCTCGGGAACGGTCATGAATTCCGCGTAGCCGCCGTGGGCGTCGCGGCCGGTGGCTCGGAAGGCGGCGCAGAGGTTCTCCTCGCCGGCCAGGCAGTGCCGGCAGTGGCCGCAGGCGGAGAAGATCCAGGCCACGCCGGCCCGGTCGCCCGGACGGAACCGCACCGCGCCCGGACCCGTGCGCTCCACCCGGCCGACCACTTGATGGCCGAGGACCACGGGCAGGGCCGGCGGAGGCGTCCGCCCTTCGATCTCGTCGAGCTCGGTGTGGCAGATCCCGCAGGTGGAGACGGAGAGGAGGATCTCGCCCGGTCCGGGCTCCGGCACGGGGAGGTCGCACAGTGCGAGGGGCTCCGGATTCTCCTCGATCCGGCCGAGGGCGGAGAGGACCATGGCTCTCATTGTTTCACCTCCGCGAGCACCGGCCCGTACTCGCGCTGGAGCAGGGGATTGAGCCGCAGGGCCTTTTCCAGCGCGGCAGCCGCTTGGGCGGATGCCTCGGCGCGGCGCGCGGGATCGGTCTCGGCGCGGGCGGCGAGCTGCCGGAGGGCGCCCTGCAAGGCGAGGGTCTGGGCATCCTCCGGGCGGATGGCGAGCGCTTTGGCGAGGCGGTCCAGGCCCCTCCGGATCGCCTCCTGGGGACGGCCACCCTCCGCCAGGGCCGCCTCGGCGCGGTAGCGCGCGGACTCGGCCTGGGTCTGGAAGATCTCGGGAGCGCCGGGATTCAGGGCTTCAGCCTTCGCCAGCGCCGCGTCCGCCCGGTCGAGATCCGGGCCGGGCGCGCGCTTCTGGCGCAGGGTCCAGCGGGCGGAGATCAGGTCCAGCCGCGCCTGCTCCAGGAAATTGTCTGCATCCGTTGGGTTGATGCCCAGCGATTCAGCCACATAGGCGCGGGCCGCAGCGACAGCTGGCGACGGGTCCTTCCCGCGGGAGAGGAGAGCGAGGGCGCGGTCCTTCTCCGTGAGCGCCAGGTTGTATGCCCCGTAAGGGTAGTCAGGCCGGACGGCGAGAGCCTTGCGGTAGCCGGTCGCTGCGCGCAAAAGGGAGGCGTCGGGATCGAGCCCGCGGGCGATCTGGTATTCGGCGAGCGTCAGAAACGTGTTGCCCAGGTTGTTGTGGATCGCCGCCGCATCCGGATTCAGCTGCGCCGCCGCCTCGAAGGCCGCCGCAGCTCGTGCCACGGCGGCTGAGGGGTCCTGTCCGCGCGCGATCTGCGCCTCGGCCATCATGTTCCAGGTCGTCCCCAGGTTGACCTGGGCGGGGAGCTGATGTCGATTGATCTGCAACGAGCGCTGATAGCTCGCGGCGGCCCGGAGCAGGGTATCGCGCGGATCGAGCCCGCGCCGGACCTCGTCATCGGCCAAGACCATCTGCGCCAGCCCCAGCTCGTTATAGCTGTCGGCGCGCTCCGGTTGCAGCTTCACGGCGCGCGCCGAGGCGTCCAGAGAGCGCTGAAGGGAAGTGGTGGGATCAACTCCGTGGCCGAGCTCCCACTGCCCCTTCAAGCGGTACGCGATCGCCAGGTTCTTCCAGGTTCCGGCGTCAGAGCTGTCGAGCGCCAGAGCCTTCCGCGAAAGTCCGATCGAGGTGGCGAGAGCAGGTCGCGGATCGATGCCGCGACGGTCCTGCCGGTATCCGCGCGTCCACCAGACGGCGGCCTTTGCGCCGACGACGTCGCCGAGCTCCGGGTCGATCTCCAGGGCGCGGTCGCAGGCCTGGAGGGCTGCGTCTTCATAGGGCGCCGTTTCGGTTCCGCCGGTCGAGAGCAGATTGATCCGGCGCACCTGACGCAGGCACTCGCCGGCATTGAGGGAGATGTCGCTCGGTACGGCAGCGAGAAGGCGGTGGTAGACCTCGCCGGCCTGATTGCAGAACCCCACGCCCTGCTCGACCCGTCCCTGGTCGGCGGCCTGATCGGCACGCTCCATCCAGATTTCGGCCTCGAGCTGGCCGGCCTCGTAAAACCAGGGGACCTGCTGGAGTGCCTGCCGCGCTTTGACGATCGCCTGGGTGTAGCGTTTTTCGTGGGAGTCCAGGAGTGCTTCCAGGTAGGGCGAAGGGCTGGTTTCCCCTTGCAGTCCCTGTTTCAGGTAGGACAGAGCGGGATCGCGGAAGGCTTTGTCGAGCTCTTCGCGGGCGGCTTTGCGTGCCTCGGCGTTCCGACCGCGCGACGCCTCGATGAGGGCCTTTTTATAGAGAGCATCGAGGGTCCGGGCCAGCGCCGCCGCCACCTCGGGGCGGTGCTCGCCGGCGTTCCAGGCCTTCTCCAGGTGAACGCGGGCGACCTCGTACTGGCGTAGCGCCAGGTATCCCTGGCCGAGGGCGTAGTTCCCCGGTCCCTCGGCGAGAGGGCCGAGCCTCTCCATCTCGCGGCGGATCTCGTCGAGCTCGCTGCGCAGCTCCCGCTTGGCCGACCGCATGTCGTGGCGAGGCAGGAAGGCCGCATAGCGCAGGTGGGACTGGAGCTCCTCGACGCGCTGGCCGAAGCGCTGGGCCAGCTCGGCTTTCTCGCGGGCCTGCCAGCGGGTGCGCAGGACCGTGCCGCCGAGGAGCAGCAGAGCCACGCAGGCGACCGCGGAGACCGCCACCAGGAGGCGGTTTTTACGCAGGCGCTTGCCGGCGCGGTAGGCCCAGCCCGCGGGCCGCGCCGCGATCGGCTCCCCTTCGAGCCAGCGGTCCAGATCGTCGGCCAGGGCGCGGGCCGACTCGTAACGCCGCGCCGGGTCTTTCTCCAGGCACTTCATGACGATCGTCTCGAGATCGGGCGGGACCGTCGGCGCGATCTTGCGCAGCCGCGCCGCCTCCTCCTGGAGGAGGAGGACCACGACATGGGCCGGGCTGGCGCCCTGGAACGGCGGCTGGCCCGAGAGCATCTCGTAGAGGATCACGCCGAGGCTGTAGACGTCGCTGCGGCGGTCGAGCGGCATCCCCTGCGCCTGCTCGGGAGAGAGGTATGAGGGGGTGCCGCTGATCATGCCGGTGTGGGTGAGATCGGTGTCCTCCTGGTCGCGCGCCAGGCCGAAGTCCACGACGTAGGGATGAAGGTCCCCCTTGTCGCCGGTCGCCACCAGGATGTTGGCCGGCTTCAGGTCGCGGTGGATGAGGCCGGTCTTGTGCGCGGCCTGGATGGCGCGCGCCACGTCGCGGACCAGGCGGACGATCGCCTCGGGAGGAAGCTCGCCGCGCAGGTCGGCCAGGCTCTTGCCCTCGATGTGCTGCATGGCGATGTAGGGGCGCCCCTCGACCTCGCCGACCTCGTAGACCTGGCAGACGTTGGGGTGCTCGACGCGCGCCTGGGCGCGGGCCTCGCGCTGGAAGCGCCCGGTCTGCTCCGCATCGTTCCGGTGGAGGAGCTTCAGGGCGACGCGGCGGTCGAGGGCCGGATCGAAGGCGAGGAAGACGGTTCCCATGCCGCCGGACCCGAGCAGGCGCTCGACGCGGTAGCGCGGCCAGCCGGCCAGGAACCGGTACTCGGGAGAGAACCCGGCCGAGCCGCTCTCCGCTGTGCTCTGGCTGGAGAGCTCGGCATGCAGGGCTTCGACCTGCGCGGCGTCGAGGAGCCCGGCGTCCTGGACCAGCCGGAGCCACGACCGGTCGCCGCGGCTCTCCCCCTCCGGCAAGGCCTCGACGATCCGGTCGAGGGCCTCCCAGGTGAGGAGACCCTTGGCGATCGCGAGCCGCAGGAGGCGGCCTTCGGTGGATGCGTCCATGGTCGGAGGAAGGTGGACTCGGACCAGTCTACCTGAGGATGAATGCCGGCCGCCGCCCCGTCGCGGCGCAGGAGGTGTCGAGGCCCGCGGTCGAGCCGGCATTCAGAAAATCGTGCAGGAGGCGTCGGGTGCAGTCGTTGACGGGGAAGTGGCTCTCTCCGGCCACGACCACGAGGCGGGAGCGCGGCAGATGCCGGGCGACGGCCTCGCCATGGCGCGGCGGCAGGATCGGATCGAGGGCGCCGCCGAGCAGGAGGACCGGCCTGGCGGTCCGCACGGGCTTGAAAAAGCTGGCGGGGACCTGGGCCCGCGGCCAGTCCGCGCACATGGCTCGGTGGGCGCGGACCCGGAAATCGCCGTGGAACGTCCCCGCCGTGGCCGCGGTCACGGCCTCGGGCCCGATCCGGTCCGGCGGGAGGGACTCGCTGCACTCGATGGTGAGGATCTGGCCGAGGCTCCGGCCGCTCCAGAAATGCCGCTGCAGGACCAGGACGGCGCGGGCGAGGCTCGCATAATCCCCGGCGGCGGCCCGGTGGAGGGACAGCGGTACGCGGGCCGCGGCCTCGACGGAGTAGAGCCGCTGGGGGAGAGTCTGGCGGAGGAGGTCGGGGGTCAGCTCGACCGTGACAGGACCGCCGCCGTCCGGGTCCTGGATCTCGACCCGCGCCGGACTGGCTTCGAGGTGGGCCATCAAGGTAGCGAGGTCCGCCCGCGGATCGGGGAAGGCGGCATGGCAGGCCGCGTCCGCGGCGCAGTCCGCGAAGAGGTGGTCGAGCCCGGACTCGACGTCGCGGGCGACCGACAGCGGGTAGGGGTCGGTCGGGTCGACCGGCGCGATCAGCACGGCGGTCCGCGCGGCCTCCGGATGGAGCCGGAGGAAGGCCTGGGCCAGTGTGGTCCCATAGGAGGCGCCCACCAGGTTGACCGGTCCGAGCCCGAGGGCGCGGCGGATCTCGTCCAGGTCCTCCGCGGCATCCAGGGTCGTGTAGCGCGTGAGATCGGCCCGGTGCTCCAGCGCAGCGCGGCAGGCGCGCAGATCCTCTGGGTCGAGCAGGGCGCCAGGGGTCAGCCCGAGCGGGCAGTCGAGAGGATTCGACCGGCCCGTGCCGCGCTGGTCGATGAGGACGATGTCGCGTTTTTCCAGGAGCGGGGCGAGATTCTCGGCCATCTCCGCGGCCGATTCCGTCGCTGGAATTCCGGGGCCGCCTTCCAGGAAGAACACCGGATCGGGAGCCGGGCGCGGACCGCGGGCGGGCAGGACCACGAGATAAAGAGGAATGGTCCGGCCGTCGCGCGCCGTCCGGTCCTCGCGGACCTGGTACGTGCCGCACCGCGCCTCGAAGGGAAGACCCGGCACCTGGCAGGTGTGGAGCCAGGCGGCCGGCCGAGGGGCGGAGGCGCAGCCGGCGAGGAGGAGGACCCCCAAGGACTGCAAGGACACCAGGGACATCAGACGAGGATACTGTTGTCCTGGCTGTCCTTGAAGTCCTTTTCGTCTTTCCTTTCTAATGTCCCGACCCGGCCGGGGCCGCCACGTCGGCCAGCAGGTTGCGCAGCACCATGGGCTCCACCGGCTTGACGAAGTGGTGGTGGATGCCGGCTTCGCGGGAGCGCCGGCGGTCCTCGGGCTGGCCGTAGCCGGTCATCGCCACGAGGAGCGAGGTGTCGAGGCCCACTTCCTCGCGGAGGCGGCGGGCCACCTGGTAGCCATCGAGGCCGGGGAGGCCGATGTCGAGCAGGACGACCTCGGGCCGCTGCTCGCGCGCGACGTCCAGGGCCTTGAGGCCGTCGTGCGCCACCTGAACGTTGTGCCCCCAGACGCGGAGCAGGGTGGCCAGGCTCTCGGCGGTGTCCAGGTTGTCCTCGACCACCAGGACACGCACCGGCCGGACCAGGGGGCGCGGAGCGGACTCGTCTCTCGGGGATGCCGCCTCGGCCGTCTGCGGCACGCGCACAGGCAGGCGCACCACGAACTCGCTCCCCTGGCCGAGGCCCGGGCTGCTCGCCTCGACTTGGCCGCCGTGCATCTCGACCAGGCTGCGGACGAGCGCCAAGCCGATACCCAGGCCTCCTTCGGAGCGCGCCAGGGAGCCGTCGCTCTGCACGAACGGCTCGAACACGCGGCCGAGGACGTCGGGCGGCACGCCGATTCCGTTGTCGCGCACCCGGATCACCGCCTCCTTGCCTTCGAGCGAGGCAGAGAGCGCGATCTGCCCCCCGGGCATGGTGTATTTGGCGGCGTTGTTGAGCAGGTTCGCCACGATCTGCTCGAGGCGGGTGGGATCGGCTTCCAGGCGGATCGGCTCGCGCGGCATGTGGAGAGCCAGGTCGTGGGCGCGGCTCTCGATGAGCGGCCGGGTGGCGTCCACGGAGCGCTCCAGGATGGTCTTCAAATCGACCACCTCTTTGCGCAGCCGGATGCTTCCCTGGGTGATGCGCGAGATGTCCAGGAGGTCGTCCACCAGATGGGCCAGGTTCTTCACCTGGCGCTCGACCATCTCGCGCGACGGCTGGAACGACGGGTCCATGGTCTCGACCTGGCGCATCAGCTCGACCGCATTGCGGATCGGGGCGAGCGGATTGCGCAGCTCGTGGGCGAGCATGGCCAGGAACTGGTCCTTGCGGCGGTCGGCGGCGGCGATCTCCTCGGCGCGGCGGTGCAGCTCCTCTTCGATCCGGCGCTGCGCGCTCTCCTGGCTCTCGCGCAGGGCGCGCTCGGCGGCGAGGCGAGGCGCGGCGTCGCGCAGCACGAGGATGGTCCCCCCGGCTCTCTCGTCGCCGAAGAGGGGCTCGAACGAGGCGTCGATCGGCCGTTCGTTGCCGGATCGGGTCGAGATCAGGACGGCGTTGCGCCATGCCGGGCCGGTGCCGCCGGCAGCAGGGTCGTCGGCCGGAGGCAGATCGATGGTCAGGCCGGTCTCGGCGTCGCGCAGGCGGAGCAGGTCCTCCGCGGGCCGCCCCACCGCCAGGGAGCGGTCGATGCCGAGCAGGCCTTCGGCGCAGTGGTTGAGGAGGAGGATACGTCCCTGGGCATCGAGGGCGACCACGGCGTCGCGGAGGCTGTCGAGCGTGGCGCGCAGCCACTCCCGCGACGAAACGTTCTCTTTCGGGGGCATGGTCGTCCCCTCCGCGCTCCAGGCAGCGGGCTGGGGAGTCGCTGGGTTGGTCATCTCTCTGGATCCGGCCGCGTCCATCCAGACGCAAGGAAAACCCTCGCGAGCGAGGACGCTCTCGCGAACGCATTTCCTTGCGAGACCCGCGCCAGGATGTTCCGCAGAGCGAGGGCGAGGAGGAGGAAGAGGGGGAGAGATGCCTGGACCAGGAAGCGGCTCCAGGTCACCGGCACGAGAGTGTCGGGATGCGGATGGATCGTGTAGGCGCCCCAACCGATGGCCAGCGGAGCCACCGCACCGACCGCCAGGGCCAGGGCCAGGGTCCTCCGCCGTCTGCTCCACCCACGCCTGCCCACCCAGAAAACGACCGGAACGACGATCCAGAACAGGGTCCAGTGCTCGAAACGGAACATCTGACGCAGCGCCAGGGCGGCGAGACCGGGGATGCGCGTGACCGCCCCCGGCCAGATCTCTCCGGCCCCGACCAGGACCTCATACCGCTCGTCCTGACGGTTCGGAATGCCGGCTCGCCAGGAGACGAGGAGAGCCAGCGCCAGCACGATGGGGATCGCGGCGGCGCCCAGGCGGAGGAGCCGGCGCGGGTTCTTCCAGCGCACCAGGGCCGCGGCGCCGAGAGCGAAGAGGGCGAGGAGCGTTCCCTCGTTCTTGGTGAGGACGGCTCCGGCGAGCAGCAGCCCGGCCCCCAGCGCGTCACCGGTGCGCCGGCGGCCGGAGAGCAGGAGCAGCAGGCCGGCGCCGTAGAAGCAGCCCAGCGGCAGGTCGCTGTACCCGCTCGCCGCGCCGCTGTCCTCGAAGAAGGTGAGGGCGGGCACGCCCGCGGCGGCGAGCCCGGCGAGGAGCGCGGGCAGCCGCCCCGCCCAGCGCCGGCCTCCGTCCCAGAGCAGCAGCAGGAAAGCCGCGAAGCAGGTGGTGTAGAGCGCGCGGAAGGCATGGACGTCCTGCGGTACCGCGAAGGTCTCCAGGACCACCACCTGGGCCACCGGCATCAGGAGCGGGTACTGCGGATGCGTGACGTACAGGTTCTTCCGCTGCAGCACCTCAGAGTCGACCGTCCCCTCGTCGAGGACCCAGAGCGCCTGGGTCGACCAGGTCATGCGACCGTCCCAGCCGGTCACCGGATCGGTGAGCGCGTCGGCGAGGAGGCCCAGGCAGATGAAGGCGAGGAGCGCGGCTGCGGCGAGCTCCAAAGGAGGCAAGGACTTCAAAGACACCAAGGGCGGCAACGACGGCTTCGCTCCACGCCGCAGGACCCGAGTGACCAGCCCGATCAGCGCTAGAGCCGCGGCGGTGGCCAGGATCTCCGGCCGGCGCAGCGGCACGGCGAGGAAATGGGAGAGCGCGTAGAGCGCTCCGGCGAGGCCGGCGAGCCCGAGGAGGTAGGCCCAGGCGAGCCGGCGGGGCCAGGGGAGCGTGCGCACGGAGGGCACGAGCTCGGCGAGGCCGAGGCCCGCGGCCAGGAAGATCGCCACCCCGCCGAGACTGGGGAGGACGCCGTTCACCGGAGGCTCCCCGCCCGCAGCTCCCGCAGGAACTCCGGCCGCTCGTAGAGGACCGGCGGCCGGCGCACCGAGGCCACGACGATCCAGCGCGCGTCGCGGATCAGCCGCTGGCGGACGGTCCGCGGATTGCGCAGATCATGGAGGAAGCCGAGATAGACCGGCCGGCGCGGCGCCAGGTCGAAGCGCACCCAGAGCACGCTCCCCTCCTCGTCGGGATCGGCGTCGACCAGGGCGTAGACCGCATGGCGCGGGATCGTCCGCCGGATCTCCTCGATCGCCAGGGCGTATTGCGGATCGAGCTCCCGGGAGCGCTCCTCGAGCGGCGTCTCGCCGGCATAGGCGAACGCCCACCAGATCCGCCGCACCGCCCGGCCGGCCGACCAGGGGAGCGAGACGGCGAGGAGCAGGCCGAAGAGGGCGAGGGCAAAGGTGGCGGAGCGGGGCCGGCGGGGAGGGCTCACTGCCACGCCTGCATCGGGAGGCCGCTCGGCGCCGTCATCGCCCGGAAGACCGGCAGGAGCCCGACGGTCTCGTCCCAGTAGGGCGTGCGGCGGAACCACCAGCGGGTGCGGGCGACCGGATCGGCCGCGAATTTTTCGTCCTCGAGCGCCTCCTGCCAGGCCGCTGCGACCTGCGGGTCCTTGATCATCTCGCGGGCGAGCCCTTCGAGGACCCGGGGATCGATGTACTCCTTCTGCTCGAAGACGGTGGAGAGGAGACCCCAGGAGAGGAGCGAGTCGGGGGCCTCCGGCTCCAGGAGCTGGACGGCCACCTCGAAATCCGGCTGGTCGGCCGGCACCCAGAGAGTGCCGGCGGGGAGTGCCCGGCGCTCCAGGTGGCGCTCGATCTTGGCGGTCACTCCGGTGAGCCCCTGGTAGGGGCGGCCGGCGAACACCGGGTCCGCAACCCGCATCGCCTCCACCTCGATCTCGGCCGGCGCGCCGAGCCGCTCGGCGCGCAGCCCGTGCCAGCGCAGCCGCTGCTCGATCTCCGGCCAGCCGGGGAGGACGAAGTAACCGCGCGGCCGGGGGAGGGCCTTGGCGATCTGCGCCTTGTGCCGCCACGGGACCTCGATCTCCCGCACCTCGCCGCGTGTGTAATGGAGAAGGGAGCCGCCGGTGACGAGGGACGGTTCTTTCCCGGAGGCATAGACCGGGAAACGGATCTTGTCCGTCTGGGCGCTCGCCGCGTATTCGACCACCACCTGCGAGGGCGCCGCGTCCGGCTTGCCCAGGGCGACCGTGGCCGCCTCGGATTCCTGCACCGCCCGGGTCAGCGACGCCGGATCGCGCGCCACCTCGGCGAACAGGGCGAGGAGGAAATCGCGGTTGGCCAGCACCCGCTGGCGGTACGGCTTGTAGGAGTGCATCTCGATCAGGATGGACGGCCGGTTGCGCAACGGGAAATAGCCGGAGGAATAGCGCGGCTGGCCGACCCAGGAGTTGAAGCCCTTGGCCGGATCGCCGTCGTCCTCCAGATCGACGTAGGGACCGTTGCGGTGGCCGGCCTTCTCTGTAGCGGCGGCGACCGCGGGCATGTGGGCGCGCAACCAGGCGTCGACCGGCGCGGGCGCCTGCGGCGCCTCCGCCCAGCTCCAGGTGAGCACCCAGTCGTGGTCGACGCCGTCGGTCACGTGGTTGTCGACGTGGAGGTGCGGGCGCCACCCGTTGACCAGGGCGATCAGGGCGCGGGCCTCCGGGGTGGAGAGCTTGAGGTAGTCGCGGTTCAAATCGTGCCCGTCGGCCGTGGTGCGGAAACCCATTCCGCGGTGCGGCCCGTCCTGGTTCGGACGGTTGTAGGGGGAGACCCGCTCGTGGCCGTCGACGTTGTAGATCGGCACGAAGAGCAGGGTCAGATGGTCCAGGATCTCGCGATGCCGGCCCAGAGCCAGATCGCGGAGGATCATCAGGGTCGCGTCGTTGCCGTCGATCTCGCCCGCGTGGATGCCGCTCTGGATCAGCAGGATCGGCTTGGGGAGCTCCCGGGCCTCGCGCGCCGTGAACGCCTTCTCCTTGGAGACCACCACGATCGGCAGGGGACGCCCCTGGGCGGAGGTGCCGAAGGACCCCAGATACATCTCGGGCAGGCGGGTCTGCACCTTGCGCAGGAAGGCGAGCGTCTCGTCATAGCTCGGCGTCGCCTCGAAGCCGGCGGCCTCCGCGGGGGTGAGCCATTCGTCGGGCACGGCGGCTTCCCGGGTCTGGGCCGCGGCGGCCGGCGGGACCAGAAGAGCACAGGCGAGCAGGATCGAGCCTCGGCGGATGTACATGCTGGGGGATCTTATCCCTGATCTCTGAGGAGTTTCCCTCATGGCTGCCAAGTATGCAGGAGAGTACTAATGAAGGAGGAGGGAAACATTTCATCATTCATGGAGGGAAGGCCCGATCGAGTGTGGGTTGGGATACTTTCAAGGCGCGGTCCTGGCGACCGCGCCTCTTTTTTGTTTTTACCCTTATTACAATGGCCGCATGCCGCGTTCGGCTTCGGCGCTCGGATAGGTGCCGAGGACCCGCAGCTCGGTCGTGTGCTCGCGCGCCTCGTCCAGGGCGGAACGGACGGGATCGACCGCGGCGTGCCCTTCGAGATCCAGATAGAAGCGGTACTGGAAGGGGGTCCTGGGGATCGGGCGCGACTCGATCTTGGTCATGTTGACGCCGCGCCGCCGGAACACCCCGAGGAGCTCGGCGAGCGCGCCGGGCCGGTGAGCGGTACCGATCAGCAGGGAGGTCTTCACCGGAACCCCCGGTGGGCAGGGCGTGGGATGGACCGCCAGCTCGACGAAGCGCGTGTAGTTGCCCTCCTGCGACTGGATGCCCCGGCGCAGGATCTCCAGGCCGTAGCGGTGCGCCGCCGATTCGCTGGCGATCGCGGCGACGCTCCGCTCCCCCCGTTCGCGCACCTTGCGCGCGGCTCCCGCGGTGTCGAACGCCTCCTCCGCCCGGACGTGAGGGAGGCTGCGCAGGAAGTCCGTGCACTGTTGCAGGGCCTGCGGATGGGAGACGATCGTCTGGATGTCCTCCAGCCGCGTGCCGGGCAGCGCCAGCAGACAGTGCTCGATCCGGCTCACCTCTTCGGCGTTGATGGTCAACCCGCCTTCGGCCAGGAGGTCGTAGATCTCGTTGATGCTCCCGGCGGTCGTGTTCTCGATCGGCAGCAGGGCCACGTCGATCTTCCCGCCGCGCACCGCCTCGGCGGCGAGGTGGAAGGTCTCGAACCCGTCGAGCAGGACTCCCTCCGGACGCCCGGCGTAGCGGCGCTGGGCGGTGAGATGGCTGTAGGAGCCCTCGACCCCCTGATAGCCGACGCGCAGCGGAGCCGTGGCGAGCGTGCGCAGGTGCGCATGCTGGTGCGCCACCGACATGTCGAGGATCACGCGGTAGAGGCGCTCGACCTCGTGCGCGTCGAGCCCCTGCTCGACCGCCGCATGGCGCACGCGCTGGAGGATCTGCTCCTCGCGCGCCGGATCGCGGAACGGCCACGCCGCGTCGAGCTTGGCGTGGACCACCTCCTCGACGAGGTCCATGCGGCGGCGCAGGGCGGCCAGGAGCTGGTGGTCGGCTTCTTCGATCGCTTCGCGCAGGGACTGGAGGTCACGCGGGCTCGCCATGCGGCGAGTATATGGGGTCGTGGATCTCCTTATCTCATCTAAGGTGCCTCACCGCACCTTCCTCCGTCCCCGGGGCGTCGCGAGGTCGAGGACCTTGCGCGCCGTCCGTTGCCACAGCGGCTGGGCCGGCCCCGCGCCGGGCGCCGTGGCTTCGAGGGTCTTCAGGCGGTGCTCGATCTGGAGCGCGATCTCGAGGCCGAAGCGCGCGGCAGTCTCGCGATGGGTCTCCAGGAGCCGCTCGCGCATGACCTGGTTCTGAGCCGGTGTCAGGGTGCGCAGCAGCGAATCCGGCCGCACCCGGTAGCGCGCCAGAAACGCGGGGATGGTCACGATCGGCCAGCCCGCGGCGAGTATCCGTACCGAGAGCTCCCAGTCCTCGTAGTTGTAGCGCTGGCGGGCGTCATAGCCGCCGAGATCGCGCAGCAGCGCCGTCCGTGTCAGGCAGGGCACGCAGACGAGGTTCTCCACGAAGAGCATCGGCAGCTCGGGGTGCGGCGGGTTCCAGAAGCCGACCGGACCCTCCGGCCCGAAGCAGAGCGACCAGGAGGCCACGCCGCCGAGCCGCGGATTGCGGGTGATCAGGTCGAGGGCCAGCCGGTAGAAGGAGGGCTCGATGAGGTCGTCGCCGTCCAGGAAGGAGATGAAGTCGCCGCGCGCGGCGTCGAGCCCGGCGTTGCGCGCCCCGGCGAGCCCGCGGTTGCGCTGGCGCAGCACGGTCAGGGGGAGACCTCGGGAGGATGCCTCCGTCTCCAGCTCGGCGAGCCGGGCAAGCGTGGCCTCGTCGCGCGAGCCGTCGTCGACGAGGAGGACCTCGTCCGGAATGCGCTCGGACGCCCAGACGCTCGCGACCGCCTCGCCGATAGAGGGACCGAGGTCGTAGCAGGTGAGGACGACGGAGAGCCTCGGCGGAGACGGATGGGAGAGAGGGCCAGGGGGTGAGGGAATCTCGCCCAGCGTCCTGGTCCGGTCCAGCAGCAGCACCGCCGCCCCGCCGACGTCCGGCGCCGACGGCGCGCGCAGCAGCTCGCCCAGCGCCGCGGCCGTCTCCTGGAGCAGCCGCCGGCCGCGGTGCGCGGCGGCCCTCCGGCAGAGCTCGCGGCGGGCGGAGTCGACCCGCTCGGGGCCGAGGAGGAGCAGATCGGAGAGGCGGTCGGCCAGCCGGTCGGGCGTGGGCTCTCCCCCCAGGAGCACTTCCACCGGGAGCTCCTCGCCCGGCGCCAGCCCCTCGGCGGCAGCCGGGGAGAGCAGCACGGCCGAGCCGCGCGCCAGCTCGCTCCAGACGTCCGGCAGGTGCTCGAAGCGGCTCGGCCACAGGCGCAGGGGGAGACCGCCGCCACCGTCGGGACGCACCGTCCAATCCCAGAGCCCGGCTGCGCGCAGCACCTGCACCCAAGCGTGCGAGGACCACCAGCTCTCGAACGACCGCGGCTTCATCGGCGCGAAGACCATGTCGGGGCCGGCGCAGACGACCGGAGAGCCGAAGGAGATCGAGCGGTCCGCCAGCAGGCGGATCGCGTCGAGGGTCGCCAGGACCCCCGAAGAGCCGTCCTGCGGCTCATCCAGGAACGGCCGCAGCGGTCCCGCGCCCGCGCGGCGCTCGGCCGCTTCCGCGACCCGGGCGAGCACGCCGGGATCGACCCGGCGCGGCGTGCGTACCGGGGGCCGGGCCTGCGCAGGGCGTCCGGCGCGGGCGAGGTCGCACCCGCGGGGGCCG
>DASPXX010000077.1:0-2260 GCA_035637095.1 Thermoanaerobaculia bacterium
AGGGCGCGCAGGCCGGGGGCGATCTCGAAGCCGAGGAGGCGGGCCTCCCCTTCATTGGAGATCATGATCAGGTGCGGCACCACGAAGCCGTGCAGCACCCGCTCGTCCTGCACCCGCGTCTCGTGCGCCGCCGCGAGAGCCAGGGCGATTCGCTCCGTGACCAGCAGCGCGTGGTCGGTCGGGATCGGAGACATCTGGCGCTCGGCCTGGGCGAACAGGGTCGCCAGGTTCTTCCCTGAAATGTAGTCATAGGAGACGTAGGGGAAGCTGCGGACCTTCCCGAGGTCGACTCCGCTCCCGATGTTCGGGCTGCGCAGCGCTTGCTGAATTGCGGCGCGATCCGCGGCTTTCTGCCACAGCTTCTCGCCGTCCATTCCCTTGCCGTTGAAGACGCGCAGCAGAACCACCTGCTCGATCCCCGCCTTGCCGACTCTGCCGGCGCGGAACGTCTCTCCGAGTGGATCTTCAGTTAGTTTTTTGAGAAGTAAATACTTCCCAAATTCCTCTGGGATGTTCATCAGGCCTCCTCGGGACCGCCGCGCCGCCTACTCGCAACTCCTCCATCAAAGTCGTGGCGGCGACGCGTTACACAGGGTCAGCTAGGGTCCTTGATACACCATGGCCTCGCAGCTGTCAACGGAAAAAACGGAACCTCACCCCCTAACCCCCTCTCCCATCGCCCCCCCCGCCGGCCGGGAGAGGGGGGAAATTGGGGGTCAGCGGCCGGCTTCCCGCCGCTTGTCGCGCCAGAATTGCCGCTGCCAGAGCTCGACGTTCCGGTTGTGCTCCTGGAGGGTCGTCGCGAAGACGTGGGTGCCGTCGTTCCGGCTGACGAAATAGAGGTAGGGGACGTCGGCCGGATCGGCGGCGGCTTTGAGGCTGGCGAGGCCGGGGGAGCAGATAGGACCGGGCGGCAGGCCGGCATAGCGGTAGGTGTTGTACGGCGAGTCGACCTGGAGGTCGGAGCGCCGGATGTTGCCGTTCCACCGGCCGAGCCGCTTCAAGGCGTAGATCACGGTCGGATCGGCTCCCAGCCCGATCCTCCGCTGGACCCGGTTCCTGTAGACGCCCGCGATGAGCGGCCGCTCGGACGGGATGCGGGCCTCCTTCTCCACGATGCTCGCCAGGGTGACGATCTGGCGCAGGCTGCGCGACGGGCTGTTCCCCAGGAGCGGCCGGATCTGGCTCTCGTAGCGCTTGCGGAAGGTCTTGACCAGGGTGGAGACCACGGTCTGCTCGTCGGTGTTGCGGGCGAAGCTGTAGGTCTCGGGGAAGAGGTAGCCCTCCAGGTCGGGAGCCTCGGGGTCGAGGTCGGCGATCAGCTCGGGCGAGCGCATGAGGTCGAGGAAGACCTCGCGCCGGCCGAGATCGGCCTGCTCCAGGCGGTCGGCGATCTCCTCCAGGGTGAGCCCCTCGATCAGGGTGACCGATCCCGTCATCACCCGTCCGTGAACGAGCTTGTCGAGCACCTCGGGGGTGGAGAGCGGGCCGCGGAAGTTGTAGTCGCCGGCCTGGAGGGCGGGATCGCCCATGAACCAGACGAGATAGAAACGGGCCAGGTTGGCGTCGCCGATGACCCCGTCCGTCTGCAGGGTCTGGAGGATCTGGGTGGCGCTCGTCCCGTTCTTGATCGAGACCTGCCGCTCGATGTCGGGATAGCCCTTGTAGGGACGCTGCAACTTCCACCACGACCAGCCCGCGAACGCGGCCGGCACCATGAGGAGGACGAGCAGGACCATCAATCCCAGGAGGACGCGCTGGAAGGTCCCCCGGTCGGCCCGCTTCGCTTTCTGGGCGCCTTTCGCCCTGCCTCGTGCCACCATGCCTCTCCTTCAGGTTCTGTCCAGGGCCTCCTGGAGGAGGATCTGGGCGGCCACGGCATCGAGCCGTTCGGGATTGCGCCGCGGATCGACGCCGGCGGCGCGCAGGCGCTCGGCGGCTTCGACGCTGGTCAGCGACTCGTTGACGAACTCGACGGGGAGGCCGGTGAGCTCCGCCAGCCGTCCCGCGAGCCCGCGCGCCCGCTCGGCCGCTTCCCCGCGGGTGCCGTCCAACCCGACCGGCTCGCCGACCACGAACCGCTCGACCCCCTCGCGCCGCGCGATCGCCGCGATCTCGCGCAGCGCCGACCGCGTATCCCGCCGGGCCAGCGTGGTCAGCGGAACCGCCATCCGCCCCTCGGGATCCGAGATGGCGAGCCCGATCCGCTTGCTGCCGAAGTCGATGCCCAGCGACCGCACGGCCGTCGTTTTCCCCGCGG
>DASPXX010000078.1:0-17195 GCA_035637095.1 Thermoanaerobaculia bacterium
CCCACTGCGCGGTGAATACCCGCTCGCCCGGCTGCCCGTGCTCGCCGAGCCACGCGGCCATCTCGCGGGGCGGCGAGACGTGGCCGGAGTCGTAGCTGTCGGTGATGAGCCAGCTCCAGCCGGCTCCCAGGAAGATCACGACCGCCGCGGCGGCCGGCCAGAATCTCGACCGGCGGCGCACCGGGACGTCCGCATGGCGCTCGCGGACGATCAGGGCCAGCGCGAGCAGCGAGATCGGCGCTCCCAGCTCGAAGAAGCGGCGGAGGAAGAAGGTGCCGATCACCAGGAAGGCGAGCCCGAACGCCGCCGTGGTGAGCGTGGCGCGGGTGCGCACCCGCTCCCGGAACAGCAGCGACCAGCCCACCAGGAGCGGCAGCAGGAAAGTGGGGAGCTGCCCCATCAGGACCTCCCGGTCCGGCGGCGTCAGCTCGGTGCCGATCTGGGAGCGCAGGGCGGCGCTGCCCGCGGTCGACAGGTAGGGCACCACGAAGTTCTGCAGCCAGAAGAGATGGAAGTTCTCCGGCACGTTCGGGTGCACGATCTGGCCGAGCAGCCAGCCGCCCACCGCGGCGGCCAGCGGTTTCCAGTCGAGCCGCCGCTCCTCCGGCGCCTGCGACAGGAACCCGGCCACCGACCAGACCGCGGCGAACGGGATGGCGATCCATCCGCCCGTATGGACGAGGCCGAAGAGGGCGCAGACCGGCACGAGCACCTTCCAGGAGGCGTTCATCGCCAGGAGGCCGAGGACCAGGAGGGAGAACCCGATGAGCCAGATGTGCGGCCGGCACATCTCGGCGCGGAAGGCGAACATCGGCCCCAGGGCGGTCATGGCGAGGAGGAACAGGGGAGCGCGCGGCACGCGCAGCTTCCAGAGGATCCAGGCGAAGACCCCGATGACGAAGATCTGGCCGAGGATCGTTCCGATCATGCCCGCCTCGACGAGCGGCAGCCCGGCGATCGGCATCAGGAGGACGTGGAACAGCGGCTCCTTGTCCGCGAAGTGATCGAAGAAGACGGAGAACGGGGTCCAGTGGAACGACTCGACCCGGAAGTCGGACCACATCACGCGCGCGAGCCCCAGATGGTAGTACTCGTCGTACGACCAGGGCTCTGGAGCGACCAGCCGGAGCGAGATGTAGAAAGCGAGGACGGCGAGCGCCGAGGCCGCCAGGAGGAGAGCCGGAGCATGGCGCCAGCCCGGCCGGGCCTCGATGACCGCCGGCGCGGCCCGGCGTCCGGGACCGGCGGCGGGGCGCTTGCTCTTGCGGGAGCGCTGCGGCATGGCGCGGAGTCTACAGGGAACCGGGTTTGTTGTAAGCTCGACGGCGCAACTTTCAAGGAGGAGGTCAAGTGAGCCCACTTCCGCCAGGCGATCCCCGGAACAGACCAGGACAGGGAGGCTCCACCGGCGCTGGGAAGAAGCCGGGTGTCGGCTATCACCTTCCCTCTGGAGCGCGCTCGTTCGCCGGTATCGGGCACGGATTCAACACACCGGTTCCCATCGATCTGCGGTGGACGTTCGAGCCGCCGCGCGCGCCCGACGGGACGCCCACGGACCTCGAGCACGCCCTGGCTGGTCGCTATGGCGGAGGCAGCATCGAGCGGAGGCGGGCCGGCGCGCCGGGTCTCCACGAAAGCTCCTGCAGCGACATCCTGCGGGAGGCGTTCGTGACGCGCACCGCCTGGTGGAGCGTCGACTACGACCAGTGGGACGGCGAGCCGACGGAGACCGAGCGCGAGGACCTCTATTTCGCGCAGCAAGGCGAAAACGGCTTCCAGCGCTTCCTGCAATCCCAGAGGACCCCGACGCCGACGCCGACTCCGACACCCACACCGACGCCCACTCCAACGCCGACCCCGACACCAACTCCGACGCCTGCGTCCCTGGAGAGCCGCGTCGCTGCCCTGGAAGCCAAAGTCGCGGCGATCGAGGCGAAGCTCAATTCCGAGATAGCCGGCGAGATCGACGACGGCGTTGGATTCGAGTGAAGCCGTACGCCGCTGCCTTTGCCCTCTCTCTCCTCCTCGGCGCCTTCGCGGCCGGCGGTGCTCCTGGCACCCCCGGTCCGCGGATCGTCGTCCTGGGGACCGCCCAGGACGGCGGGTTTCCGCAGATCGGTTGCGAGCAGCCTCTGTGCGCCGCGGCGCGCCGCAATCCGGCTCTCGCCCGGAAGGTGGCCAGCCTGGCGATCGACTTCCCGGCGAGCGGCCGGACGTTCCTGGTCGACGCCACGCCCGATCTGCCGGCCCAGGTCCAGGCGGTCCATGCCTTCCGTCCGCACCCGGAAGGAAAGGTCGACCGCGCGCCGTTCGACGGCGTCTTCCTGACCCACGCCCACATCGGCCACTATCTCGGGCTCGCCCATTTCGGCTTCGAGAGCCTGAACACGAGCAACCTGCCGGTCTGGGCCTCGCCGCGCATGGCCGACTACCTGCGGACGAACGGCCCGTGGAGCCAGCTCGTCCGCCTGAAGAACATCGACCTGCGGGAGATGCGCTCCGGCGAGCCGGTCCCGATCGGAGAGGGGGTGACGCTGACCCCGTTTCCGGTGCCGCACCGGGACGAGTACAGCGACACCATGGCGTTCCTGATCCGCGGACCCGGTTCGACCGTCCTTTACGTGCCCGACACCGACGCCTGGAGCACCTGGACGCGCCCCCTGCCGCGGCTCCTCGAGGAGGAGAAGGTGGACGTGGCCCTCCTCGACGCCACCTTCTACTCCCCCGACGAGCTGCCGGACCGCGACGTCACGAAGATCCGGCATCCGCTGATGACCGACACCATGGATCTGCTCGGACCCCAGGTGAAGTCCGGCAAGCTGCGGGTCTTCTTCACCCACCTGAACCACTCGAACCCGGCTCTCGACCCCGACGGAGCGGCCAGGAAGGCGATCGAGGCGAAGGGGTTCAAGGTGCTGGCGGACGGGGAGGTGCTTGGGTTGTAGCGGCCGAACGCAGAACGTTCTGCGAGTAGTCACTGTGAGCCAAGAATTCGCATCATACCGTGAGGTGCGATATCCATGAGAGCATGGCATCTTCTGAGTCCCTTCGTCGCCGCGCTTGCGCTGCAAGCCGTTCCGATGGCCTTGGCTCAGGGAACGACCGGCCGCGTGATCGGCACCGTGAAGGACGCCCAGGGAAGCGTGTTGTCCGGTGTGGCGGTCTCCATCTCCTCGCCTTCCCTCATGGGCGGTCCTAGAGAGACCCAGACGGGGTCCGACGGCAGCTTCTCCTTCGCCCATCTCGCCCCGGGCGCCTATGACGTCCGCTTCGAACTGCCGGGTTTCAAGACCCAGGAGCTGAAGGGAGTCAAGGTTTCTGTCGACCGTACGGTCGAAGTATTCCCAAAGCTGGAGATCGGCAGGTTCGCGGAGTCGATTACCGTCACCACCGACCTGCCCGTCGTGGACAGCACGCGAACAGGGATCAGCACGGTTTTCTCCATCGAATACCTCGACCGTGCTGCAATCGGTTCGCAGGGCCGGAGCTACCAGTCGGTGATCGGCAGGGCCTCGGGCGCAGACGGCGGCACTGGCGACCCGCGTGTCTTCGGTTCGACTGCGGGCGAGAATGCCTATTATATCGATGGCATCGATACCACCGATCCGGTGACCGAAACCTTTGGCGCCACTCTCAACTTCGACGCTATTGCGGAGATCTCATTCCATACTGCCGGCTTCGCCGCGGAGTTCGGGCGCGCGACGGGGGGAGTCGTCAATATTGTCACCAAGTCAGGTAGCAACCGGTTTTTCGGAACGCTCGACGCCCGCTACAATGACAGCCGCTTCAATGAGAACGGAGTGCACTTTGATCGCGACACGAACAAGACCGAGTTCCTGAAGACGGCTGCCACTTTGGGCGGGCCGATCCGATCTGACAGGATTTGGTTTTTCAGCTCGTTCGAATCCATAAACCGCAAATCGACTCCGACCGGTTCAGCACTGACCCGAGATTTCAGAGGCACGGGCTCTCTCGTGAAGATCAGCTGCCAGCTCGATCCCAGCTGGCGCGGGGTCGCCAAATATTCCGCCGACCCGGCCAAGATCGACGATTTCAACGCCGGCCCGGGCGTCGAACCGGCGGCGGCGGCGAAGCAGCGGCAAGGTGGCCCAATCTACCAAGCCGAGATCTCCGGATTGCCGAGCCCGCGGATCTTTCTCGAATTGCAAGCTGGCGTGAAGCGCGATCCCATAGACAGGTTTCCGCAAGATGGCAATCTCGACACCCCGGGGATTACCGACCAGGTTACCGGCGTCTCCTCGCAGAACTATTCGAATGCCCAGTTCTCCGAGCGCAACCGCGACGAGTTGCAGGTAAATCTCAGTGAATTCGTCGCCCAGGTCGCCGGCAGCCACGCATTCAAGCTTGGCGCTGGTCACAGCGACATGCGCTTCCTCGCGAAGAACAACTTCACCGGCGGTGCCTTCTATCAAGACTTCAACGGACCGATCGACCGGCATGCGTTCTTATTACTCCAAGAGCCGCTCGACTTCGCGCATTTCTTTGGCATGCTCGACTCGACCTTCTTGCAGGATGCCTGGCGTCCCCTGCCGAGGATCACCCTCCAGCTCGGCTTGCGCTACGACCAGGTCAAGTTCAAAAACGACGCCCGCGTGCAGATCTCCAATCAGCATGCACTTCAGCCTCGCCTTGGCTTTGCCATCGACCTAACCGGCGACGCTAAGACGGTGCTGCGCACCAGCTACGGCCTCTTCATGTCTCCGAACGGGCTCACCCTACCGTCTTTTACCCGCACCAACAATGTGCCAGTTTTCTTGTATGCTCCCTGCTCGGCCTTCTTCCCGAGCGCGGCCGCCTGTGCGGCAGGCGGCCCGTTCGGCCCGGCCGGCTATCTCCAGAGTGACCCTCTCCACCGCGACTCGCTGGGCTACTTCAAGCGCAACGAGTTCAATTCGATCCCCGAGGTCATCCAGCCGGGCCTGAAGCCGATGACCACCACCGAGTACACCGTCGCTCTTGAGAGGCAGCTCTTCAATCAGACCGCAGTCGAGCTTTCCTACATCCACAAGAGGACAAACCACATATTCGAGGACACCTGCGCGGAGAACGTCCCGAACCCGACTGTCGATCCAGACGAGAGCAACTGCCCATTCTTCGAAGTCGCCAATCTGCCAGCCGCGAAGCGCGACTACCGGGGAGTGCTCCTGACCTTGAACAGCCACCCGAACGAGCGGCTCCACGTCAGAGCCTCTTACGTATACTCCAAGTCGCGCGGCAGCATCGAGTACACCCAGAACGCCGGTCTCGACTTTGATGTCTTTCCTACTTTGTTCGTGAACCGCTACGGCTATCTTTCCGATGACCGCAGGCACCGTGTGCGGCTGGACGGGTACGTTCGTCTGCCGCTCGACTGGAGCCTCGGTTTCCAAAGCGACTACTCCTCGCCAGCTCCTTACAGTAAGGTGACGCCAGCCCTCGGCGACGTTCAGTACCTGGCGCCGCGCGGCAGCTTCCGCGCCAATAGCACCTATAACGTCAACCTGGAAATCCGCAAGGGCTTTTTGACCGGCCCGGTTCACAGCGAGCTCATCGGTACCATCCTCAACGCCCTTGGTACCGAGCAGGTCAACAGTGTCTGCGAGAACGTCCTCGGCTGCGGTGGCTCCATTCCGTGGGGCGGAGCGGCGGACTTCACGCAGCCCCGCCGCTACGAGCTCGGCTTGCGCCTGGTCTTTTAGAACAGGAGCCTCTCACTCTCCTATGTCTTACTTGGGCCACGGAGAGCAGCTCTTCTTGGCATACCAGACCCCTGGCCCGGTCTGCGCTATACTTGCATCATCTTAGTTAGCCACTGCGGGTGCGCCTGTGTCTCATCCCGAGGAAACCGAAACGGTCGGACCCCAGCCTCCTCCGAAGGAAAGCCCCGGAGCCCGGAGCGGCTCCCTGATAGCTGACCGCTACGAGATACGGGAGCGGCTCGGACGCGGTGGGCACGCCACTGTATACCGGTCATACGACCGCCTCCTCAAGGCCGAGATAGCGCTCAAGGTAGTGCACTCGGAGCTCGATCCGGAGCGAGCGCTCGCCCGCATCCGGCGTGAGGTAGGGGTCGCTCGGGAAAGCCTGAGTCCCCATCTCGTCCGGGTCTATGAACTCGGTGAGAGCGACGGCGACATCTATCTGACGATGGAACTTCTCTCGGGCGGGTCGCTCCGGGACCGCCTGCGGCACGGACCCCTCCCGATCCCGGAGACGCTCCGGATCGGCAAGGCTGTGCTCCGAGGGCTCGCGGCACTCCATGCAAAGGGGGTTGTGCACCGAGACGTGACGCCCGGGAACATCCTCTTTTCTGAGAGCGGTGAGACAAAGCTTTCCGACCTCGGGCTCGTCCGGAGACTTGGACGCGAGGAGACCAGGGTTACTCTTGAGGGTTGCGTTCTCGGGACCATGGGGTATGTCTCGCCGGAGCAGCTTCTCGGGAAGGACATCGGCCCGCGGAGCGACCTCTACGCCGCAGGCGTCGTATTCTTCGAGATGCTCGTCGGGAAGCTGCACCATGAGGCTGCATCCGAACTTGGATTCCGCCTCGCGGCTTTTACGGAGATGCCGAATGTGCGACGGCTCCGTCCGGAGGTTCCCCGCTGGTTCGCCGAGGTGGTGGCGCGGCTTCTCGAGAAGCGTCCCGCCGACCGCTTCCCGAGCGCGGAGGAGGCACTTGCCGTAATCGGGAAGCGAGCCGTCCCGCCCCGGTACCGCCTACGGCGGCGGCTTTTCCGCACGGCGGCCATAGCGCTCCTCTTCCTACCACAGACAGGGGTGCTCGTCACGCCGATCCAGAGCGAGGCGTTCTCCCATCTCGTCCCCGCGGGCGAGACAGGCATCACGGCCGTGAGCACTGCCGGCGAGACGCTCTGGACGATTCCCGGCGTAAGCCCGGAGATCTCGGATCGCGGGACCCTTGCGAGGATTACGTCCCGCGGCCCCCGCCTCATCGCCATCGTGCTCGCCCGGCCGCGGCAGTGGTCGCCAGAGGCGATTTCCACCCTCTCGTTCCTCGATCCGGCCTCCGGGCGGGTTGTAAGGGAAGTGAAGCTCCCGAGCGGCGCGGATCACTTCCCGAACGACCCTCCGCGGTTCTCGTTCGCCTCGGCGAAGGCCATCGACCTCGACTTCGACGGCATAGACGAGGTGCTCGTAAACTACAACCACGTCCCGGAGGCTCCCTTTTACACCGTGCTCTATGCCCCCCGCTTCGACCAAGCCCGGCTCGTCTTTTATTCCCGCGGCGGCCAGGACTTCCAGGGCGCCACGGATCTGGACGGCGACGGCACTCGCGAGCTCCTTTTCGCGGGAATCAACAACGGCTGGAACTGGGTGAACGCCGTGGCGGCAGTGCGGCTCGATCCGCGCTCCTGGACTCAGGGTGACCGGATGCCGACTCCCGGTGCGCCGGATGTAATCGAGACGCCGTCCCAGTGGCGCTTCCTCCTCTGGTATGCCGTCGTGCCGCGCGGTCATCTTGAAGCTCCTACCCGCCTCACCATCGACGAGGGGCGGCGGGAGCTCACGATCCGCTATCTCTCGGGCAAGACTTGGACTCTGGGGTTCGACGGTTTTCCTCCTGGGGCGTCAGATCGGAGCCGGGCCGAGCGTCAAAGCACCCGGCGCGCGGCCTACGAGCACTTGTGGGAGGCGGAGCGCCTCAGGCGGGCCGGAATGCTCGACCTTGCCATGTCCGAGGCGGAAGCCGCGCTCGAGTCGGCCAAGCGTGCCCGGGAGACCTGGCTCGGGCAGTACGCGGAGCGACTCCAGGCCAAGGTCCTCGTTGCGGAAGGCAAGATTCGGGAGGCGGAGGATCTTTTCGCCTCACTCGCGGAGCGCGCCGAGGACGCTCCCGAGGTCGCCTACGATGCGGCGGTGGCTTTCCATCTGAGCGGCGATCTGCGGCGCGCGGTCGCTTGGTATGGACGAGGAATCGGTCGCGAGTCCGCGATCGGTGCCGGGAACAGCAAACACGAGTTCCTGAAGGGCGAGGTCTTGGCCCTCGTGGAGGAGAAGCGCTATGCGGAGGCGCTCGCGGCCGTGGCGCGCTTCGGCGCTACGTATCCTCCCTGGCAACATCACATTTGGATCTTCCGCGAGTACGTCCGGTGGCGCGCCGGAGAGCGCCCGGAGGCGGACCCGTCCGGAGTGCCGTCAAACTGGACGGACCTGGAGCGCTATTGGGAACTGGAGTTCGAGTTCGCGGCCGGCGGCACGCCCGAGGAGAGCCTTCGGCGCGTGGAGCGCTTCCTCGTCGAACGGCCAAAGACCCGGGGCGAAGCGCTGTCGCTCCGAGCCGAACTTCTCGCCCGGCTGGGGCGCCTGAGCGAAGCCGCGGAGGTCGCGCAGTCCGCCCTGGAGCTTGTACGCGTGGAGCAGGACCGGAGCATCGTCGCGCGCGGCCATTTGGATCTCGTGGAAGAGCGCGCCCACCGCCTCGGCGAGGAACTCCAGCGGGTGGCCTTATCCAACCGCGGTCGCCGCACCGCCCCTCCATAGGGAGATCTTCGGATGTATCGCCTTCTCGCAACGCATGGCTACGAGGAACAGGTATTCCCTGTCCCGGAGAGCGAGGCCCAGCTCGGGAGCGCCTCCGAGAATGGCATCGTCTTACGAGCCACCGGCGTCTCCCGCCGACATGCGCTCGTGCGGCGGCGCCCGGAGGGCGTCGAGGTCTTGGATCTCGGCTCGAAGAATGGGCTCTTCGTGGAAGGGCAACGGGTGAAACATGCAGTGCTTACCCCAGGCCTCCGACTCCAGATTGGCGTCGCTTGGCTTGAGGTCGAGGAGGTTTCCTCTTTGGAGGCGGTGCTCTTCATGCTCCAAGAATCCTCAGGGCAGCCACGATGTCTGCCGAAGATCACCACGGCGGTGCGGGCAAGTGCCGATCCGCGAAAGCTCTCTCCGGCGGACAGGGCCTTAGCCCTTGCCTATCATGTGGCGGAAGTGGGAGTGGGCCTCCCTGGAAAACGGACCGATCTCCTCGCGCGGATCAAGGCGACCCTGGGAGCAGAAACGCTTGCCTCCTTCGAGAGGACGCGACGCGGAATACTCCGAATCTTGGAAAGCGAGGGTGGGTTCTCGCCAGAGGAGACCAAATTTCTCAGCACACTCGCCGAAGGCGCGCGATCTTCGATCCCTGAGCAGACGATCCTCAAGCGAACGGGGCGGCTGCTTCTCGCCGGACGAGAGCCGTGGTTCCTCGGAGCAAGCTTCGCGGAGGAGACCCTTGCCCGGGAGGGGTGGCGGAAAGACTTCCTCCGGTTCCTCGCACACGAGCTCTTCGCTCCTGTTCGGAATCTCGACCATTTGAACGCGTCCGAGGCCGCCCGGGTGCTCGCGCTCGCGAGGGGAAACAAGAGGAGGACGGCAGCGCTCCTCGGCATCAGTCCCGGGACGCTCTACAAGCTCCTAAGCCGTCGAAGCTCACCCAAGCGCTGAGCAGGGCGGCAGCCCACGCTCATATATTCGTCCATTTTCTGAACAGATTTCCTGCTCTGGCTCACTTGGAATTCTCCGAGAGGATCACGCAAAGCGTTCAAAATCTGGACAGCTTTGACAGCGCAGCAGGATGATCGGACACTAGAGGTGTACTGTCATTCTAGTAGAAACTTCACGAAAGGAGTAGTGCCACATGAACGCGATTCGAATTGACGTCGGGAGCTTCTGCAGTAGCCGCCTATTACGCGCGGCACGCATCTGTTCGTTTGTTCTCCCACTGATGCTTCCATTGGCAGGGGCTCCCCTCGAGGCAGCCACCTATGCCTTCCAGGTCGACAGTGGCGGTACGCTTCTCACCAATCTCGAGTACTACGCTCGCGAAGAGGCAGACTCGAACGACGTTAGCGTTCATGGCCGTAGCGCGACCTTGACGGGCAGTCCTACGTGGGGCCCGGACTCCGGCAAGGTCGGCAACGGCATGGCATTGACTGCTGGCTCAAACGGCGCGCAGCTAAACGGCCTGCCGGCGTGGACCGACGCCAACTCATGGTCATTTGGCTTCTGGTACAACGTCCCGTCACTTCCCGCTCCTCTGGAGCAGTCCTACCTAGGGGTCCAGCAAGAGGGGAGGGGTCAGTTCGGTGCTTCGTTCCGGCAGGAGCCGAATGGGACGCTAAGGTATTTCCTTATCAGGCGTGGAGAGCTCACGCTCGCGGATTGCGTCGGCACGACCGTCCTCACTCCTGGGTCGTGGTATTACATCGTCGTCACCTACGCTGGAACCGGAGGTCAGCTTACGGCATATGTCGATAACTCGCAGGACTGCACCGCGACCGAAAGCGGCAGCGCGGCAGTGTCGAACGGCAACGTCGGAGTGAACCTCGAGGTTGACAATAGCCAGGTCGACCTCGACTTCGAGATCGACGAGCTGGGTATCTGGTCGAAGGTTCTTTCCTCGCAGGAGCGCGCCGACCTCTACAACGGTGGCAGTGGCCAAACGATGGAAGTGCCGGTTACCGGCTTCACGTGGAGAGGAGCATGGTCCGACGACGTGGTATACGAAACCGGGGACGCCGTACAGTTCGATGGCTCAAGCTACATCAGTCTGACGGGCAGCAACTCCGATAACGCGCCGGATACGTCTCCGGCGTACTGGGATTTGATCGCGCAGCGGGGCGATACCGGGGACACCGGTGCCACGGGAAATCAGGGTCTGGTCGGTCCTCAGGGTCCGACAGGGGCAACGGGCGCCACGGGTGCAACGGGTCCAGCGGGGCCGACAGGCATCCAGTGGAGGGGCCCGTGGAGCGGCGTGACTACCTACATGACGCGCGACACTGTGAGCTTCAACGGTTCGAGCTACATCAGTCTGACGGACAACAATACCGATAACTCGCCGGCTACGTCGCCAGCGAACTGGGATCTCATTGCGCAGCGAGGTGACACTGGCGCAACTGGCGCCACGGGTGCGACGGGAGCACAGGGACCAATGGGACCTCCAGGTCCGGCGGGTCCTCAGGGTGAAACTGGAGAAACGGGTGCGACTGGTCCAGCAGGCGCGAACGGCACCAGTGGCTCGGCAATCGGGGGTAACTACCCCAACACAGGCACCAATAACTTCTTGATGCCCTGGGGTGCGACCACGAGTACGACAGAGGCCAATGTCAACGTTCCGCTACCCTCGGGTACAGCGAGCAAACTGGTCGTCAGCCTGACGGCAGCTCCAGGCGCGGGTGGGTCGGTGGCCATCAGGATCCGTAAGAACGGAGGCAACACGGCGCTGACCTGCACGGTCTCCGGCGCGGCTACGACCTGCAGTGACACGGTGAACACCGTGACATTCAACGATGGGGACCTCCTCTCCATCCTCTACACCGAAACCAGCGCCGCGGCTGCCCGTATCCGTTTCGCCTTCGAGTACAACTCCCCATAAGGCTCGTTGTTCAGGTTCGAGGGCTTTTTGTCTGGCGGTGTGAGATGGAAGGGGCCGACTTTCACCGGCCCCCGGGAGGATCACAGCGCGACCGACACCGCTCCCCTCTCCCCAATCGGTCGCGATCCAGGGAGGGAGCCCTCGATGGTGGGGGCTCCGATCGGCGAGACCATCGTGAACCGCATCACCGTAGGGAGAGGCGAAGTTGAGATCGACCTCGCCTACCTCCCCTCTCCCTCTGAAATGATGGCAGAAAGGTGCCGCACCGGGACGAGTACAGCGACACCATCCGCGGACCCCATGCGACCGTCCTCTACGTGCCCGACACCGACGGCAGGAGCACCTGGACGCGCCCGCTGCCGCGGCTCCTGGAGGAGGAGAAGGTGGACGTAGCCCTCCTCGACGCCACCTTCTATTCCCCCGACGAGCTGCCGGACCGCGACGTCACGAAGATCCGGCATCCGCTGATGACCGACACCATGGAGTTGCTGGGATCCCAGGTGAAAGCCGGCAAGCTGCGGCAGGTCCGAATCGACGCGGCTCGTCACCTCCACGAACGCGGCGTAGTCTTCGTCGCGCTCCGCGAGCTCCGGCGTCCCTGCCCGCAGAGAGTGGCCGGCGTACGCCTGCCGGATCTGGAGCTGGACCGCGTCCGCGAGCTGCCGGAGGTCCCGCGCCTCGGTCGGGACGGAAAAGCTCCGGCTCCACAACACCCGGCCGTCCTCCCCCTGGATCCGGCGCAGCGACACCCGCGCCAGCTCTCCGTCCTTCTCCAGGCGCGCGCTCAGCACCTCGTCCGCCGCGGCGAGGCGGGCGATCCGCACCGGCGTCTTCACGTCCTCGTCCACCTGCGAGGGATCGAGAGGGGCGATGCCTTCGAGCGACGCCAGGCTGGAGAGCTCCGCCACCAGCACGCTGGACGCCGCCAGCCGGAGCCGTCCATCGTCCGCCGGAGCGGCCTCGGGCTGGAGGGCCACGACGCGGAGGGGTGCCGCGGGAAGCCGCAGGAAGAAGACCAGGGCTCCCAAAGCGAGGAGGAGACCCGCTGCGAGCAGGGCCTTCTTGAAGATCCCCCCATCTCCCGGGCGGGTGTGAGTGCGTGTGGGAGAGGGGGCCAGGGGGTGAGGGTCCCGGCGAAGCCGGCATCTCTCCGGTCGGCAGATCACCCCACGAGCCGGCGTGCGGCTGCCCGACGACCGTGCTCTCGGCGCGCGAGCCCATCTCCAGCTCCGGCAGCCGCTCGATCCGGCCGAGCTCCAGGGCGACGGTGCGCGCATCGCTACAAGAGCGCCTATGCTCAGGACACCCTGCAGTACGCAGTCGGCCGGCTGTGCTTCGCGACACTGGAGGAGTACGCACGATACGCCGAGAACGTGGTTGCGGCGGAGCGGGGAGCCGTCCGGCAGATCAACGTAGCGGTGATGGGGTTCGACAACCGGAGCACCAAGGACCTGCCGAGCCTGGTCCGGAATCCCGAGCACACCCACGAGAGCCGGCGTCCCTACTCCGACGGCACGGCCGGTGTCTCCGCCTGCACCAAAGACCTCGCGGTGTTCCGGGCCGAGCTCGCTCCCGCCGGGCTTTCGAGAGCGGAAGTGTCCGGGAGCGTTCGCCTGGCCCGGCTGCCGCAGCGCCTGCTCGGCCATCCGCGAGGCGGCGCGCTGGCGGTGGTCGGTCACGTCGACCTCGCCTGGACCTGCTCATTCGAATGGCCGCAGGCGGGAACACAACTCCCAGTGTTCGAGAGCGCTCTCGGAAGATTGTTGGACGGTTATCCCATCGGAGCAGCTATGGAGTGCTTCAACCAGCGGTACGCAGAGCTGTCGAGCGATTTGAGCCAGGAGATCGAGGCGGTGCGGTGGGGCGCCGAGCCGGACGTCCTGAACCTGTCGTTCCTGTGGACCGCCAACAACGACGCCCGAGCCTACGTCGTGCTCGGCGATCCGGCGGTGCGCCTCCTCTGAATCGAGCCAACCCCTCCCCATCCGGCGAGAGCCGGGATACGATCTTTCGAGTGATGAAGACCGACCTCCGCCAGGCCCTCCGGGCGCTCGTCCGGCGCCCCGGGCTCTCCTTGGCCGTCCTGTTGATCCTGGCGCTCGGGATCGGCGCGACGACGACGATCTTCAGCATCACGAGCTCCGTCCTGCTGAGCGAGGTCCCCTACAAGGAGGGGAACCGGATGGTCGCCCTGGGGACCCAGGTCGAGAAGGACGGCGGCGTCTTCCCGGTCTCCTACCAGGACGCCGTGTCCTGGCGCGAGCGGAGCCGGACGCTGGAGCTCGTCTCGGTCAGCTCGGCCTCCTCGCAGCTCAACCTGACCGGGGGTGATCTCGCGGAGCGCGTCGGGGTCGGCTTCGTCTCCGCGTCCTATTTCGACCTCCTGGGCTGGCGCCCCCTCCTCGGCCGGACCTTCCTTCCGGAGGACGAGAACCGGGTGAGCCCGCCGGCCGTTGCCGTGCTCAGCCAGGGCCTGTGGAAGCGCCGCTTCGGCGGCGACCCCGGGATCGTCGGCCGCGACATCCAGCTGGAGGGCCTCCCGTTCCGCGTCGTCGGCGTCCTGCCCGAGGTGCACGACATCTTCCCGGAGATCGAGCTGTACGTGCCGGTCACCATCTCCCGGCTGACCCAGCGCGAGGGGTACACGGAGGACCGGTCCCTGCGCTGGCTCCAGTGCTTCGCGCGCCTGAGGCCCGGCGCCACCATCGAGCAGGCCCGGCAGGAGATGCTCGGGATCTCCCGCGAGCTGGGCGCCAGCTTCCCCGACAGCAACGAGGGCACCGGGGTGAGCGTCCAGCCGTTGCGGATGCAGGCGTTCGACTTCGAGCGCCTGCGCCTGTCGATCCTCACCCTGCTCCTCGGCGCGGTGTTCGTCCTGCTCGTCGGCTGCGCCAACGTCACCAACCTGCTCCTCATCCGGGCGGTCGAGCGGCGCAAGGAGGTGGCCCTGCGTCTGGCCCTGGGGATCTCCCGGCTCCGCCTGATCCGCCACTTCATCTTCGAAGGCGGGCTCCTCTGCCTGGGCGGCGCCCTCCTGGGGATCGCCGCGGCGTTCTTCGCGGTCCGGCTCCTCGCCCGGCTGGGGACCGCGGCCTACGGCCTGCCGGCGTTCATCCAGTTCGCGGTGGACCTGCGCGCCTTGGGCGTCGCGGTGGTGCTGTCGTGCCTGATCAGCGTCCTCATCGGCGTCATCCCGGCCAGGAAGAGCCTGCAGGTGGACGTGCGGGAGGAGCTGCAATCCGAGGGCAAGGGGCACACCCAGGCGGCGGGCACGGCGTTCACGCGGAGCGTCCTCGTGGTCTCCGCAGTCTTCTTCTCGGTCGTCCTCCTCATCGGCGCGGGCCTGATGATCCGGAGCCTCGCATCGCTCATCGAGAGCGATCCGGGCTTCCGCGTGGACCATGTGCTGAGCGCCCGCTTCGAGCTGCCGCCGACCCGGTATGCGACCGACGAGCCGGCGTTCCTGCTCTACCGGAAGGTGCTCGACGAGGCGCGGGCGCTCCCGGGGGTCGAGGAGGCGGGCCTCTGGGGTCCCGGCATGCCCGGCTCCAGCACCTTCATCAAGTACCTCGTGCCCGAGGGGAAGTCGCGCGAGGACCGGGACGACCTGGTCCGGGTCTACGAGCACCGGATCTCGCCCGATCTTCTCGAGAAGATGGGCATCCGCGTGCTGGAGGGGCGGGACTTCACCGAGCAGGACGACGCGCGCAAGCCCCTGGTCGCCGTGATCAGCCGCTCCGCCGCGGCGGCGCTCTGGCCGTCGCAGGACCCGATGGGCAAACGGTTCTGGGTGGGACCGCCGCACAGCGCCTGGGCCGAGGTGGTCGGCGTCGTGGCCGACGTGGACCAGCGGGGACGCCTGTCGGCCAACGCGGACTTCCGGCGCGACGTCTACTTCCCCCTGTTCCAGATGCGGTCGCGGACCAACTGCCTCGTCCTGCGCCTGCGCGGGGACGCCGGTCCGGCCGGAGCCGAGCTCAACCGGATCCTGCAGAAGATCGATCCGGAGATCCCGGTCTACGACGTCAAGACCCTGGAGGAGCGGCGGCGCGACGAGGAGGCCGGCGTGCGGCTCAACACGTCGCTGCTGATCTTCTTCGCCGCCTCGGCTCTCGCGCTGGCGGTCATCGGGATCTATTCGATCCTGGTCTACATCGTGCGCCAGCAGAGCTTCGAGATCGGCATCCGCATGGCGCTCGGCGCAGACCGGCCGGAGATCGTGCGCCATTTCGTGTGGAAGGGGGCCGCGCTCCTCGGCCTGGGGCTCGCCGCGGGGCTCGTCTGCGCGCTCGGCCTCGCGAAGACCATGGCGAGCATCCTGTTCAACGTGAGCCCCTTCGATCCGCTCGTCTTCGTGACGGTCCCCTGCGTGATCGCGCTCTTCGCGCTCCCGGCCATCCTCCGACCCGCCCTGCGGGCCACCCGGGTCGATCCGGCGTCCTTGTTCCGGCTCAACTGAGGAATGCCCTGAGCTCGCCGGCCAGCCGCTCGACCTCGGGGCTGCGCAGGATGCTGTAGTGGTCGCCCGGGAGCGTGCTCGTCTCGACGCCTCCCAGCGCGAGTCGGCTCCAGGCGGTGGCGCGCTCGGGAGAGACCGCCGCGAGAGTCTGCTCCGAGAGCCAGAGCGCGAGCCGTCCCGGGTAGGTTCCTGGAGCGTACGACCGGCTTGCCTGGAGATTGGCGGCAAAGGTCGCGAAGAGCGGTTGGATCTCGGGAGAGATCCCGACCTCGCGAGCGAACGCGGCCGCCAGCTCATCTTCGGACAGCGGCTCTGAGCTCGATGCCGGCAGAGAGTCGATCAGCGCGACCAGCTCCGGCTCGTCCCCGTCCCGCGCGAGCTGCCGCGCCATCTCGAAGGCGATCAGCCCTCCCATCGACCAGCCTCCGATCCGGTACGGACCTCGGGGTTGCACCCGGCGCAGCTCCTCCAGATAGAGGGCCGCCATCTGCTCGATGCCAGACGCCTCTCCGGGACCGGGCGATTGCAGAGCGTAGAACGGCTGGTCCGGCCCGAGCTGGCGCGCGAGATCGAGATAGCAGAGGACGTTGCCGCCGACCGGATGGACGCAGAAGAAGGGAGCCCGGTCTCCCCGCGGCTGGATCGCGACCAGGGGAGGACGCCGCTCGCCGGACGCCGGGCTGCCGGCCTGGGCGAGGAGAGCGGCCAGGGCCTCCACGGTGGGGGCGGCGAACAGGGTCGCGAGAGGGAGGGACTTCCCGAACCGCCGCTCGATCCGCGCCATCAGGAGGACGGCGAGGAGGGAGTGCCCGCCGCGCTCGAAGAAGCTGTCCTGCGCTCCCACCTGCTCCAACCCGAGAAGCTCCGCCCAGATCTCCGCGACGACGCTCTCCTCCGCAGTCCGCGGAGGCACGAATCCCGGAGCCGGGCCGCGATCGGGAGCGGGCAGGGCCTTCCGGTCCACCTTGCCGTTGGGCAGGAGAGGCAGCGCATCGAGACGGACGAACACCGCCGGGACCATGGCCTCCGGCAGACGCTCGCGAAGCTGCCGGCGCAGAGTATCTTCCGGAGCCTCGCCGACCCAATAAGCCACCAGCCGCTCGTCGCGCACCACCGCCACCGCCTGGCGCACGCCGGGCAGGGCCGAGAGCGCCGCCTCGATCTCTCCCAGCTCGATGCGGACGCCGCGGATCTTCACCTGGTGGTCGAGACGGCCGAGATAGACGATCTCGCCGCCGGCCAGGCGGCGCACCTGGTCGCCGGTCCGGTAGAGGCGCCCGGCCTCCGCGAAGGGATCGGGGATGAACCTCTCCGCGGTCAGGTCCGGCCGGGCGTAATAGCCGCGGGCGAGCTGCACGC
>DASPXX010000079.1:0-12105 GCA_035637095.1 Thermoanaerobaculia bacterium
CCCAGCTCCCGGGGCGCGCGGCGGTCGTCTCGCTCCACCGGCTGGCACCCGAGCTCTACGGGCTCCCGGCCGACGAAGAGCGGCTCGTCGAACGGGCGGAAAAGGAAGCCATCCACGAGCTGGGGCACACCTTCGGCCTCATCCACTGCCGGCAGCCGAAGTGCGTCATGCGGTCCTCGACCTATGTCGAGGAGATCGATCTCAAGGAAGGGCAGTTCTGCGAGGGGTGCCGGAAGGCCCTCACCCCGGTCCCACAGAGGCGCTAACTTAGCGATTTCTGGAGCGCGATGGCTCCCGCTTTGACGGAGGGAAGGGCGAAGGAATAGACTTAGGGCCTGCCACGTAATAACCTGGGCACCGCTTCCCACCGGCCCAACGGGCCGGGAGATCGGAGCCCAGGGCTTCGGCCGCAGCCGATGCCCTGGGTCACGGGAGGCCGATTTACCCCGCGGCCTGAAGGGCCGCGAGAGGTTTGTTCGAAATGGCTCCGCTCCTGGTGAAGGCTCCCGCGGCCCTTCAGGCCGCATGATCGTGGCGGCCGTTGGATCCCAGGGAATCGGCCTGCGGCCTCATCCCTGGGCTATGGTCTCCCGGCCCGTTGGGCCGGATAGGACGGCCATCAACATCATCATTTCAAGCTGCGAGAGAAGAGGATCATCCTGGCTGATTTATTTCGTAGCAGGTCCTTAGTTCGGTCAGTTTATTTAGTCCTCGGAGGTCGAGATGGTCACCGTCAACATCCATGAAGCCAAGACTCAGCTCTCGAAGCTGGTTGATCTGGCCGTCAAGGGAGAAGCATTCGTGATCGCCAAGGCGGGCAAGCCGCTGGTGAAGGTGGCGGCGCTGGATGCTCCCCCAATGCCGCAACGGCTGGGCTTCCTCGCAGGCGAGATCTCCGTGCCCGAAGATTTCAATCGCATGGGCGAAGCCGAGATTGCGGCCCTGTTCGGGAGCGGAGCGTGAAGCTCCGGGGACCGGTGACGGCCCAGCTCCTTGCCAAGCTTATCAGTGTGGACAAAGATAAGTTTACCTGAGGCTGGGAGTTCCAGCCTAAAGCTGCGGCTGGTACGGCCTTCGCTCGCAGGGACTACGGCAGGCTGGCCGCTCTAGGAAACTCCCTCCTCCGGGGCAACCTCCCCTGCTGCGGTCCTCCCAAGCGCCTCATACTCGGCACGACACCACTCCAATTCCACTTGCTGCCAGCTCCCGGCTACCCAGCCTGGCCCAAACTGCCTCGCCAGGTCGAGCGGACTTCCGCTGGACCATCTGATCTCGGTACTCGCCCCAGTCTTCAAGGCGATCTCCATGTCGGCGTCGGTCAGCCGCAGGCAATAGGCCATCCCGATGCCAACGCCGAACAGGACGCCCGTCTGTGGATGCATCAAGACCGGTGTCCCGCAAACGATCCACCGACAATCGACCGGCAGCGAAGCCGCAAGCGTGCCCCAGAGCCGCTCGCCGATCTCGGGATGGGTGCTGGTCTTAGTGAGTGGATCTTCCACGCTCGTTGGCGAAGCACTCACCAGTCCGGCTTTCCTGCTCCGCTTCCTCAGATATCCCAGAACGCCTCGGTTCAGAGGGCTTAAAAACTCAACGCTCGCGGAGTGTATTTCATCTCCCGACGGTTTCCCCGGCACACCACCGAAGAGACCTCTAAGCCATGAGTTTAGGCGTGAGATTCGCATCTAGGTTTCCTTTTTTGTGTCGCCGAACGGTGTCTGAGTTCAGCGGCCGAACCCGGGCGAACGCCCGGGTGAGGTCCGCCGCAACGAGGGGTTAGGCGGCCGACCACGATAGTCGTAAGGCCGGTTGATGGCTGCTGGGTCCTAGCTTCTTGCCTGCAAGGCTGACGTATGCAGCTTTGGCAATTACTAGTTGAGCGTCGGCAAACTGCACGCTGCTCGGCTGCGCGATCTTTAGATCGCGCGGTGATGCTGCGAGTGTGGACTGCAGATAGATGTGAAGGCCGGCACTGAGCACCCGTACAGAGTGCACTTGGAGGGAGGCGCTTGATTCCAGGGGCTGACCCCAGACTTCTATTTGAACCCGCTTGCCAACGACATCAGTCATCTGGTCAGCGATCGCGGCGGCTTTGCTGAGAAGAGAAGCACTGAGCAGGAAGCACAGGAGCGCAACGGTGATGCCGATCCACCGCAGATGCGCGCTTAGGACCGCAGACGCAAGCCCCACGACACCACTTGCGGCTAGCAACGAGCCGCGAACAACTCGACCCGACCTGCTTCTCTTCGATTTTGGAGTGGTCACCAGAGGTCTTTCGGCCGCCTAACGTAGAATTCAACGCCGTCAACCGCCTCATTTACGACCATCGCCTTCTCCCTGTTCTCGACGCCAAGCGCCGCGGAGAACCCTCTAAAGCTCCGAATGCGCTTAACTTACGCCCTCTTCGTATCGATGTCAACGCTGACACATGCCGGTCATATGGATTCGACGCCACCACTCCCAGGAGTGCCTCTCCGCGGGGGGGCTGGAATGCTTATGAACGGTGCTAGGTCAGGCTCGATTCGACCGGCGTCAGGATCAGGTAGTCCTTGCTCACGGGAGGGGGCCAGGGGGCATAGGCGCTAACTTTGAGCCCCCGGAGGGGGCGCCAGCATGTAGCCCGGGGCGTGAGCCCCGGGTTGAGGGCGCCCCCCTCATTCCAAAGCCCCCGGAGGGGGCGACAGTGCAGGTCTGCGCGATCTGTGGTTCCGGAGGGAACGTGGAATCTGCTGTCGCCCCGCTGGGGCTTAGGAAATCGCGACGACCCGCAAACCCGGGGCTCACGCCCCGGGCTACATGCTGGCGCCCCCCTCCGGGGGCTCAAAGTTAGCGCTTATGGGCCAGGGGGTGAGGGTCCCGGACACCGGCTCTTCTTCCCGCCTGGCGACCGCCGTCCTTCCCCGGGCGTGTCGCCCCCGCACGACCATGGAGGCCGGCGGGCGGGCCGCCGGAGGGTAGCACTTCATGTCGCACGCCACCCGAGCCACTCCTTTCGCCGCGGCTGGCCATTCCGGGAGGTGAGAGCACGCAGTGAGATGAGGGCGGCATCATGGACCCGAACGAGGTCCAGGGTTACTCGCGCGTGTAGAGGGCCTCGTGGTGCGCCCGGCCTTCCTCGACCTGCTGGATGCGGCCGGCGGCGGCCATGCGGCGGAGCGCGGTGGCCACGGTGCGGGCCTGGGCCGGCCGGCGCAGACGTTTGCCGTAGCGCTGGTTGACCTCGCGGGCGATGGAGGCTCCACCAAACGTTTCGGTGGGGTCCTTGGTCTCCACCACGCGGGCCGCGAGCTTGCTGACTCGGACCGACGCGCCCGGCGGAAGATCGTCCTTCGGGGTGGCCGGCGGGATGCGGGAACGGGCCACGAGCTCTCCCGCCGCCTCGGCCGCCGTCCGGTACGCCTCCAGCCGCTCGCGGGCGGTCGCAAGCTCGGCGGCGTGGGTTGCCCGCTGCTCGCGATGGTGGACCTCCCGCTCCGCGTGATGCGCCTCCTGGCTCTCATGATGCTTCACGCACGCCTCGAGCTCGGTCAGGAGCTTCGAGACAGACATCTCTTGTCGCATTGCACTCTCCTCTTCCGTCGTTGTACCGCTCGAATGTCGCAACCGAGGGCCTGAGCCCCTCATTGCACCGGAGAACCGTCGCAATGGACCTCCTGGCCGGCGCAACCATCCGGTACAAGCGCCCATTGTACCTCTCCAGCGTGACGCAGAACAGGGGAAAACCTGCCGTTGCACCGGTACATTGCGCCATTGCACCGGTTCCATCAAGCTCTTCTCCGCCTGGCCAAGTCACGCGGCAGCTCCAACCGTCTCGGGTACAGGTGCAACGGCTCGGAGAACCTCTGGACTGTCGCAATGATCCCGATGAACGGCGCAAAGTGGACGTCAATTGCGCCATTCATCGAGTACATCGGCGCAAAGTACCGCTCCCGTGAACCGTTGGACGAGATCGTTGCGCCACTCACTCGGTGCAATGTCGCAAAGATCCGATTCATTGCGACGACCAAGGACTCTGTTGCGCCAATGGAGGGGGAGCATGTCGGAGTCGAAGCCCATGGTTGCTTCGCTCGAGAGGACGGACGCGCCATTGTACCGGTACGTTGCGCCAATGCACCGGTGCAATGCGACGTTGTACCGGTACGTTGCGCCGTTGCACCGGTACAATGCGCCATTGCACCGGTACGATGGCGCGTTGCACGGGTACGTTGCGCCACTGCACCGGTACGTTGCGACGTGAGGGTTCTACAACTCCGCCGTTGCCAGGAACCGCGGCGGCTTGCGCACCTTGGTCGCCTGCTCGAAGGCGTAGGCGAACCGGATCAGCTTCGGCTCGCTCCAGGCCGGGCCGATGAAGGAGATCCCCAGGGGGAGACCGAAGGCCCAGCCGGCCGGTACGGTGATGCTGGGGTAGCCCGAGACCGCGGCGAGCGAGGAGCTGCCGCCGGTTCCGGAGTCGCCGTTGACCAGGTCGATCAGCCAGGCGGGTCCGCCGCTCGACGCTACGATGGCGTCCAGCTTGTGCTTCGCGAGGACCGCGTCGAGCCCCTCCTTGCGGGCGTAGCGGCGGCAGGTCTCCAGGGCCTTCTTGTAGGCGGCGTCGGTGAGCGGCCCCTTGGCCTGGGCTTTGAGGAAGATCTCCTGCCCGAAGTAGGGCATCACCCGGTCGCGGTTCTTCTCGTTGAATTCGATGGCGTCCTGGAGCGTGCGGACGGGCGCGTCCGGCCCCAGGTCGGCCAGGTAGCGGTTCAAGTCCGTCTTGAACTCGTAGAGCAGGACCTGGTACTCCTCGTCGCCGAACTTGCTGGCGGTCTCGATCTTGACCGGGTCGACGATCACGGCCCCGCGGTCCTTCATCGCCGCGATGGCTTCTTTCATGACGGCGGCGACCAGCGGATTGTCGTCGAGCGAGCCGGGGTGGTAGATGCCGATGCGCGCTCCCTCGAGGCTGTCCGGGTCGAGGAATTTCGTGTAGTCCTCGGCCGCCTTGCCGCGGCTCGCCCGTGTGGCGTCGTCCCGCTCGTCCACTCCCGTCATGGCACCGAGGAGGACGGCGGCGTCGGCGACCGTGCGGGCGATGGGGCCGGCCGTGTCCTGGGTGTGCGAAATGGGGATGATGCCCGAGCGGCTCACCAGGCCGACCGTGGGCTTGATGCCGGCGAGGCCGCAGCGGGAGGACGGCGAGACGATCGAGCCATTGGTCTCCGAGCCCACGGCGGCGGCGCAGAGGCTCGCCGAAGCCGCCGCGGCCGAGCCCGAGCTGGAGCCTGAAGGGTCGCGGTCGAGAGCGTAGGGATTGCGGCACTGGCCGCCCCGGCTGCTCCAGCCGCTGGAGGAGCGCTCGGAGCGGAAGTTCGCCCACTCCGAGAGGTTCGTCTTGCCGAGGAGGACGGCCCCGGCCTCGCGCAGCCGCGCGGCGACGAAGGCGTCGCGCGCCGGAGTCGAGCCTTCGAGGGCGAGCGAGCCGGCCGTGGTGGTCGTCCGGTCCGCCGTCCCGATGTTGTCTTTCAAGAGGATGGGGATGCCGTGCAGAGGCCCGCGCGGCCCCTTCTCCTTGCGCTCGGCGTCGAGCGCGTCGGCGATCGCGTGCGCGTCCGGATTGACCTCGATCACCGCCCGCAGCGTGGGACCCTTACGGTTCAACTCCTCGATCCGGGAGAGGTACGCCTCGACGAGCGACACCGCGGTGCGCTCGCCGGAGGCGAGGCTCGCCTGGAGCTGCGCAATCGTCGCCTCCTCCAGCTCGAAGCTCGCCGGCGAGGCCGCCGTTTCGGTGTTCGCGGATGCGGGCAACGAGCCGAGCGGCCCCGCCGCCGCCAGGGCGCCGCCTGCGACTCCAGCCTTCAGGAGAGTCCTGCGCGTGAATGGGCTCACGAGATCCTCCTGCCGAGAGTGGAAGAGTTGTTCACCCCTCTCCCGCTCGCGGGAGAGGGCCGGGGGTGAGGGTTACAGCCGGCCCTTGGGGCTCACCTCGCGCTGGATGCGCGGATTGGGGGCGCCCAGCTCCTGGCGCTGCGCCATCATCGTGGCGGCCCGGTCGAAGAGGCTCAGGGCCTGCTGGAGCTGCTTGTCTCCCTCGGAGACGGTGCGGTGGCGCGCCTCCTGGCCGAACAGGGCGTTCATCACCTCGGCGCGGATCTGGAGCTGCGAATAGTCGCGGACCTCGTTCTTCGCCAGCCCCTCGTCGATCTCCTGGGCCGTCGCGACCTTCTCCTTGACCACCCAGTCGCGGAACTCCTGGACGAGCTCCGGTCCCGGCCGCCAGTTGGCCTTGACCTGGCCCTTGTGGCGGCTGGTGTAGTCGATCGCGAAGTTCAGGTAGGCGTTGCGCGCCAGGAGGAACTGCTCGAACGGCAGCAGCTCGTCTTCCGGGACGAGGACGTCCGGAGTGATCCCGCCGCCGCCGTACACCTTGCGGCCGAGGTCGGTCTCGAAGATCTGGCTCGGATCGGCGGTCTTGCCGGTGATCTCGGGGGAGCCGGCGTCCGCGTGGGTGTAGTAGTCGAAATAAGAGGTGTAGTCGCGCTGGATCAGCCGGCCCGACGGGGTGTAGTACTTGGCCGTGGTCAGCGCCAAGCCGGCCCCGTAGGAGAGGTTGTACACCGTCTGCACCAGCCCCTTGCCCCAGCTCGGGGAGCCCACCACGAGGCCGCGGTCGTGGTCCTGGATCGCTCCGGAGAGGATCTCGGCCGCCGACGCGGTCCCTTCATTGACCAGGACGACGACCGGCACGCCGAGCTCCGGATACTTGCCGCTCGCCTGGTAGGTCTGGAACGAGTCGCGGGTGCGGCCGCGGGTCTCGACGATCGTCGAGTCCTCGGGCAGGAACTGGTCCGCGACCTCGATCGCCTGGTCGAGCAGGCCGCCGCCGTTGTTGCGCAGGTCGACCAGGAGCTGCTTCATCCCCTGGGCCTTGAGCTTGGCGATGGCGTCGGCCATCTCGCGGCCGGTGCCGCGGGAGAACTCGGTGAGCAGGATGTAGCCGGTGGTCGGCGACACCATGTAGGCCTGACGCACCGTGGTCTGCGGGATCTCGGCCCGGGTGACCGCCATGGCGAGGGGCTCCGGCAGACCGCGCCGCACGATCGTGATCTTGACCTGTGTCCCCTTCGGCCCCTTGAGGCGCTGGATCGCCTCGTCGATGGTCATGGCGTCCGTGGCCTCGCCCTCGATGGTGCTGATCACGTCGCCCGCCTGGATGCCCATGCGCGAGGCCGGGGAGCCTTCGAGCGGCGAGATCACCGTCAGCTGGCCGTTGCGGACTCCCACCAGGATGCCCAGGCCGTAGAAGCTGGTCTGCTGCTTCTCCCGCATCCCCTCGTAGGCCTCGGGGGAGAGGAAGCTGGTGTGCGGATCGAGCGAGCGCAGCATGCCGTTGACCGAGGAGTAGACCAGGTCGCGGTAGCTCACGTCGGCGCCGTAGCGCTCGTGAGCCACGTTCACCAGCTCGGTGTACAGGCGCAGGGAGTCCCGCGTATCGTTGCCGATCGCGAGCAGCCGGTCGCCGAACAAGCCGCCGAGGACGAGCGAAAGGGTGAAGAGGGTGATCGCGGTGATGCGCCAGGAACGTCTCATGGGGGAAAGTGTAGCATCCCCTGCGCCGGTTGCCGCGCTTGACTTTGCCCGCGGCGGGTTCGATGATCGGCGTCTGGAGGTGGTCCGCGTGTTCGGTCTGGGTGTTCCCGAGCTGCTCTTCATTCTTGTTCTGGCGCTGCTGATCTTCGGCCCCAAGCGGCTGCCGGAGATCGGCCGCACCCTCGGCCGCGGCATGTCGGAGTTCCGCAAGGCGTCCAACGAGCTGAAGCGGACGATCAACGTCGAGCTGGCCCTGGACGAGCAGCCGGAGCCGCCGGTCCGCCCCTATCGTCCGAGCCCGGCGCTGGATGCGCTGCGCGCTCCGCGGTTCCCCGATGGCTCGCCGGCACCGGTGGCTCCCGGAGCTCCGGCGGTGCTCGCCGAGACCCTGACTCCAGACGCTCCGGTCGCTCCGGAGGGCGCCGCGAGCCCGGCGGAGCCCGACGACAAGCCCGATGAGCTGACCTGAGGCAGCCTCCCTCCCATGTCCTCCCCATCAGCCCAGAGGCGCCCTCCCACCCAGGAGGAGCTGGCCCGCATGTCCCTCATGGAGCATCTGGAGGAGCTGCGCAAGCGCCTGTTCTGGTCGATCCTCAGCGTGGCTGTCGCCTTCATCCCCTGCTGGATCTACGTACGGCAGATCTTCGACTTCCTGCAGCAGCCGATCCAGAAGATCCGTCCGGGCGAGAAGCTGGTCTTCACCGGCCTGGCCGACCCCTTCCTCCTCTATTTCAAGGTGGCGGCGCTCGCGGCGCTGTTCCTGGCCGCGCCGTACATCCTCTACCAGATCTGGGGTTTCATCGCCCCGGGTCTCTACAAGCGGGAGCGGTACTATCTCGCCCCGTTCCTGATCTGCGGGTCCCTGTTCTTCCTGGGTGGCGGCGCCTTCGCCTACTACGTGGCCTTCCCCACGGCGGCCCGGTTCTTTCTCGGGATCGGCGAGCAATTCCAGATGATGCTCACGGTGGAGCGCTACTTCAGCTTCCTGCTCACCATGATTCTCGGCCTCGGGCTGATGTTCGAGCTGCCGATCGTGATCACGATCCTCGCCGCCCTGGGGGTGGTGACGCCCGGCTTCCTGCTGCGGCACTTCCGCTGGGCGGTACTGATCATCTTCACCGTCGCCGCGATCGTCACCCCGACGCCCGATGTCGTGAACCTCTGCATCTTCGCGGTGCCCACCCTGGGTCTCTACATCCTCGGCATCGCCGCGGCATACCTGGTGGCGCCGAGGCCGCAGCGGGAGACGGCCGCGGCGGAAGAGTAGGAGACCCTCACCCCCGGCCCCTCTCCCGCAAGCGAGAGAGGGGAGAGGGTTAGCCTGTTCGCAGACCTCCGAACGATCGTGGAGCTGGCTTACCTACACCCCTCTCCCACTCGTGGGAGAGGGGCCGGGGGTGAGGGCCCCCTACCCGTACCCGAGCGCCTTCAGCCTCGCCTTCTCCTCGTCGGTCTGCTCCCGCTGCGGCGCCTGCGGGCTGTTGCGCCGGTCGACCATCCAGCGGCGGAGGAGGTCCCCGAGCTGCTGCTCGGCGGGGAGACCGGTGCCGATCAGGTTCTTCGTCTCGCCCGGATCCGCCTTGAGGTCGTAGAGCGACGCCCCGTCGGGGAAGAAGCGGGTGTTTCCCTGGCTCAGGATGTATTTGTACTCCAGGGCCCGCACCATGAGGCCGAGCTTGCCGGAGTGCTCGGCGAAAACGGCGCGGCGGCCCTTCTTGCCGTTCCCCGTCAGCTCGCGCAGGTCGACGCCGTCCTGCGGCGGGACAGAGAGCCCCGCGGCCGCGACGAGGGTGGGGAAGAGGTCGATGGTCTGCACCAGCCCCTCGATCCGCCGGCCCTTCCGCTCGTCTCCCGGCCAGCGGATCATCAGCGGCACGTGCGTGGTCGTATCGTGGAGCCCGACGTGGCGGTAGAGGATGCCGTGCTCTCCCAGGCTCTCTCCGTGGTCGGCGACCAGGGCGATCAGGGTGTTCTCCAGGAACCCGCGGCTCTCCAGGAAGCCGAGCAGGCGGCCGACCTGGCGGTCGAGGTAGGCGACCTCGCCATCATAGAGGTCGCGGTTGCCGCCGAGGACGGGCTCGTCGAAGCCCCGCGGCCCAGGCTGGCGGAATGGGACCCAGGCGCGCAATGGATCGAGGCCGGCGTAGGAGGCCGGGCGGAAGCCGAGGGCGAAAGGCACCGGCGGCGTGTGCGGCGTGTGCGGATCGAAGAGGTGGACCCAGGCGAAGAACGGGCGCTTGCCGTCCCGCGTGGCGATCCAGTCGACGGCCATGTCCACCGCGAGCTCGCCCGCGAAGTGCTCGCTGGCCAGGGTCACCTCCTGGAATCCCTGGCCGAGACCCGAGTTGTGGTCTCCGAGATGATGGGCGGAGATGATCGCCATGGTCTCGTACCCGGCGCCCCGCAAGAGCTCGGCGAGGGTCGTCTGGCTCGCCGGCAGGGGGGTCTGGAGGTCGTAGACACCATGGTTCTTGCCGTAGAGGCCGGTCATGATCGACGTGAAGCTCGGATTGGTGACGTTGAAGGCGGTGTACGCGTCGAGCCAGACGTCGCTCTGCCCGGCCAGCCGGTCCATGGCCGGCGTGAGGCTCGGCACTCTTCCCCAGGCGCCCACGCGATCGGCGCGCAGGGTGTCGATCCCGATCAGGAGGATGTTGGGATGGTCGGACGAAACCCGGGACGGCCGGGAAGGCAACGCCCGCCGCTGGTAGAGCGCCGGGCTGCCGACCAGGACCGTGGGGAAAGGCCGCCCGGGACCGGGAGCCAGCGCTTCGGGCGGTCCGTCGATCTGGAAGAGCAGGTCCACCTCGCGGCCAGCGTACGGTGAGAGGTCCACCTCGGCCGCGGCGGCGGCGATCGGACCCACGGCTTGCGCGTCGACCTGGTAGAGCTCCTTGATCACGCCCGCGTCGCGGACGCCGAAGCGGTAGGTGCAGGCGCAGCCTTTCTGGGTGCCCAGGGGGATGAAGGAGAAGTAGGCGTCCTGGCCGATCCGCATCCGCCACTTGAGGCGCGAGCCGGCGAGCTGCTCGAGAACGCGGATCTGTCCCGAGGGCCGCTTGGGGAAGGCGATGAGCTGCTGCGCCGGGACGCGGCTCATGTCCCGCACCTCCTCGGCCCCGAGGAAGCCGATGATCTGCGTCACCGGCCGCAGCCACTTGTTGTTGCCCGGCACGATCTCGAGCTCCGGCTTGAGCTGCCAGAGATCGATCCGCTGCCAGGGCGCAGGCGCGGCGGCCTCCTGCCGGGACCGGCAGGAGGAGACACAGAGGACGGAGGCGGCGAGCCCCACGGCCGCGAGAAGGCGGAAACGCTTCACGACGAGGGATCTTAGCAGGGAGAGATCAGAGGACCCGGTCGTAGACCTCGGCGAGCGACAGCCGGGCGCCGACCGACGACAGCTCGATCGTGTCCTCCCGGCGGTCGGTCTCGGTGAGCAGCCAGGCGTCGTTCTGCCGCAGATAGTGCTCGACATGGATGCAGTCCTGCGCCACGAGGACGTACTCCCGCAGGGAGGCGAGCGCGCGGTAGTGCAGGAATTTGGTCCCCCGGTCGTAATCCTGGGTCGATTTCGAGAGGACCTCGATGATCAGGGTCGGATTGAGCAGGGTGTCCAGCTCGGCGTCCTCGAACCGCGGCTCCCCGCAGACCGCGATCACGTCGGGATAGGTGTAGAGCCCGGTGGCCGAGACCTTCACCCGCATCTCGCTCACGTACACCTCGCAGCCCTTCGTTCTGAGCTGAGAATCCAGGGCGAACGCGATATTGAGGTTGAGCCGGTTGTGCTGCCGGCTCGCTCCGGCCCTGGCGAAGATTTCGCCATCCAGATATTCGCTCTTCGTCTCTGCCCGTCTCTCCAAGGCCAGGTACTCTTCAGGAGAGATCCGGGGTCTCGGGTCCGACGCCATGGAAAGCAATGTAGCACAGCGCCGCCGCGCCCCCGAACCTCCGGCCCTCGCCGAGCGTATGAGCTGAAGAGACGCCTGTCTCTCCTTTCCGAGGAGGAAACAGCCCATGGCGCGAAACCCCGTCCGCTTACTGGTCCCGCCGGCGCTCGTTGCGGCCTGCCTTCTGGCCGCCGTGCCCGCCGTGGCGCAGCAACCCGGCCTCACCCTGCCCCCGGATGGCGACAATGAGCTCGCCTCCGTCACCCAAGGCATCGGCCTGGTCCGCGTCACCATCCAGTACAACAGCCCCGACGTCCACAGCCCCACGGGGGAGGATCGCCGGGGCAAGATCTGGGGCGGCCTGGTCCCGTATGGAATGGCCAGCCTCGGCTTCGGCACCTGCGGCGATCAATGCCCCTGGCGCGGCGGCGCCAACGAGAACACGGTCTTCACCACCAGCCACGACGTGAAGATCGAGGGCCAGCCCCTGCCCGCCGGCTCCTACGGCCTCCATTTCCTCCCCGGCCAGGACGAGTGGACGGTCATCTTCTCGAAGAACTCCACCTCCTGGGGCAGCTTCACCTATGACGCCAAGGAAGACGCCCTGCGCGTCAAGGTCAAGCCCCAGAAGAGCGATTACAACGAA
>DASPXX010000080.1:0-12236 GCA_035637095.1 Thermoanaerobaculia bacterium
CCACCCGGGAGCACTACTTCACGGGCGGGGACGTGCCGAAGGATGGTCTCGAGGGAATGGTGAGCTTCCATTTCGCCTGTTTCAGCGCGGGCACCCCGCGGTTCGACTCCTTCGCCGGCCTCGGCAGCGGTCCCTCCGGCAGGCGGCCCGAGCGCGCCGAGCGGGATTTCATCGCCTACCTGCCGCAGCGGCTCCTCCTCGCCGGGGCGCTCGCCGCGATCGGCCATGTCGATCAGGCCTTCGTCTGGCGCTCGGAAAGCGGACAGGCGCGGACCTTCGAAAGCGTCCTCGGTGAGCTCCTGCGCGGCATGCCGGTGGGCGCCGCGACGGAGTGCCTGGGACAGCGTTACGGCGAGATCGCCACCGAGCTGGCGGACGAGCTGGAGCGCATCCGGTTCGGCGGGCGCATCGACGAGCCCGCTCTCGCTGCGCTCTGGCTGGCCAAGAACGAGGCGCAACGCTATGTCGTGCTCGGCGATCCGGCGGTGCGTCTGGCCGTGCCGGATCGGGGTTCCGAGGAGGCCGCATGAGTTCCGCGATTCCACTCCCTGGTCCGACCCTGCTTGCCGTCCTCGGGAGCGTGCTCCTGCTCTTTCTCCTTGGCGCTCTTATCTTCAGTATCCTGCACAGGCGGGCCCTCCGCCGGGAAGTCCGCGAGCATCTGGCGCAAGACCTCAAAACCAAACGCGAGATCGCGGGCGGGCTCACCACCCTGGTGGCGGGACTGCAACAAGCGCAGGGCCCGGAGATCACGGTGGAGGAGGGGTGGGAGTGGATCCGGCCCAAGGCGTCGCGCGAGGAGATCGGCGGGCTTCCTCAGGATGTTCAGGTCCAGGTCGACGAGATCGTCCAGATGTTCCAGGAGGGGAAGCGATTCCGCGATCTCGGGGCGCGGATCCCGCACGGTGTCCTGCTTGTGGGGCCGCCTGGCGTGGGCAAGACTCTGCTGGCCCATGCCATCGCCCGGGAGATTGCGGCGGACTCCTTCTGTCACATCGTAGGCCCTCGGCTGTTCGGTCCATTCGTGGGGCTCCCGTCCATGCGCCTGAAGCGTTTGTTCGAACAGGCCCGCGACCGCGAGCCCTGCGTTCTCTTTTTTGACGAGCTCGAAGTCGTGGGCGACTCCCGTCGGGGCACCCGTCTGAGCGGCGCCGATACCGCCATCCACCACCTGCTGGTCCATCTGATGTTGGAGCTGGAGGCCATCGGCGACCGTAAGATCTTGGTGATCGGAGCGACCAATCGGGACGATCTCCTCGACCCGGCCCTGCTGCGACTCGGCCGTTTCGAGCGACAGATCTACCTCGACCTGCCGGGCCCACAGAGTCGCCTGGAGATCCTGAAGATCCATGCGAAAGACAAACGCCTTGCCTCGGACGTCGACCTGAAGCGGATCGCCTTCGGAACCGGCTTCGCCACGTCCACCAGCGGCTTCAGCGGGGCGGATTTGGCCGAGGTTCTCAACGAGGCGAGCATCCATGCCGGGTTGCGGCGCCGCTTCGCCGTCGCGGCGGAGGACGTGGAGGTGGCGATCCGGCGGTTGCGGCGGCTGCTCCTGCAGCGCAGCCGCAACGAGCGGGAAGGCACGGTCAGCCGGTCGCTGGCGCGGTCGGCAGGCCGGGAGGTGGAGGGTATGCGTTTTCACGACGTCGGCGGCATGGCCGATGCCAAAGAGAAGCTCGCCATGATCGTGGAGTTCTTGCGGGACCCCGAGCTTTACGTGAGCAACGGCTGCCGGATTCCGCGCGGCATTCTGTTGAGCGGTCCGCCGGGCGTTGGCAAGACGCTCATCGCCCGGGCCGTGGCCGGAGAGGCCGGTGTGCCGTTCTTCCTGGTTTCCGGCTCGGAGTTCGTGGAGGTCTACGTCGGGACGGCGGCGGCGCGCATCCGCGACCTCTTCCGCCTGGTGCGCCGGCAGAGCCCCGCCATCGTGTTCATCGACGAGATCGATGCCCTGGCGCGGCGTCGCTCGTCTGGGGACCATGCAGGCAACGAGGAATACTCTCAGGCCGTCAATCAGCTCTTGGTCGAAATGGACGGGTTCGAAAAAAATGATGCGGTCGTGGTCATCGCGGCCACCAACAGGAGCGACGTGCTGGACGAGGCTCTGCTGCGCCCCGGCCGCTTCGATGATCAGGTGGAGGTCGGTCTGCCGGACGAGGAAGCCCGCGACGCGATCTTCAAGATCCATCTCGGGAAGACGCACGCTCTCAGCGAGCCCGAGTTGGAGGATCTGGTGGCGAAAACGGCCCGCAATTCCGGGGCCGAGATCGAGGGCTTGGTCAACGCGGCCCGGATCCATGCGGTACGGACGCGGCGCGATCCAGTGGTCCGAAAGGTGGACTTCGACCTGGCGCAGAAGGCCGGCTCACGCAGCCGGTCCGTGATGCTCCATCCCTGAAGTACCCGGAGAATTCCCATGGCTCTTCCCTACGTCCTGACCACAAGCTCCAAGAACGGCTCCTACGTCGACCTGGCCACCTATCTCCTGGAGCACCGGACGCTCTTCGTGGGCCCCGAGCTGACCGCGGCGTCGGCGTCCGAGATGACCATGCAGATGCTGGCCCTCCTGCAGAAGGAAGGCGAAATCTCGGTCTATATCAACTGTTACGGAGGCTCGGTCCCGGCCGGCCTGGCCATCGCGGACATGATCGATTACGCCAACTCGCAGGACCGTCCGGTCCACACCTACTGCATCGGCGAGTGCATCGGCGTGGCCTCGGTCATTCTGGCCTCGGGCGCGAAGGGCAAACGCAAGGCGTTCCCCTCCGCCCGCATCTCGCTGTTCCAGGAGTGGTTCGGCGTCGAGAGCATGTGGGGGGCCACGAATCAGGATCAGGGAGAGAGAAAGCGCCTGCTCGCCATCATCAAGGCACGTCTCCTCCATCATACGCAGATCGGGACCTGGGGAGAGGAGAGCAAGATTCTCTACGACGAGGAGGCCTGGGAAGGGCTCCTCGATCGCTTTCCGCTCGAAACGGCTCTGCCGGAGCTGGCCGTCGAAAGCGAGGGCAAGTACACGCTCGATACGGCGCGGATCCGAGAATGTCTGGAGCGGCGGGAGCTCGGAGAGAAAGTGGCGCACGAGATCCTCGCCCGCGCCTCCAATCGGCTCGAAAGCTGGCTCGAGGTCCTGGAGTTCCTGAGCCCCTCCCAGGCGCTGCGGGCCGGCCTCATCGACGGATTGGTCGAGAGTGGCGCGAGCGGAGCGCTGCCCCTGCCGGAGGTGGAACCATGAGCCCGGTCCGGGTCTCTTTCGAATACCTCGCGCAGATCAACTGGTCCGTGCTGCGGTCGGGCATCCCTCTGTTCAGGAGATTCGAGATCGACGACGCGGACAGGACCCGTCTGCCTCTCCGCATCCGCCTTGCCGACTTCCTCGATGAGATCGCGATCGAGCTCTCCGGAGAGGATCTGGCAGGGAAGATCCATTCGTACCTCCACCCCGCATGGGCCTGGGAATCCGCCTGGCAGATCACTCAAAAGACGACCATCGACCTCGAGATCTCGCTCGGTGCGGCCCGCCTGCTCTGTCCCGTCGACCTGTTGCCGCCGGACTCCTGGTTGCGGGTGACGAGAGAGGGCGGCCGGCGTTTGGCGACGTACTGTCTGGACGAGGAGAGCGTCGACCCCGATCGACCCGGATCGCTGCGCCCGCACTTCGAAAAGAGAGACATCCTCTGGAACCAGGAACCGCCTCTGGAAGCGGCGATCGCGGCGCTGGTGAGCCCCAATGACCGGTTCTCCCGGGTCGACGGCCCTTTGGGGCAGGCCGTCATCAGGAAGCTCCAGACACGCAGCGATTCCGCGACCGCCGGGCGGCGGACGCCCGAGACCGCGGAGGCGCATGAGCTGATGGAGTGCTTCTATGAAGCCATCCTCGACTTCTGTCTGGCTCCAGCCGACTTTCGCCAGGAGTTCAACTGGGGCACCCAGGCGGTCCGCCTGCTCCAGGAGGACCGCGACCGGGGAGCCCGGTGTCTCGACCTCGTCTGCCTCGCGTGCGAGACCCTGGAATCAATGGGCAAGCGGCCGGTCTTCCTGCTGACCAGCCATGGGGCGCATGCAGCCCTGGGCGTGCTCGGACCGAGCGCCGGCTTCCCCGGCGGTCAACCTGTCTGTGCCGACGAGGGCGAGATCAAGAAGCGGATGGCGCGCAAGGAGTTTCGCCTCCTCGACGTGACCTGCGCATTGGAGCGGGCTCCCCTCGCGGAGGCCCTCCGCCTCTCCACCTGGGATCAGCTCGGCCGCGGCTTCGTCCATGCGGTGGATATCGTCCGCTGCCGCTCCTGGACCGTCGGTCTGCAGAGGTATTCGATCCTTCCGCTGGGACGGTCCGGCGCCCCCTGGTGGATCCACGAATATCTGCGGCGCCTGGTCGAGCGTATCGAGCACCCGGTTCCCGCGTGGCTCTACCTGTCGCGGGAGGAGTACGCGCAATTCCTGCGCAAGCATCCTGTGGAAAGAGCGCTGAGCCCCCATGTCTCGCATGACAGCGTGGGCGGGGTCTCCGTGGACCTCGAACGGCTCGCGGCAGTCGAGGGGCTCGACCCCGCGGTCCTGGACGAGCTGCGCCAGCGAGCTGAGGCGGTCCTCCAGCTGCACGATCCTTCGTCCTTCTTCGTTCCGTTGCGGGCGCGCCTGCGGGACACCGGCGAGACGCAACCGGTCCTGGCGGCGCACGCGGGCGAGAGCCACCTTCTCGCGAGGATCACGGAGCCGGGGAGCCGCATCGCGTTGTTCGCTCCGGGTGGCTCGGGCAAGACCTACGTCTGCGAGGGCCTCGCCGTCCGCCTGGCTCGCGCCTGCCTCGAGAGCGAAGGCGAGGATGCACCTGTCCCGATTCTCTTGCGTCTTCGAGATCTGGGACGGGAGGACCGGGACATCCTGCGCGCCCTCGGCCGGGAGGTGACCTGCCAGGAGCGCGACCTCCAGGTCGCCGCACGGAAAAGAAAGCTGATCTTCCTGCTCGACTCTCTGGAGGAGTCGGACTTCAGTCGCGGCTTCACCGATCCCAGAGACTACGTCGAGCTCCTGCGGTCGATCGTCCGGCTGCCGAACAGCTCAATCCTGTTGACCGCCCGGCCGTCGCTGCTGGCCGCAACGGATGCGGCTGCCTTCTTTCCCGGATTCACCGCAGCGGACCTGGAAGGTTGGAGCGCGGAGGATTTCGGCCTGTTTCTCTCCTTGTGCCAGAACGAGAAGAAGATCGCTTTCGGAGAGGGGGGATGGCAGGCCTTCCACGGGGTCGTGGTGCGCAATCCCGGGCTGCGGGAGCTGGCGAAAACCCCTCTGTTCGCCCGCATGATGGTCGAGACGCGCGATCACATCGGCGGCGTGGGCGACGCGGTGGATCTCTACGAGCGGTATACCGAGCACTGCTTCGAAAGGCGGCGCCGGCACGTCGAGGTCGAGCTGGCGCGGGCAGCCACCCGCGAGGTCGCCGCGCTCATGTTCGTGCACCAGGACGACAGCCTGCCGGGCTCCCTCATCACCAACGCGCTCAGCGATTTCCAGCGGGCTCAGGGGATCGAGTTCTGGCGTACGTTCGTGGCCCGCGAGGTGATCGTGCACGGCCTGCTGGTGCCGGACCTCCGGGGCGGCCGCCGCGACGAGGAGGTCACCTTCCGCTTCAGCCATGCCTCGTTCCAGCACTTCATGCTGGCGACGCGGCTGGTCGAGGAGCTGGCGAGGGCGGAGGCTCGTCTTCCCGGAGTGCTGGGCTTCGCCATCCTGCCGGAACCGGTGGCCGACTTCATGGCCCAGATCCTGCGGCGGCCGGCCCCCGGAGGTGGGACGCCGTCGTCCGTCCGGCTGGAGCAGCGGCTCAGAGTGCGGCGTGCGGGCCGGCGGCAACTCTTCGCTCGGCATCCCTCTCGCCGCGGGCCGGAAAACCTTTCCGACATCGGTTTTCGCAACCTGGCGCTGGTTTGCCTCCGTGCGGGCTGCTCTCTGGAAAAATATGATCTGTCGTACCTGAACGGCGCGGCGCATCTGCAGGGAATCGACCTGGAGGGCGTGTGCCTGGCCGGGGCCGACCTGACGGAGAGCGACCTGCACGCTTCCGTCCTCCGGCGCGCAGACCTGTCGCGCTGCGTTCTGGAGCGAGCGGATCTTGCGGCCTCCGATCTCTCCCAGGCCTCTCTGCTCGACGCCGATCTCACCCGCTGCAAGATGATCGGGGCGGATCTGGCCGGCTGCCGGATGGGACGCATCCGGGGGGAGCCCAGGCTCTGCCGCGCCGTGCACCTGGACCGGATCCTCCTCGAGGACGGGGGAGCCGACACCCTGGACTTGCTGGAGCGGGCCGTCGCCGCCTGTCCTGAAGGGGACTGGCAGAGGGAGGCCCGGGCCGCGCTCGGAGAGCTCCGGGAGAAGCTCCCGGCCGCCAGGACCTGAGGGCATCCGCATGTACGAGCCGCTGCTGGATCTCGATCTCCCCGCAGAGCAGGTCTCCCGGATCGACCTTCCGCGGCGGCGCTCTTCGCCAGGAGGCCGGCGGGTCGTGATCGTCACGGAGATCTATGGCCATCCAGGGGGGGAGGCCTTCCTTCGCGCTGAGCGCAACCTGGTCAGGATCGTCCAGGCACTGCTGCGGACGGGCAAGGTGGGATTGATCCTCGTGGGCGATCACCACCGCGAGGTCTATTTCAATCCGCACCGGTCTTCCGATCACGGGCTGGAAGCGGCCGCGGCCTGGCACGCGCTGCAAGAGGGGAGGATGCGCTCTCTGGACTTCATCGAGCGCGCCTTCCTGAGCCCGGACACTCCTCTGTTCGGGATTGCCGACGACCGGGTGCAAAAGGCGACCGATGCGCGGCACGGGCGTCTCCACGGTCTGCGGGAAGCCCACCGCGCTTCCACCGAAATCGCGACCGGCCTCCTGCGGCGCATCGTGGACCGGCTCTGTGTCGATTCCGAGACCGAGGGGAGCCCTGAAGACTTCCATCGTTTCTCGAAGCTGGAAGAGAGGCTTCATCGTGCCACGCCGGCAGAGCTCTTCCGGCTGCGCGATGAGTTTCTGGGCAGTTTGGATCCTCTATTTCTGCAGCATACCCTGGAGGAGGTCAGCCTTCCGGTGCTGCGCCGTTTTCGGCGGCATGTCCGCGGCCTGGAACGGCGCCATCTCTCTCCGCACCTGCAGGAAGCGGAGAGGCTCCTCCGCGAGGGCTCTCTGTTCCCACTGATCGCGGAGGCCCGGCGGCTGGGCGTCGACCTGGAGGATTATCCGGCTCTCCGCGACATCGAAGACGCCCGGCGCGGGGAGCTGGTCGATCCGTCCAAGCTGCAGCGGGAGTGGCAATGGCTCCGGGGGACCCTCGTGCGCAAGCTCACCCGAGCGACGCCCGGCGATCTGCGAGGTCTGACGCCGCTGCTCGAAAAGGCGGTCCGCGAGGGAACGAGCAAGGTCCTGCGTTCCGACCGGCCGCTGCACGATTGTGCCCAACAGGAGCTGGCGAAGCTCCTGGAGGCGACCGCCGACGATTTCGAAGAGAACGAGAGAGCGCAGCGGCATCTGCGGGGAGCCATGTTCGACCTGGCTTCCCTGATCCGTCTGGATGATCGCGAATACGCCACACTGCGGGGGCAGTATCGCGCGGTCGAGGTCGCGGGGAGCGTCCACGAGGTCTTCGCGGATCTCGAGAGCCTGCGAGCGGATCTGGGCGACCGGATCGCCGGCTTCTCTCCGGCCGCGCAGACCGTCCACGAGATGAAGACCTCCCTGGAGCTCCTGGACAACCTGCTCAAGGAGAAGATGACGCATCGTGCGGCGGAGAAGGCCCTGGCGCGGCCCCCGCAGGTGGCGCGGCTGGCGGAAGAGCTCGAAGAGTGGGGCATACCGGTCACCGCCGTGGACCATGCGGAAGCGGCGCTGGTGGATCGCCTCTGCCTCCCTCCGTCCCTGGCCTTCTATGAAGCGTGCGGGACCCTCGCCGAATCGCTCGTCGACCGCGTTCTCGAGACGATGAGCGCGCGCAACACCGATGCGGCCCTCCTTCTGTGCGGAGGGTTCTACGTGGGGCACGTGCGGAACGAGCTCACCCGCCGCGACGTCCTCTGCTCGGTGGTGCAGCCGCGCTTCGATGCGGACGGCAGCAGCTCCGGGAGGAGCCGGCATCCGCACAAGGTGCGGGAAGCCAGCCGCTCGGCGCGCGAGGGACCGAACGTGCGCGTAATCATGATGGACCGTCTCGGACATCGGCTGGGAAAGCCCTACGCGTCGGTCGATCCTTCGGACGGTGCCGATTCAGCCGACGTGAAGCGCTGGATGCGATCGCGCTGGCAGCAGGCGATCTGGGAGGACCACCTGCGCCAGCTGGCCAGCCCGGGCGCGGTCCACGAGTGCCGCGTCTGCAAGCGCAAGGGCACGCTGGAGCAGGCTCGCGTGGTCTGCCTGGATGGGTACTCTCCAGATCTCGTGCTCTCCTGCCCGGAGTGCCCGCCCGAGAAGGGACGCTTTCTTTGTGCCCATTGCGCCGGCCGCCAGCGGGTTCCCTTCCTGCCGGGACACGCCGCCGCCGAGACGCGGCGGCAGCACGGAGCCGAGATCCTGGTGTGCAATCTCCACGGCGTTCCGCTCGGTGAGGCCGGCTGTCCGCCGAGGATTCTCGCCGGCGGTCTTCCAGGGCACACCCTCCTCGGCTGACCTCTCCTGAACATCCCGGCCCGCCGCGGGTCTATCGTGCCGACAGGAGGTCACGCCATGGAAAGACTCGCGTGTTTCCCCGGGATGCCGAAGCTCACATTTCTGATCGGATCGCGATTGGAGCGCCTCCCCGGCACGCCGCTGGGCCTCGAGCCGGAAGGGGAAGACGATCCGGAAACCGAAAGCTATACCGTGTTCGCCGGAGACGTTTCGATCGGCCGGTACACGGTCCGCCACTGCGGTCCGTATGTCGAGCGCAACTTCTTTTGTTGGGTGTCGCAGAGCTCTCATCTTCCGCTGGACGCCGTGCCGCAGGGCGCTTTCGGCTGGGGTGGCACCCACACGCACGATTCGCTGCGCATCGCCGGTGAGCGCGTCTGGGTGACCTTGGCCCGGCTCGGCTCCGCTCTGGGGATCCGCCCCGGAGAGGCTCGCTTCTGAGCCTTGGGGGGCTCCGGGGCCCCGTCCCTACGGCGTGTCCTCATCGCGACAGACGCCCGGCACGAGAACGGAGCCGAAATCTCCCTTTGATTTCTTGAAAATGGCGGCCACGTTGCCCTCCAAGCCGAGATCCCATTCGATGGAACCTTCATCACCGTTCAACTGGAGCGCCGAGGCCGCGACCTCGAAAGCGGCAGGGGAACCCTGGGGAGCTGGCACTGTGATGGTTGCTACGTGGGTGCCGTCTTTTTTGTAGACCGTGCCGGTGACCTCGCCGGTGGCTACGGGCCCAGTGAGGAAGAAGACGAAGTCGGTGTCCCGGCCCTCGGTTTCATTCCGGAAGAAGCGAACGTCCCAATGCCGGCAGAGCTGTTTTGGCGAGCGTTGCGGATCGGTGTCCACCAGGGCGCTGCCCGCTCCACCGATGGAACCGAGGCGGATATAGTCGCCGCTGAGGATCTGCTCCCGTCGATGGGGCGCTGCCGGATCCGGAACCACGGTGATGCGGACAGACCCCTTGGTCAGCTGAGGAATGTCGCGCAGGTTGACCGTCCGCATCTCGCGTCCGGCGAGTGGCTTGGTCTCTTCGAGCTCGAGAGAGCCGTTCGCGGAGAGGTACTCGTAGTGCACCTGAACCTCGCGATCGGTTCCATTGCGGACGGCGAAGAGAGTGGTCGCCCCGCTGCTTCGATCGACGGCGAAATAGGGAAGCAGGAGGGGCGCCTCGTCGCCGAGGTCGTGATCGGCGGGAGGCCGGCGGCAGACGCCGGGAACGGCCACCGCATCTCCTCCCGCCCGGTGAACGGCGGACACATTACCGGGCACGCCATTGGGGAACGTCCATTCGATGGCCCCGGCGCTTGCCAACAGCTCTTCTGTCGTTCGGTGGAAGGCTTCCTCTGAAGTATCGACCGTGATCGTCTGGACGAAATCGCCGGCCTCGCTGTAGACCTTCCCGGTCGCGATGGGAGCGCTGCCTCCTCGATTGTCCGGTACGAAGAAGACGATCTCCGTGCTGCCGGCAAAGGAGCTGCTGTTGAGAAACCGAACGTCCCAACGTTGGCACAAATCGGGAGGACGCCGTGTGGGGTCGGTCGAAAGGAGGAGCTCGCCGCTCGCAGCGCCGCGAGAGGAGTCGATGCGGAAAAAATCGCCGGCCAGAGCCGTCGGCGCGACACAGCCGGGACAGGGGCTCGCGACGCTGCATTCGAAGCAACTGACGGGTGTGAGCTCGACATGGCCGACGGCCACCTGCTCTTCCCCGAGCTGGAGGTCGCGCAGGTTCCTCGTTTCCACGGCCTTCCCTGCGACGCACGACTTCTCCGACTTCTCCGGCGCTTGCCGGCCTGCGAGAAAATACTCATAGAGCACGCACACCGGATTGTCCGCAGGATTCCGCACGGCAAAGAGGGCCGCGACTCCTGCCGGGTCGCGGTCCGCTTCGAAGTAGGGCAGGATCAGCGTGGGAGGCGTCGGAGGGCGAACCCCTCCCACGCTTTGAGTCGTGACCTGGCTCGTGTTGTTGCTCGGGTTGGGATCGCTGACATCCTGGGACGTGACGATCGCCTTGTTGGTGAACGAGCCTACCCCCGTCATGATCACGGTGAAGGTACAGCGCTGTTCGGCGTTCTTGTCCAGGTCACCGACGGTCCAGACGACGAGATTTCCGGATTCGAGGCTGGCACACGCCGAGGGGAAGAAAAGGCCTCCCGGGAGGTGATCTTCCACTCGCACTCGCGTGGCCCTGGCCGGCCCCTTGTTGCTCACGACCAGTGTGTAATGAAGAGGGGATCCCGCGGGCAGCAGATCCACGTCGGCTGATTTCTTCACGGTGAGATCTGCCTCGTTGCCGGCCGCCAATATGGTTGTGGCCGTGGCCGTACTGTTGTGTTGGGCTTCTGGCGAGTCCGGCTCCGGGGTGGCGGAGGACACCTTGGCCGTGGCGGTGGCAGAGCGGGATGCGGGGAGGACCGTGACGTCGACGCGGATCTCGCGCGTCAGAAAAGGTGCGTCGGCCCGGAGATTGCCCAACGCGCATTCGACGACAATCCCCGCCCCCGCGGCGCTCGCCGTGCAGTCCGGGGGCAGCGACGAAGGGAAGAACCCCTCGGGCAGCTCGAGGGTGGCTTTTACATCGTCAGCGTTCGAAGGCCCGGCATTGACGACCGTGAGGGTATAGATCAGCTCCCCCGGCACGGTCACCAGATCCGTCGAGCCGCTCAAGGCCACAACCAGATCGGCCTTCGGCTGCACGGCGGTCGGGTTGGAGCTCCTCGCATTGTTGCCTGGCTCGGGATCGTCGTCCAGACCCTCGACCGACGCCCGGTTGTCGATGGCCACGGCCGCGTCCGAGGATACCTTCACCACAAAGCGGGCCTTGAAGCAGCTCGTTGGAGCGGCGGAGGCGCAACCGTGCGAGCCGTCGTCCGCCGGCAAAGCGGGAACGTGGCAGGTCACGACTCCATCCTTCGCCTGGCAGTCGTCCGGCGAGGATATGAACCTGAGATGCGAGGTCAGCGAGTCGGTGATCGTTCCACCGCGCGAGTCCGAGGGGCCATGGTTCTCGACCGAAAGCGTATAGAGCAGATTGTCGCCGGGGACGACCGGATCCGGACCGGGGTCGGCGAGGTCGGAAACCGGGACGGCCGTCTTGGCGGTTAGCTCCAGATCGGCCTCGATCGTCACCGACGCATCCGACCGGCTCGTGTCGTCGAGTCCCTTCGGGTCCTGCTCGCGCGGATCTGTGGGAGCGACGCTCGCGCTGTTGGAGATCGCCGGCTGCCGCAGAGAGGAGTCGACGCGGGCCTGGAAGCTCAATTCTTTCTTGCCGCCGCGGGGAATGGGGCCGGTCGAGAAGGTTGCCGGCCCAGGAGCACAACCGCTCGTTTGAGCCATGCACACGTCCGGCGGCAACGTGTCGGTCACCGTCGCGCCCGTCGAATCGGATGGACCACGGTTCTCGACGACGATCGTGTAGGTCAGCAAGTCCCCGGCCGTCACCGAGGCAGGGCCGGTTTTACTGACCGAGAGATCCGTCCTGCGGACCACGCGCGTCGTGCGGGTGGCCGAATCGTTGGCCAGGTTGGTGTCTACGAGACCAGGCTCGTGGGATTTCACGCTGGCGCGGTTGTCGAGGGAACCCTGAGCC